>NZ_KI421422.1:105666-143865 GCF_000472285.1 Desulfuromonas sp. TF
TAATCCATATAGGATTTGCGCATCTCGTCTTCGATATTGACGCTTACCTTGTTCTGTTCCGAAAGCATCTATTCATTTCCTCCGATTGTCCGGGATGGCGGTCAAACGTCCAGATTGGAGACGTTGAGAGCGTTGTTTTCGATAAACTCGCGGCGGGGCTCCACCTGATCCCCCATCAGAACCGTGAATATCTCGTCGGCTTCCACGGCATCCTCTATTTTGACCTGGAGAAGGACCCTTTTTTCCGGATCCATGGTGGTTTCCCAGAGTTGCTCCGGATTCATCTCTCCCAGTCCCTTGTAGCGCTGGATATACTGTCCTTTTTTGGCCCGGTTGATGAAAAAGTCAAGCAGTTCCTGACGGTCTCCGACCCTTGTCTCTTCTTTCCCCTCGGCGGAGATGACGGCCTCTTCCCCTTTGCAGATGTCCTCCACCAACCGGTAAGCCTGCAGCAGCAGCTTGTATTCATGGGAGGAAAGCGCCTCCAGCACTCCACGATCGATCCGGGCTCGGATATTGCCGAGGGTGAATAGAATCCGGGCAGGATCCTCAAGGACCTCGTATTCGGCCTTTGGCTCCACGGCTCGGAGCTTCTCAGCCAGAGGCGTGAGATCATTCATGTCGGCAAATCCGTTCTGAACCTTGCCCCGGACGAACACCTTGAGTACTTCCGAATTGACCCCTTTGTGGACCGTTTTGTCAAAATGGCTGTTGTAATCGAGAATGTTGCGCAGGGTCGGAATAATCTGCTTTCCTCTCAGCACCCTGCGCCCGCTGTCCATCTCCACGGTGACTCCATCGACCCCCTCATTGAGGAGGTAATCCAGAAGGAGGGCTTCATCCTTGAGGTAGATTTCTTTCTTGCCCCGCTTTGCCTTGTAGAGGGGGGGCTGGGCGATGTAGAGATGGCCGCGTTCGACCAGCGCGGGCATCTGCCTGAAGAAAAAAGTCAACAGCAGGGTGCGGATGTGCGAGCCGTCGACGTCGGCGTCGGTCATGATGATGACGCGATGGTAGCGCAGCTTGGAAATGTCGAAATCGTCCTTGCCGATGCTGGTCCCCATGGCGGTGATCAGGGTCCGGATCTCATTGGAGGTCAGCATCTTGTCGAAGCGCGCCTTCTCGACATTGAGAATCTTCCCCTTCAGAGGAAGGATGGCCTGATATTTTCTGTCCCTCCCCTGTTTGGCGCTTCCGCCGGCGCTGTCTCCCTCGACGAGGTAGATCTCGCACAACGACGGGTCCTTCTCCTGGCAGTCGGCAAGTTTTCCCGGAAGCGAAAGTCCGTCCAGTGCCCCTTTTCGGCGAGTGAGATCCCGGGCCTTGCGGGCCGCTTCGCGGGCTCGGGCCGCCTCGATTCCCTTCTCCAGAATCTTGCGGGCCACCTGCGGGTTCTCCTCGAGATATTCGGAGAGTTTCTCATTCATCAGGGTCTCGACATATCCCTTGATTTCCGAGTTGCCGAGCTTGGTCTTGGTCTGCCCTTCAAACTGGGGATCGGGCACCTTGACGGAGATGACCGCCGTCATTCCTTCTCGCAGATCGTCCCCGGAGATAGCCGTCTTGATGTTCTTGAGGAGATTGTTGGCGGTGGCGTAAGTGTTCATGGTGCGCGTCAGGGCCGCCTTGAACCCGATGAGGTGGGTTCCGCCTTCATGGGTGTTGATGTTGTTGGCAAAGGCGAATATCTTCTCGTCGTAGCCGTCGTTGTACTGAATGGCCACCTCGATATCGACCCCTTCCCTTTCGCCGGTAATGAAAATAGGCTTGGGGTGAAGAGGGGTTTTTGCCCGGTTCAGATATTCGACGAAGGAGACGATGCCCCCTTCGTAGTGGAACTCGTGGCTCTTCTCGTTGCGATCGTCGACGATGTTGATCTTCACCCCGCCGTTGAGAAAAGCCAGCTCACGAAGCCGCTGGGACAAAGTCTCGAAGGAGAATTCGGTCGTCTCGAAAATCTCGGAATCCGGCCAGAAGGTGATGCGGGTTCCCCGTTTGACGGTCTCCCCTTCCTCGTGCAGCGGCGCCTCGGGGACGCCGCGGGCGTATTCCTGCCGGTAAATCCGTCCTCCTCGTCTGATTTCCAGCTCCAGCTTCGAGGAAAGGGCATTGACTACCGATATGCCGACGCCGTGCAATCCGCCGGAAACCTTGTAGGAGTCGCTGTCGAATTTACCCCCGGCATGGAGGACGGTCATGACCACTTCGGCCGCCGTTTTTTTCTGGGTCGAATGCATTTCCACAGGGATTCCGCGGCCGTTATCCACGACGGTGACCGACCCATCCACATGGATGACCACGGAGACTTCGTCGCAATATCCGGCCAGCGCCTCATCGATGGAATTGTCCACCACCTCGTAGACCAGGTGATGAAGACCCGTTACCCCCGTCGATCCGATATACATGGCCGGTCGTTTGCGAACGGCACTCAACCCTTCGAGTACCTTGATGCTGTCCGCGCCGTATTCCTTCTTCGTCTGTTCGCTCATTTATTTAATCCTCATTCTCGGCAATCTTCCTCGACGACTCCGCCGGAGACCCGGTAAAAGCGCGCCTGTCGGAATCCTTCATCGATCAGGGATCGAATATCCGTGGTGGTAATGAATACCTGTCCTTGCCTGGCCTGCAGGAAGCGGAAAAAAAATCCCTGCCGCTGCCGGTCCAGTTCGCTGGTCATATCATCGAGCAGCAATACAGGAGGTTCCCCCGTTCTGTTCTCCAGATCCATAATCTGGGCAGCTTTGAAAGCCAGGATGAACGAACGCTGCTGCCCCTGCGAACCGTATAGACGCAGGAGTCGCCCATTGACCATAAAACGGTGGTCGTCGCGATGGGGTCCGGCCAGGGTCTGACCCATTTTTCGCTCTCTGTCTTCCGAGCGCTCCAGTTCCCGCCGCAGCGCCTCTTCCAGTTTTTCAACAGAAGGGTTGCCGGCGGAATATTGCAGATCCGCTTCCTCTCCCCCCCCGGCTATGTTCCGGTAAGCCTCCCGCAACAGTGGCAGCAGCCGGTCAAGATAAATGAATCGATCGTGCCTTATCCGGGCACCGGTTCGTATCAGACCCTCGGACCAGGGATGGATTTCTACGCGACTTCTATTTTCCCTGAGCAGACAGTTGCGCTGCCTGAGAAGGCGTCGATATTCCTGGGCTCTTCCCAGAAAGGCTGCATCGGCCTGGAAAACGGCACGGTCGAGAAGATCTCTGCGACCTGCCGGAGACCCTTTTATCAGATTGACTTCCTCGGGAGAGAAGAGGATCGGTCGCAGATGACCGAGAAAACTCCCGGTGGAACGTGATTCCTTGCCGTCCACCCGCCCAGTTTTTCCATGACATTCAATCTGGAGCTCGATGCGGCGCCGGACCCCCTGGCAATCCACCTCACCCTTCAAACGGGAGAGTTCCCTTCCATGGCGGATCATCTCCTCGTTGCGAGCTCCTCTAAAGCTTTTAAGATTTCCAAGGAGATAGACGGCTTCGAGAAGGTTCGTTTTTCCCTGGGCATTAACCCCCCAGAAAATATTGAATCCGGAGTCCGGAGATATTTCGACTTTCTCTATGTTTCGAAAATCACAGAGGGTCAGACGATGAATATTCATAAAAGGAAAAGACCCATCTCATGAAAAAAGCCTTTTTTGAAAGGCTTTTTTCATCCACCTTTTGAAGGGGTTCCTACAGGCGCATGGGCATGACGACCGCTAAGTAATTACTTTCCTCGCTCGGTTTGACCAGTCCGGGCGACAGATTGTCCTTCACCAGAAGGCGAATCTTTTCCGTCTCCTGGGCTTGGAGAATATCGATAAGGTACCGGGCATTGAATCCTATGCTCATATCCGGGCCGCCGTATTCGATTTCCAGGTCTTCCTTTGCATCTCCGAATTCGGGATTTGAAGACGATATTTCCAGCATTCCCTGCCGAAGCATGACCTTGACCCCTCGGGATTTTTCACTCGATAGGATCGCCATGCGGCGCAAGGCATGGAGGAATGTGTCCCGGTTGATGAAGGCTACCAATTCGTTGTTTTTAGGGATAACCCGGTTATAGTCGGGAAATTCGCCATCCACCAGGCGCATCACCACCACGGTCCGATCTTTTTTGACCACGGCGTTGTTGTCCATGAATCCAAGCTGGATGTCGCTCTCGCCCTCCTCGGCAATTTTCTTCAGTTCAATGATACCCTTGCGGGGGAAAATGACTCCTTTGAGCAACTCTTCCACATGGGAAGCGTCCATTTCCTTCTGAATCATTGACAGGCGGTGACCGTCGGTGGCCACCAGGCGCAGCATCTGTTTGCCCTCATCCTCCACCGAGCGGAAGTAGATGCCGTTCAAGTTGTATTTGCTCTCGTCGGTTGATATGGAAAAGGCCGTCTTATCGATCATTTCCTTGAGTAAAGAACTGTTTATCAAGAAAAATTGTTCCTTGTCGGGCTGGGGAAAGTAAGGAAACTCCTCGGAAGAGAGACCGACAATATTGAAAAGCGCCTTGCCGCAACGAATTTCAATCCAGCAGTTTTCCTTGGCTATAAATGAAATTTCCTTTTCAGGAAGTTCCTTGATTATTTCATGAATTTTTCTTGCGGAAACCGTTACTTTTCCCGGAGTGACTATGGAGGCGGGATAGGATGCCCGCATGCCGACTTCCAGATCGGTGGCGGTCAGATAAATTTCGTTGTCCCTGCCTTCAATCAGTACGTTGGAGAGGATGGGTATGGTATTGCGTTTTTCCACTATTCCCTGGATACGGGCCAGTCCCTTGAGAAAAACTTCTTTTTCGATGGTGAAATGCATGAGCCCTCCTGTTCACAGGTAACGGGTTCTATTATCTTTTAGATCTCTTATAGCAGATAGTAGTAATACCTGTTGATTAGTCATTATTATCTAAAAAAACCTTTTTATTCAATCTGTTAGCCCTGTGGAATACACTGTGTTTAAGCTGTTGTGCCACTAAGCCTTTTTGTTAACAGCTCGAAAGACCTAAATTGTCCCCAGGTTTATGCCCGGATTCGTTCACAGGAATTTAGATCTTCGCAAAATCAGTGAATAAGGACGTTTTTTAATGTGTTTACCGTGGAACGGAGCTGAAAATCTTCTTCCATATGCTTTTCTATTTTTTTGATGGCATGGATGATTGTCGAGTGGTCTTTGCCGCCGAAGCGCTCACCTATTTCCGGATAAGAGCACGATGTAAGTATACGGGAAAGGTACATGGCTATCTGCCTTGGAAGAACCAGAGCCTTGAGTCTCTTGGCGGATTTGAGATCGGAAATTTTAATGCTGAAGTGGGCCGCCACCGTTTTCTGAATTTCCTCTACCGTGAGTTCACGGTTTTTTTCCACCAGAATATCCTTGAGCACCTCCCTGGCCATTTCCAGGGTGACGGGGGTCGAGGTCAGGCTTGCATAGGCGCCTATTCTGATGAGGAAACCTTCGAGTTCTCGAACGTTGCTGCTCACGGAAGTAGCCAGAAAGAGTGCCACATCCTCCGGCAGTTGTATTCCATTCTGTTCGGCCTTCATTTTGAGGATGGCCTGCTTTGTTTCCACGTCAGGAGGTTGGATGTCCGCTATCAGGCCCCATTCGAAACGCGACCGCAGCCTTTCTTCCAGACCCGGTATTTCCTTTGGAAATTTATCGGAGGTGACCACAATCTGCTTGTGCGATTCATAAAGAGCGTTGAAGGTGTGGAAAAACTCTTCCTGGGTCCTCTCCTTTCCGGCAATGAACTGTACGTCATCGATCAGGAGCACATCCATGGAACGGAATTTGTTCCTGAATTCGTCCATTTTTGCATATCGAAGGGAATTGATCAGTTCATTCATGAACTTTTCGGACGTATAGTAGCAAACTTTCATTTCCCTGTTGCTGCCCAGAATAAAGTTGCCGATCGCATTGATGAGGTGCGTTTTTCCGAGGCCTACCCCTCCATAGATGAAGAGGGGATTATAGGTAGTGGCAGGATTATTGGCCACTGCCATTGCCGCGGCCACGGCGAATTGATTGGATGAGCCTGCGACAAATTCACCGAATGTGTACTTGCGGTTGAGGTTGAAAGCAGGATTCCATTCCTTGACGGGTGATTCCTTACGAGTTTCATTTTGGGACCGGGGCGGGGGAGCCTGTTCCTCATCTGTGTTTTTCGCCTCGGATCTGTCCGCCACGCCCAGTTGAACCCGATAGGCCACGGCGCCGATATCGGATAGAGTTTCCTGGATAATCTGACTATAATGCTCTCTGATCCAGTCTCGGACGAAACGATTGGGTACCTCAAGGCGCACAAGATCCTTTTCAATCCCGACAAACTGGATCGATTTGATCCATGTCGAAAAATGTTGGGGATTGAGAACCTGTTCCAGGTGGGTCAGAGTTTCTCGCCAAAGTCGATTCATAGAAAAATCAGAGGTCGCGGTAAAATGGCATATTGCAAGAATGTCAGAGGGAAAAAGGGCCCTCTAAAAAAATTATCCACAGGATTGTTAACAACTGTGGATATAGGGCTTGTCGCTTGTCCCGTGCGGGTTCCAGGGCATGTAAGGCTGTAATTATCGATAGAATAAGCTATCAGAGCTCCTTTTCATTTGCAAGCTATTTTTGGGCGGCGTTTCGGGGCCCGTAGGGGATGTCCTTGAATACCCGAATTCTTTTCTTCCTTGACACAAATTGAGAAATATGCTTAAAAGTATCCTTTACAATTCGTCTAAAAACCTAAGGCCCATTACATACCACAGGGAGTTGCAACAGCATGAAACGTACCTACCAGCCCAGTAGAATTCGCCGTAAGAGAACCCATGGTTTCCGCAAGCGGATGCAGACCAAAAACGGCCAAGCTGTCATCAAACGTCGTCGCGCCCGGGGAAGAAAAATCCTTTCGGTGACCAATCCCGTTAAATAAGCCGTCACATGGCTGAAAAGGGAAATTTTTTTCCCTCCGACTTTCGTCTGCATAAAAACCGTGAATTCAATCGGGTTCGAGAGATGGGGCGTAAGTGGCACACGCCCCATTTTGTCGTCATCGTCATGTTCAGGTGTGACGGTCCGACCCGCCTCGGATTGACGGTCAGTCGGAAGGTCGGAAGTGCGGTTCGCCGCAATCGCGTGAAACGTTTAGTGCGGGAATATTTCCGCACCCGGTATGACTCCATGCCCCGGCATTCTGATATATCCATTATCGCCAAAAAGGGTGCCTCAGAGTTGGATCACGCAACGGTCTGGAGTGAATTGAGCATCCTCACCGGAAATTATTTTCTCCCGAGAACGGCATGTTCGCGAAAATCGTCATCGGATTCATAGATTTATATCGGAGATTTATTTCGCCGCTGACGTCACCCTCCTGTCGATTCTATCCATCCTGTTCCTCCTACACACGTCAGGCTGTTGTCAAATACGGCGCCCTGAAGGGCGTTCTGATGGGGGTCTGGAGGATCATGCGCTGTCATCCTTTTCACCCCGGCGGCTATGACCCCGTCTGATTCCTCCTTGAACCGAGCAGCCTCGGAGTTTTTACATGGAAAACAATAAAAATACCATTATTGCTCTTATCCTCATGCTAGTGGTGTGGATTGGTTTTTCTCTCCTCAACCCCCCTTCCCCACCGGCGCCTACCGCCGATCCTGTCGTTCAGGAACAGCGGACTGACTCTGGGGAAGAGTTTGTACAAGCAACTCCAGCCCGTCCCGCTATACCCCGCCCCTCCGGAACGCCTGAAGTGACCCGGAATGTCAGGGAAATAAAAGTTGAAAACGATAAGTTTCGTGCCCTTTTCACCAATGCCGGTGCACGCCTTAAGTCACTTCAACTCAAAGAATATACTGAAACCGATGATCCAAATTCTCCGCTGATTACTCTGATTGATGTCGGTCCCGAGCGACTGGCGAGCCTGCGTACCGTCGGATTGGACGGATTCGATCTTTCCTCCGACGTCCTTTATACTGTTTCCGATGGCGGGGATTTGCGTCTTACCGAAGACGAAGTCGGGGAGTTGGTTTTTTCTACGACTTCCGCATCCGGTCTGATAGTCGAAAAAATATTCAAATTTCATGGTGAAAGTTATCATTTCGATCTGCAGGTTCGCATCAGCAACCCCGTCGAAAATTCGTTGCGCGGAACCATGATTCTCTCCCTGGTTCAACCCTGGGATGATTCCATGAAAGGAAGTAGTTTCGAGTTTGTCGGGCCGGCAACTCTCGCCGGTGACGATATAAAAACCGATGATGTGGACGATCTTGCAAAAGAAAGTAAGTCCTACGGCAAGGAGGTTGTCTGGACTGCTTTTGAAACCAAGTACTTCATCTCCGCCGTTGTCC
The DNA here is from genome assembly GCF_000472285.1 of Desulfuromonas sp. TF. Classification (NCBI taxonomy): domain Bacteria; kingdom Pseudomonadati; phylum Thermodesulfobacteriota; class Desulfuromonadia; order Desulfuromonadales; family Desulfuromonadaceae; genus Desulfuromonas; species Desulfuromonas sp. TF. The sequence goes on from NZ_KI421422.1 coordinate 113,969, forward strand.
CTCTGGAAAATGCAGCTGAACAAGTACGCATCGAAAGGGAAGACAATCTGGTCATTAATGCTTTGGAGTCTCCCTACCTGACGGTGGGTCCCAACGAAACTCTGTCATTTAATTATCTGCTATATTTCGGTCCGCGGCATCTGGAAATACTCAAGGACGTGAACTATCAGCTAGCAGAGGCGATAGAATTCGGTTTCTTCGGCATCATTGCCAAGCCCCTTCGCCTGGTTCTCAACTTTTTTTACTCCTTTGTCGGCAATTGGGGCGTGGCCATCATTTTGCTGACCGTCATTATCAAGCTGCTCTTCTGGCCCTTGACCCAGAAGAGTTACTCTTCCATGAAGTCCATGCAGAAGCTGCAGCCCGAGATGGCGAAAATCCGCGAAAAATTCAAGAACGATAAGGAACGACTCAATCGCGAAATCATGGAGCTTTACAAGAAAAACCGCGTCAACCCCCTGGGAGGCTGTCTTCCCATGCTGGTGCAGATACCGGTATTTTTCGCTCTGTACAAGGTTCTGCTGAATGATATAGCCCTTCGCCACGCTCCGTTCATGCTCTGGATAGACGATCTTTCAGCCAAGGATCCGTATTACGTGACTCCTATTATCATGGGCGCCACTATGTTCATTCAACAGAAGATGACCCCCAGCACGATGGATCCGACCCAGGCGAAGATGTTCATGCTCATGCCCGTGGTGTTCACGTTCATGTTTTTAAATTTCCCTTCCGGTCTGGTTATATACTGGTTGATTAACAACCTGCTCACTATCCTCCAGCAGTATTTTATTAATCGTAAAGTTTGAAGGCATAATGGTTGGAGACATTCTTGAAATAGAACTCAGCGGGTCCACCGTCGAAGAGACCATGGACCAAGCTCTACAGCGTCTTGGCTGCAGTCGCGCTGAGGTGGAAACTACAATTGTTCAGACCCCCTCTTCCGGATTATTCGGTCTTTTCGGCGTCCGTCCTGCTCGGATCAGGGTACGCCTTTCAGATCGGGCTTTCAGCGCCCGCGTCATCACCGAAAATCTGCTCAGGCTGAGCGGGTTCGATTGCACCGTCGTTGTTCAAACAGGCAGTGAGGGGGTAGATTTGAAGATCAGGGGGAACGACTCCCGATTGATCATCGGCCGCCATGGACAGACCCTCGACGCTCTTCAATCATTGGTGACTCTCCTTACGGACCGACAGATATCGGATCGCACCCCCATTGTACTCGATGTTGACGACTACCGGGTCCGCCGCGCCTCCTTCCTCCGGCGCCTTGCCCGCCGCCTGGCTTCGCAGGTTCGGCGTACCGGAAGGCCTGCCTCTGTCCAATCTCTACCGCCGGAGGAACGACGCATTCTTCACCTTGCTTTCAAGGAGGAAAACGATGTCGAGACCCGTTCTGTGGGAAAGGGTCATGAAAGGAAAATCATCGTTTCCTTGAAAAGGGGTTGATAGTGTTTCATCATGATACCATCATTGCCCCGGCCACCTCATCCGGTGAGGGCGGCATTGGCATTATCCGCATTTCCGGACCTTCTGCTGAAGAAGCACTCTCCCGCTTTTTTAACCCTTCCAAGGGGAACAATTCTCTGGCTTCCCATCATCTTTATCACGGCAGGATTCACTGTTACGAAGGGACGCTCGTCGACGAAGTCATGGCTGTTGTCATGAGAGGCCCCCGGTCCTATACACGGGAAGATGTCGTCGAAGTGCACTGCCATGGCGGACCCGTGGTGATGCGCCGTATACTCGATCTTTTTCTCGAATGGGGTCTCCGTCTGGCGCGTCCCGGCGAGTTTACCCTCCGCGCCTTTCTAAACGGCCGGATCGATCTTGCCCGCGCCGAAGCCGTCATCGATGTAATTCGATCCAGGTCGGAAGCGGCCTGTCACGTGGCGCTCCAACAACTGGAGGGGCGCCTTTCCTCGACCATCGCCCGCTTCCGGGATGGAATTGCCGAACTTCTTGCTGAAATCGAAACCCATGTCGACTTCTCCGACGACGATATTGAGCATACCGATCAGGGTTTCCTTCAAACTCGCGCCCGGGAACTGCTCGCAAGCATGGATCATCTGCTCGCCACTTTCGATACCGGACGCACGTTGCGAGAAGGTCTCTCTGTCCTGATTCTGGGTCGACCCAACGCGGGCAAGAGTTCACTTTTGAATGCCCTGCTGGGCGAATCGAGGGCCATCGTCACCGAGGTCGCAGGTACCACCCGTGACACCATCGAGGAGAGTATGACCCTTGGCTCGCTTCCGCTTCGTTTGATCGATACCGCCGGCATTCGCCATACCGAAGATCTTGTCGAAATCGAAGGGGTTCGGCGTGCCCGACACAAAGTCGCTTCCAGCGATCTGGTGCTGCTGGTTGTCGATGGCAGTATTCCTCTGAATCATGAAGATTTTCTCGCCCTCGACGCCTGCGGGGATGCGCGGGTTCTGCTGGTTATCAACAAGAGAGACCTTCCTCAAATACCCGTAACGCCTCCTTTCTCCGATATGCCGTCGGCTGCTATATCCACTCACACGGGAGAAGGAATGGATGAACTGCGTTCCGCGATCGAACGCGTTTTTTATGGTGTCCGAGGTGGAGATACCCGAGAATCGGTGATGCTCTCCGACCGACGCCACAGGGAAGCTCTTTTGCGCGCCCGCCAAGCGATCGATCGTTTTCACGCTGGATCCATCAAAGAACTGTCCCCTGAGTTTCTGGCCCTTGAACTCAGGGAAGCGCTGCAGGCCCTGGGGGAAATCACCGGCGAAACGACCCCCGACGAAATCCTCGACCGCATTTTTTCCCGGTTTTGCATCGGCAAATGAGGAGATGTTTCACGTGAAACATTTTGAAGCACGGAAGAGTTTCCTGTTTTCAGATTATAATCTGAAGTATTGCCGAATTGGAAAACGCGTAAAGAGAATTCCTGGATCGTTCCTTGCTGATTGTGAGTTGATGACAGGGCGTAACGGCAGCACGGTGAAAGCGGATGGTTGATGTCTACCTACGGTAAAAAATATGAGGTCATCGTGGTTGGCGCAGGGCATGCGGGCTGTGAAGCCGCCCTGGCCTCTGCGCGTATGGGTTGCCGGACCCTGCTCTTGAATCTCAGCCTCGACGCCATAGCACAGATGTCGTGCAACCCGGCCATCGGGGGTTTGGCCAAGGGACATCTGGTCAGGGAAATCGATGCCCTCGGCGGAGAGATGGGGAGGAATATCGACGCCACAGGCATTCAATTTCGCACCCTCAATATCAAAAAAGGTCCGGCGGTTCGGGCCTCCCGTGCTCAGGCGGACCGGCAGCTTTATGCCGCTCGGATGAAAAAGGTGGTGGAGGATCAATCCCTCCTTGATCTCAAACAGGGATCCGTTATCAGGCTGCTCATTTCGGGGAGCCGTGTCGCTGGAGTGGAAACACGCGAAGGAATCCTTTTCGAGGCGGATACCGTGGTGTTGACTACCGGTACCTTTATGCGCGGACTGATTCATGTCGGTCTGCGCAATTATCCGGGAGGGCGCGCCGGTGAACCCCCTTCTGAAGGTTTGTCCGATCATCTGCGATCCCTGGGCCTTCAAGTGGGGCGGCTCAAGACAGGAACACCGGCTCGGCTGGATCGACGATCAATCGATTTCTCCCGTCTCGAACCCCAGTTCGGCGATGCCATTCCCAGCCCCTTCTCTTTCGAAACGGAACGGATCGACCGTCCCCAACTCCCCTGTCATATCACCTTCACCAACTCTCGGACTCATGAGATTATTCGCGGCGGTCTGGACCGCTCCCCCCTCTACAGCGGAGTGATCGAGGGTGTGGGACCACGATACTGTCCGTCGATCGAAGATAAGGTCGTGCGTTTTCCGGAGAAGGACCAGCATCAGATATTTCTCGAACCTGAAGGGCTGACGAGTGCCGAGGTTTATCCCAACGGGGTTTCCACCTCCCTTCCCCCCGATATTCAACTGGCCTTCCTTCGCACCATTGCAGGGCTGGAAAAGGTCGAAATCATGAGGCCGGGGTACGCCATTGAATACGATTTTGTCGACCCGATTCAGCTGCAGCTTTCTCTGGAGACGAAGGAGGTGGGAAATCTTTATCATGCCGGTCAGATAAACGGGACATCGGGGTATGAAGAGGCCGCAGCCCAGGGCCTTGTCGCGGGGATGAATGCCGCCCTGCGCGTCCGAGGGAGAGAGCCTCTGATCATCGGGCGGGATCAGGGCTACGTCGGGGTGCTGATCGATGATCTGGTTAATCTGGGGACGAAGGAGCCATACCGCATGTTCACCTCCCGAGCCGAGTACCGGCTGCTGCTGAGAGAGGACAATGCAGATCAGCGACTTACCGAGTTGGGGTACAGGGCCGGACTGGTCACTGAGGAACGTTGGGAGCGCTACGTCGCTAAGCTGCATCAGATATCCCGGGGAAGAGAACGGCTGCGGGCGGTGCGGGTGGCCCCTTCCGATCGCGACGCAGCCGATCGCCTCGGGCTGGGAGAACTCAAGAATGGCGTTTCTCTGGAAGAGCTTCTGCGGAGACCGGAAATCAGTATCGAGGATCTGCTGTTTCTCGATGATACCCTGACGGCCCTCGGAATGAAAGTCCGCGAACAGCTGGAGATCGGCACCAAATACGAGGGATATATCCAGAGACAGGTCGACCAGGTCGAACGCTTCCGGCGGACCGAAACGATGGCGATCTCTCCCGATTTCGATTATGACGGGATATCAGGCCTTTCGGCCGAAGTCAGGGAAAAGCTGAAGAGGGTGCGGCCGCTGACGCTGGGACAGGCCTCCAGGATCCCCGGAGTGACCCCGGCGGCCATCGCCATTCTGGCCGTGCTGTTGCGCAGGGGACAAGTTGAACCCGTCTGAACTCCTTGTCCGCCAACTCGCGCAGATGAACATTCATCTTTCCCGGGGGGTCATCGATACTCTGATCTCCTTCATGGATGAGTTGCTGCGCTGGAACCGCCGCATCAACCTGACGGCGATTACCGATCCACGGGAGGCGGTAGAGAAGCACCTTGTCGATTCATTGACCCTCCTGACCCTGCTCACGGGGGATGAGCGGGTGCTGGACCTTGGCTCGGGCGGGGGGTTCCCCTGCATTCCTCTGAAAATCGTTCTGCCCCGATTACGCATCTTATCGGTGGACGCCGTCCAGAAAAAAATCGTCTTCCAGCGCCATGCCGCCCGTCTTCTTGGTTTCGACCATTTCGAGGCATTCCATGGGCGGGCCGAGGATCTGCCGCAAATCCCCACTTATGCCGCCGGCTTCGACGTGGTCCTTTCCAGGGCCTTCACGTCACTGCCATCCTTCGCTGCTCTGGCGAAGCCTTGTCTGGCTTCCGGGGGGCGGATCGTGGCTATGAAAGGAGCCGAAGGGGAGCGGGAGTTGGCTCAGGCGCAATTGCAGATAGAAGCCTTGAGCCTGCAGTGTCGGGAGATGAGCCGCCTGCGCCTGCCCGACTCCGGAGCGGAACGAATCCTGATGGTCTTCATGGAAAAGTGAAATACATCATACAATATATTGAAGTCTGCAACACAATCTCCACTACATGTTGTCAAGCCAAAGGTAGATACTCCGAAACCCCATTTTTTCTTTTAAGAATGAGGGGGTTGTGGTAATCTGCTCGACCGGTGCAAGTTGAAGGAGAGGTGAAAACATGGCTCAGACCATCGCCATCGCCAACCAGAAGGGAGGCGTGGGGAAAACGACCACTGCGGTGAATCTATCCGCCTCGCTGGCGGCTGCCGAAAAGCGCACTCTCCTGGTCGATATGGATCCTCAGGCCAATGCATGCAGCGGCGTCGGCATCGACAAACGGGCGCTGGAGTTGACCATCTACAATGCTCTTCTGGGGGAGGCGACGGCCAGGGATATTCTGGTCAAAACCGAATTGGCGCGTCTCGATGTTCTCCCCTCCAATACCGATCTCATCGGTGCGGAAATCGAACTGATTTCGGCCTTCGCCCGCGAGGGAAAGCTCGCGGGCATTCTCAGGGAAGTCCAGGACGATTACGATTACGTCGTGATAGACTGTCCTCCCTCCCTGGGGCTTTTGACCGTAAATGCCCTTACCGCCGCTGATTCTGTGCTGATCCCCCTGCAGTGCGAATTTTACGCCATGGAGGGGCTCAGTCAGCTCACACAGACTATTCGTCTCATCCAGCGTGAACTCAATCCCCGTCTCACCCTTCGCGGAATTCTCCTGACCATGTTCGACGGACGGAACAATCTCTCACACCAAGTCAGCGAAGAGATCCGCCGCCATTTTGCGGATCAGGTGTTCGAGGCGGTGATACCCCGAAATGTCCGCCTCTCGGAAGCGCCCAGTCATGGCCTGCCTGTACTCCTCTATGATATTGCCTCGCGCGGGGCCACTTCCTACCTTGAACTGGCCAGAGAGATCATCCAAACAGGAATTTGATATGGCAAAAAGACCTTCACTCGGCAAGGGTATCGGCGCCCTGCTGAACTCTGCTGCCCAGGAGGGAGGCCGCAAATATTTCCTCTGTCCCATCGAGGAACTGCGCCCCCACAGTAAGCAGCCCCGTAAAGCCTTCAACGACGAAAAACTTGCGGAGCTGGCAGCTTCGATCAAGGAAAAGGGGATTATTCAGCCCCTGGTCGTGCGCCAGGTCAACGACCATTACCAGATCATTGCCGGCGAGCGGCGCTGGCGGGCGGCCCAGAAAGCCGGACTTCGGGAGGTCCCGGTCGTCATCCAGGATGTCTCGGAGGACTGGGCACTGGAAATGGCGCTGATCGAAAACATCCAGCGCGAAGACCTCAACCCTATCGAGGAGGCGGAAGCCTACCGCAACCTCATCGAGGGTTTCGACCTGTCCCAGGAGGATGTGGCCCGGAGGGTCGGGAAAAACCGGACAACGGTAACCAATGCGCTGCGCCTGCTCCGACTTCCCGAAAAGGTGCGCGAGGACGTGATCGAAAAGACGCTCTCCATGGGCCATGCCCGAGCCCTGCTTTCTCTGGAAGAGGAGGAGGATATCCTCGAGGCGCGGGAAGAGGTCGTCAAAAGGGGGTTGTCGGTCAGGGAAACGGAGGCTCTGGCCAAGAAAATCAAAACATTCGGCCGGACGGTAAAACCGAAAAAAAACGACAAGGAAGAAAAGGACCCCCAGACTGTCTTTCTCGCGGAAGAACTGAAACGCGCCCTGGGGACACAGGTCCGGATCTTTCCCAAGGGCAAAGGCGGGAAGGTGGAGATATCGTATTTCTCGCCTGAAGATCTGGACCGGCTGATGGAAGTTCTGGGGATTTGCGGCAACGGCTGATATCAAGGATGGATCATTAAATGTTTAACAGGAAGGACAAGGGAACGATGCGCAAAGAGACTCCCATTGAGAAGGGTGACATCAAGGCTTTCCTGGGCCCCGGCAGCCAGTTCGAAGGGAAGCTGGTATTCGACGAAATCGTCCGTCTGGATGGAACGTTCCGCGGCGAAGTAACTTCCCGCGACACCCTGATCGTGGGTGAGGCCGCTGACATCCAGGCGGAGGTGACGGTGGGTACCCTTGTTTTAAGCGGGCGCTTCAAGGGTAACATCAAGGCCAGCAAAAAAGTCGAGCTGCGGGCGCCCGCACAGGTGGAGGGGAGCATCGAAACCCCGGTTCTATCGGTGGAGGAGGGTGTTCAGCTCAATGGCACCTTGACCATGAAGAAGGAAGCTGCGCCTGCTGAAAAGAAGGCCGTGGCACGCTGAAACCGCAAGGGTGACAAATAGCCGAAAAGCGGAAGGCACCATAAGATCCTTGACAATAAAAGGGTCATGTGGTAGCTATTCCCTGTTTTGCCCCAGGGCAGGATTTTTTAATCCCGGATTTTGTTGTATACAGTATACGAAAAGAGGGGTGGCCCCTTCTAGCTGACGAGGTGTGCAGTGATCGAAATCAATTGGACCATCTGGCTGCAGTTCGCCAATTTTTTTGTGCTCATGCTGGTGCTCAATGTCCTGCTTTACCGGCCTATTCGCGCCGTCATGGACCGGCGCCGGGAGACGGTCGAAGGGTCGCACCGCCGGGCGAAAGATCTGGAAAACCAGATCAGTGAAAAAATGGAGCGCTATCAGGGACAGCTTCAGGAAGCCAAGCTCAAGGGCACCCAGGAGAAGGCCGTGCTGCGTCAGGATGCCGCGGCGCAGGAGGCCCTGATGCTCTCCACCGCGCGGGAGAGTGCCGGCACCCATGTGCAGACCATCAAGAACAAGGTGGCTGCCGAGGCGGCCGAAGCGAGCAAACATCTCAGGAGCGAGGCCGCGAATCTGGCTTCTCATGTGGCCTCCAAGGTCCTCGGAAGGGGGCTGTAATGCATTTTCCCAAGGGTTGGATCATGAATAAAGGACGCCTGATATCCGCTGTCGCCGGCCTGTTGCTGATCTCGGCATCAGCGGCTCTGGCCGCCACCGGCGAGGGTCACCACGTCGACAGCGGCGTGCTGCTTAAGGACTTTCTGTACCGCTGCCTGAATTTTGCCATAATGGCCGGAATTCTAGGCTATTTCATCACCAAGCCGATTCGCAGGGGGATGGCCGCTCGACGGGAGGAGATCGCGAAGAATCTTCGCGAAGCCAGAGCCGCCAAGGAAGAAGCCGAATCCAAATTCGCCGAGTACGACCGCAAGCTCAGCAAGGCGTCGGCGGAAATCGAGGAGATTTACGCCTCCATCAGAAAAGAAGGGGAGCTGGAGAGGGAGAAGATCCTGGCCAATGCCAGGGAAATGGCCGAGAAGATCGGACAGGAAGCCGAAAAGACCGCTGCCAACGAGGTGGGCAAAGCCCGGGCTCGACTGCGCGAGGAAGCCGCCCTTATGGCCATCGAGATCGCCGAGGAACTGTTGAAGAAGAATTTCACGCGGGAAGATCATTCCCGTCTGGTAGATGAATACCTGCAGAAGGTGGGAGAACTACATTGAGTATCAGCGCGATATCCAGGCGATATGCCAAGGCCCTGGTGGATCTGGGCGCCGAGCAGAAGATGGTGGAGCGGTACGGAGATGAACTCTCCAGGATCAGCTCGTTGATTAACTCGGAGGACATGCTCCGCCTCATCCTCGAGAGTCCCACGTTTCCCATGGAGAAAAAAGCGGCTATTCTGGCGGACGTTCAGGCGACCCTGGACTTTTCTGACGGAATGAAGAAGTTTCTCGGTCTGCTCCTGGAAAAGGATCGCCTGCGGTACCTGCCGCAGATCGAGGGAAATTACCGGGATTTCGCCGATGAGCTTTCCGGCATCCTCCGTGCCCGGATCACTTCGGCGGCCGAGCTCTCCGAGGCCCAGTGCAAGTCCATCGGCGGCAGCCTTGAGAAGCAGACGGGGAAAAAAGTCCGGCTGACGGTCGAACTCGACCCTTCCCTGATCGGCGGCATCAAGGCCGAGATCGGCGGCAGAGAATTTGACGGCAGCATCAGAACTCAGCTTAATCGGATTGAAGATACCTTAAAGAAGGGGTGAGAAGGTCTTATGGAAATCAGAGCAGAAGAAATCAGCGCGATAATCAAGAAGCAGATCGAAAACTTCGGTCGCGAGGTGGAGGTCAGCGAGACCGGTACCATCATCAGCGTCGGTGACGGTATCGCCCGCATCCACGGCCTGGACAAAGCCATGGCCGGCGAACTTCTCGAATTCCCCGGCGGGGTCATGGGGATGGTGCTCAACCTTGAGGAAGATAACGTCGGCGCCGCCATTCTCGGCGAAGCCGAGCACATCAAGGAGGGCGACACCGTAAAGCGCACCGAGCGCATCGTTCAGGTCCCCGTCGGCGAGGCCCTTCTCGGCCGCGTCGTCAACGGCATCGGGATTCCCATCGACGGTCAGGGAGAGATCAAGAGCGACGACTACCGCCAGGTGGAGATCAAGGCCCCCGGCATCGTCGCCCGCAAGTCGGTCCACGAGCCGATGCAGACCGGCCTCAAAGCCATCGACGCCATGGTTCCCATCGGCCGGGGCCAGCGCGAGCTGATCATCGGCGACCGGCAGACCGGCAAGACCGCCGTCGCCCTCGACACCATCATCAATCAGAAGGGCCAGAACGTCGTCTGCATCTATGTCGCCATCGGGCAGAAGCGCTCCACCGTGGCCCAGGTGGTCGACAAACTCAAGCATTTCGGCGCCATGGACTATACCATCGTCGTGGCCGCCACGGCCTCCGACCCGGCCCCCCTTCAGTTCATCTCCCCCTACACCGGGGTTACCATGGGCGAGTTCTTCCGCGATACTGGCAAGCACGCCCTGATCATTTACGACGACCTTTCCAAGCAGGCCGTGGCCTACCGCCAGCTCTCCCTGCTGCTGCGCCGTCCCCCGGGACGAGAGGCCTACCCCGGCGACGTCTTCTATCTCCACAGCCGCCTCCTCGAGCGTGCCGCCAAGCTCAACGACGATCTCGGCGCCGGCAGCCTCACCGCCCTGCCTATCATCGAAACGCAGGCCGGCGACGTCTCCGCCTACATTCCGACCAACGTCATTTCCATCACCGACGGACAGATCTTTCTGGAAACCGACCTGTTCTACTCCGGGGTGCGTCCCGCCATCAACGTGGGTCTGTCCGTTTCCCGCGTCGGCGGCAGCGCACAGGTTAAGGCGATGAAGCAGGTCGCCGGAACCCTGCGCCTGGCGCTGGCCCAGTACCGCGAGATGGCCGCCTTCGCCCAGTTCGGCTCCGATCTCGACGCCGCCACCCAGCGCCAGCTCAACCGCGGCGCCCGCCTGGTGGAAATTCTCAAGCAGGGACAGTATCAGCCTCTGCCGGTGGAAAAGCAGGTTCTCGGCATCTATGCGGCCAACAACGGCTTCGTCGACAATTATCCGACGGGCGCCGTGCAGCGCTATGAAAAAGAGATGCTGATCTTCATGGAAAGCAGGCACGGGCAGATACTGGCCGACCTGAAGGAGAAAAAAGCTATCGACGCCGATCTCGAAGGTCGCATCAAGGGCGCCCTTGAGGAATTCAAGACTCAGTTCGTCGCCGAGTAAACCGCGAGCAGAAGGTCAGAACAGATGCCAAGTCTGAAGGATATAAAGAAGCGGATCGGCTCGGTCAAGAACACCCAGCAGATCACCAAGGCGATGAAGATGGTTTCCGCCGCCAAGCTGAGGCGGGCCCAGGAAGCCGTGGTCGCTGCCCGGCCCTATGCCAACAAGATGCAGGAGGTCCTCGCCAGCCTCGCCCTGCGCGAGGAAACCGAAGCTCATCCCCTGCTCAAGGATCGGGGGAAGGGACGGGCGTTGATCGTGCTGATGACGGCCGATCGCGGCCTTTGCGGAGGCTTCAACAGCAACATCAGCAAGGCGACCGAGCGGTTCATCCGGGCCAATACCGAGGGCTACGAGGCGCTCGACCTGATGATCATCGGCCGCAAGGGCAAAGAGCTGCTGAAGAACCGTGTCGGCCAGCACATCGTCAAGGTCTATGAAAACATCACCGGCACTATCTCCTACGGGACGGCCTCCCTTCTGGGTCAGGAAATCGTCGAGAGCTTCATCGAGGAGAAATACGATGCGGTCTATCTCGTCTACAACGCCTTCCGCAGCGCGATTTCCCAGGAAGTGACCTTCGAAAAACTGCTTCCCATTGTTCCGAAGAAGGTCGAAGAAGGCGAGCACGTCGCCGAATACCTCTACGAACCCAGCCGGAGCGCGGTTCTGGACCAGATTCTGCCCAAACACATCGAAGTCCAGGTTTTCCGCGGGCTGCTCGAGTCGGTTGCTTCCGAGCTCGGCGCCAGGATGAGCGCGATGGACAGCGCCAGCAAGAACGCCTCGGAGATGATCGGCAAGCTTACCCTTCAGTACAATCGGGCCCGTCAGGCGGCCATCACCAAAGAGCTGATGGAAATCATCTCCGGCGCCGAATCGATCAAATAAGAAAACGAACGATGATCCACACCTGCCAAGGTGAGGAAAAGGAGGAACGGTTCATCATGAATAAAGGAAAAATCACCCAGGTTATCGGTCCCGTCGTCGACGTGGAATTCGAGGCCGGTAAACTCCCCGAAATCTATCATGCCCTCAAGATCACCAACCCCTCTCTGGGGACTGGTGAGTGGAACCTGGTGGTCGAAGTAGCCCAGCACCTGGGCGAAAACACCGTCCGCACCATCGCCATGGACTCCACCGACGGTCTGGTGCGCGGCCAGGACGTGCTCGACACCGGCAAGCAGATCGTCATGCCCGTCGGTCGCAAGACCCTGGGACGCATCCTAAACGTGATCGGCCAGCCCGTCGACGAAGCCGGTCCGGTCGACTCCGATCTGGAATGGGAAATCCATCGTCCGACCCCCGAGTTTACCGACCAGTCGACCAAAGTCGAGGCCTTCGAAACAGGAATCAAAGTCGTCGACCTTCTCGCTCCCTACGCCCGCGGCGGAAAGATCGGCCTCTTCGGCGGAGCCGGAGTCGGCAAGACCGTTCTCATCATGGAGCTGATCCACAATATCGCCAAGCAGCACGGCGGCTACTCGGTCTTCGCCGGGGTGGGCGAGCGCACCCGCGAGGGGAACGACCTCTGGCACGAGATGAAAGAATCGGGCGTCCTCGACAAAGCTGCCCTGATCTACGGCCAGATGAACGAGCCCCCCGGCGCCCGCGCCCGCGTGGCGCTCTCCGCTCTCACCGTGGCCGAGTATTTCCGCGACGAGGAAGGCCAGGACGTCCTCCTCTTCGTCGACAACATCTTCCGTTTCACCCAGGCCGGCTCCGAGGTTTCGGCGCTTCTCGGCCGCATCCCCTCCGCTGTCGGCTATCAGCCGACCCTCTCGACCGAAATGGGCGAGCTGCAGGAGCGGATCACCACCACCAACAAGGGCTCGATCACCTCGGTCCAGGCGATTTACGTTCCTGCCGACGACCTGACCGACCCGGCCCCGGCGACCGCCTTTGCCCACCTCGACGCCACCACCGTTCTTTCCCGGCAGATCGCCGAGCTCGGCATCTACCCGGCGGTCGATCCCCTCGACTCCACGAGCCGCATCCTGGATCCTCAGGTGGTCGGCGAGGAGCATTACAAGATTGCCCGCGACGTGCAGTACGTTCTGCAGCGCTATAAGGACCTGCAGGACATCATCGCCATCCTCGGCATGGACGAGCTCTCCGAGGAGGACAAGCTGGTTGTGGCCCGCGCCCGCAAGATCCAGCGCTTCCTCTCCCAGCCCTTCCATGTCGCCGAGGTCTTCACAGGGTCCCCCGGCAAGTACGTCGAGCTCAAGGATACCATCAAGGGGTTCAGGGAGATCGTCGAAGGGAAATATGATGACATTCCCGAGCAGGCCTTCTACCTTGTGGGCACCATCGAGGAAGCTCTCGAAAAAGCCAAGAAGCTGGCGGCTTAAAGACCCGTTGTAGGGGCAGGGCTTGCCCTGCCCGGCTGTGGGCGCAGCAAGCGGCGCCCCTACAGAGGATAATGATATATGGCAGAAAAACTCAGACTGGAAATGGTCACCCCCTACAAGAAGGTACTCTCCACCGATGTGGATGAGGTCACCGCGCCCGGGACCCTCGGCGAATTCGGAGTGCTGCCGGGCCATACTCCGATGTTGACCAACCTCAAGGTGGGCGAGCTGGTTTACCGTACCGGCGGAGAGACCTTTCATGTGGCTGTCAACTGGGGATATGTCGAGGTGGAGAACGATACGGTCACCGTCCTGGTGGAGACCGCCGAACCCGCCGACGAGATCGACCTCGAACGCGCCAAGGCCGCCCTGGGGCGCGCCGAGGAGGCTCTGAAGAAGCTCAGCCCAGAGGACAAGAGCTACCTGATCATGGAAGCCGCTCTGGAAAGGGCCGCTATCCGGATCCAGGTAGCCGGACGCAGACAACAGCGTGGCCACTAGATTTACAGGTTCAAGGAAAACGAAAACGAAAACGGAAAGGGCGGCCCAGTGGGTCGCCCTTTGTTCTTGGGAAGAATGATAGTTTTCAGTATGGTCGGCGGTTAGCTGAATTTTTCCTTGAAAATCAGCGGGACTTTGGTCTGGACGAATCTCAGATGTTCCATCATCGCCTCTCGTGCCTTTTCCGGATTGCGTTGACGCAAGCCCTCGAAAATGGCACGGTGCTGATTCAACAGGGACTCCAGATACCCTTCCCTCTTGTAGAATTCCAGGAGGGAGACTTCGATGGTAGCCTGAAAGAGACCTCGGATCGTATCCAGAATGTGAAGTTGAATGGTGTTGTGGGTTGCCATGGTGATCGTATAATGGAACTGGGCGTCAACCTGAGGATCCCAGCCCCCTTCGCCGGCCTGCCGCTCCATCTCTTCGATGTATCCGGCCAGCGTTTCGATTTCCTCTTCCGTGGCCTTGGAGGCAGCCAGAAATGCGGACCATGTTTCCAGCCCCATGCGCACCTCAACGAGCGAAACGAGCAGACGGGGGTCTTTTTCTACCATCGTGGTGAGCGGATCCGCAAGGGAGGTTTCGGTGAGTGAACGGACGAAGGTGCCGCCGCCCTGACGCGACTCAATCAGCCCCATGGCTTCCAGAACCATGATCGCCTCACGTACCGAAGGCCGGCTGACTCCGAGCATGCTCGCCATGTCCCGCTCAGAAGGGATTCTTTCACCGGGTTTAAGTTGGCCTCTGGATATAAGTTCCTTGATCTGTCCCACGATTTCTTCGGAAATCTTTTTCGGTCGGATCGGTTTGAAAGGGTTGGTCATTCCATTGCTCCAAGATAAGAATTGGTATGACCATTTTTACCATTGTTTTCCTAGAAAAGCAACAGTTCTCTTATGCCGAGCAAGGTGCTGAACAGTAATTCCCCCCGGTCGGTGATTCATCTTGACCTCGACGCATTTTTTGCTGCCGTGGAGCAAAATGACTGTCCCGAGTTGAGGGGTCAGCCGGTCCTGGTGGGGGGAAATCGGGAAAGAGGCGTTGTCTGCGCCTGTTCCTATGAAGCCCGGCGCTACGGAATTCACTCCGCAATGCCGATGGCGCAGGCCCTTCGGTTGTGCCCAGCGGCGAAGGTGCTGCCGGTGCGGATGAAGCGTTACCGAGAGCTGTCGGCCCAGGTCTTCGGAATATTCTCGCGATTCACAGACAGGATAGAGCCCCTCTCCATAGACGAGGCCTTCCTGGACGTCAGCGGCTGTGAACGCTTGTTCGGACAGGCAACCACTATAGCTTCCCGGATCAGAAAAGAGGTCCGCGCCGAAACCGGTCTCACGGTCAGCGCTGGAGTTGCGCCAAACAAATTCCTGGCCAAGCTGGCTTCGGACTTCGGAAAACCCGACGGACTAGTAGAGGTGCGGCCTGAAGCGATCGATGAATTCCTCCTTCCCCTTCCCCTCTCCCGGCTCCATGGTGTAGGTGAGGTAACGGTCGGAAAGCTGAGGAAACTTGGGCTGCGTACCGTTGCCGACCTGCGGCAGCTCAGCAGGAGCAGCCTGAGCACCATGCTCGGAGCCCAAGGCGAACACCTGTACCTCCTGGCCCGAGGGGAAGACGATCGTCCGGTGGAGACGACCAGTGCCATCAAGTCGGTGGGACACGAGGAAACCTTTTCCAGTGACCTGTGGAAAATGAACGATTTGCACAAGGAACTGCTGGACCTGTGTGAGAGGGTGGCGGCGCGGCTGCGACGCCATGGTTTGACAGGGCGTTGTATCACCCTGAAGGTGAAATATTCCGATTTCGTGACCGTAACGCGGGGCAGGACGATCGCCACCGGCATGGACAATGCCATGATGATGTACAGGGAGGGACTGAGTCTGCTCGAAAAGACCGAGGCGGGTCGAAGGCCTGTGCGGCTCCTGGGGATCTCTCTTTCACTGCTGGAGGAGGAGGGTTCACGCCAAGCGGATCTGTTTGAAGAGGAGAGGCGTCGTCGGCAAAGCGCTCTCGACCGGGCGGTAGACGGAATACGGGAACGCTTCGGGGCTTACGGGGTGCGCCGCGGAGCCCTGGTGGAATTGCCGAGGTCAGGTGACGAGGAAGGGGGCGACACCGGTCAGTGAGCGGAGCAGGTTCGACCGGGTATGGGCTTCCAGTGTCATGCTTGGTGCCGCGGGGAGGCTGGACATCAACTGGAAGAGGGCGGCAAAGTCGATCCTCCCCTCTCCCACCGGTAAATGGTCGTCTCTTACACCGAGGTTGTCGTGAAGATGAAGGTGCACAAGGCGTGAACCGAGAGCGTTGAACCAGTCGGAAAGTGAGACATCCGCAAAGAGGCTCCAGTGGCCTATATCGAAGCAATGCCCGAGCCACGGAGTGTCAAGGGCGGACAGAAGATCGCAGAGGGTCCCCGTATCCTTCTCGAAGATATTTTCCAGAGCCATAGTGCATTTCTGTTCAGCCGCCCTTTTCAGGAGAGGCGGCCAGAAGTGCAGATTCTGATTCAGCCAGAGATGGTCGAGGCCGCTGTACTTCCACCGGTCGTATCCGGGATGAAAGACAACAAGTCGAGCCCCCAGGCGGTCGGCGGCCTCCAGGGTCTGGAAGAAGCGCTGCCGGGTCGCTTTGAACACCAGGGGTTCAAGCGCCCCAGGGTTGAGATCCGCAAAAGGAGCGTGGATAGTGACCTTCAGGCCCGCCCCGGCCAACTGGCGACCGGCGTCCCGCAGGTGTTGAGGGGACACCATGTCGAGATCCGGCCCCTTGAAGGCGATCTCGGGCTGCAGGCTTCGTTCCAGGAGGAAGGGCAGGGTCGCTCGCAATTGAGCCCAGGGAACATGGACATGCAGGCGATGATCAGTCACCCTCGCCTCCGGCGATACGATCAAGGTTTTGGATCGTACCCATCTCATCCAGAATGAACATATCTTCTTCTACGCAAGTGCCGTGATGGTCCGCAATATGGCCGTTCACCTTCCCCACCTTTTCCCTCCACGCCTCTTCCGAATGAAGATCCAGTAATAAAAGTTCCTGGAATAATAGCCGCGAAAAAGGAAAAAGGCAAGAGCTTACAAAGGCTTATCAGTGACCGAAGGATAAACTTCTTGACAATATCTGTATACTGTATACAATCCGTATACGCTTGACTTATTCTATGCAATGGAGCATTCAATGAAAAGAAAACCGATCGAACGACATCAGACCCTGAGGGAGAAGATTCTGGAGACGATCCGCGAAGCCATTCTCCGCGGGGCTCTCAAGCCCGGCGAAAAAGTCGCCGAACCTGAGTTGGCCGAGCGTTTCGGCATCAGTCGCACTCCGATTCGTGAAGCGTTCCGGCAGCTGGAGTCGGAGGGATACCTGACCGTCATTCCCCGCAAAGGGGCTGTGGTCACCGCCCTCTCGGAACGGGACGTGGAAGAGTTCTACGCCATTAAGAGCATCCTCGAAGGATATGCCGCCCGAATGGCTGCGGTCAATCTGAGCAGCAAGGATATTGACCGTCTCGAGGCAATCAATGATCGTCTAGAACAGCTGGCGCGGGACGGCGACGTAAAAACATTCTTCCGGGTACACAATGAGTTCCATGAGCTCTTCATCCGCGCCGCCGGAAATGAGAAGCTGCTGGAACTCATCGGTCAGCTTCTGATGAAGTTCAACCGGTTGCGCATGGCCTCTCTCTCTCTGCCGGGACGCATGGAAATCTCGGTGAATGAGCACAAGAAGATCCTTGAAGCCTTTAAGAGCAACGACGGGGAGAAGGCCAACCAGCTGGTGAGCAAAACGGCCGCCTATGGAGGCCAGGTTCTGATCCAGAGCATGGCCCAGCAGGAGGGAAGGCGAGTGGAAAAATCCATTCTCCAGCACGTGCTGGACATCTAGGAAGATTCTCTGTTCACATCCCATGCCGAAACAAACCCGCTCCTTTTTGGTGCGGGTTTTTTGGTATCTTAGAAGCGACGGGGCTCCCAGAATCCGGAGGTGTTCCGATGAGCTGGCTTGGCTTTGCTTTCCTGACGGCCTTTTTCGAATCCGGCAAGGACGTCTTCGGCAAAAAGAGCCTGGAAAGAAGCGATGAATACGTCGTTGCAGGCGCCTGGCGGGTTTTTGCCCTCCCCTTCCTGCTTCCCCTGCTGCTGGTGATTGACATTCCCCCTCTGGAGGCAGGCTTCTGGTGGGCGCTGCTGGTCAGCGGAGGGATTAACGTGGTGACCGCCATCCTCTATATGCGGGCGATCAGGCTCTCCGATCTGTCCATTACCGTTCCCATGGTTTCCTTCACCCCCCTGTTTCTCCTTCTAACCTCTCCCCTGCTGCTGGGAGAGAATCCGGAACCTGCAGGAATTGTCGGCATCGTGCTGATCGTCCTGGGTTCCTACCTGCTCAACCTGCATAGGAGGGATCAGGGCTTCTGGACCCCTTTCCGGGCCCTGCTCTCAGAACCCGGGCCGCGCCTGATGCTGCTGGTGGCTCTGCTCTGGAGTATTACCGCCAACGTCGACAAGATCGGCCTGCAACACTCCTCCCCTGTTCTATGGGCCATTGCAGTGAATATCGTCATCGCCTGCGGGCTTGCGCCGGTGATTTTGTACCGACGGGCCATGGGGCTAGGGCGGATCAGGGGGAATCTTGTTCTTCTCTCGGCTACCGGCTTCTGCGGCGCCATGACCTCCCTGAGTCAGATGACGGCGATAAGCCTCACCCTGGTGCCTCATGTCATCGCAATAAAGCGGACCAGCACCCTTCTATCCGTGGTGTGGGGACACTTCCTGTTCAGAGAGAGCGGCTTTCGGAAGCGTCTTGCGGGTTCTGCCGTCATGCTTGCCGGCGTGCTGCTGATCCTCTGGCCTTGAATCTGCGAAGCGCAAGGGTTGGGGTGATTTATTTCCGCGGCGGTTGGGGCTTCAGGGGAAGGGAGAAGGTCACCCGGGTTCCGATGCCCTGTTCACTGAAGACCAGGATCTCTCCGCCGTGGGCCTCGACAATCTGGCGGACGATGGACATGCCGAGACCCAGTCCGGAGAAACCGGTATTGGAAGCATCGACCCGGTAGAATTTGTCGAAGATATGATCCAGTTCGTCGGGAGACATTCCGGCTCCTTCATCTTCGACGCCTACGGTGCAGAAAAGAGGGCCTTTTCGGGCGAAGACGCGAATGGTCGTTCCGCGGGGGGAAAATTTGATGGCATTGCTGAGAAGATTCTGCATGAGTTGAGTGATTCTCGTCCGATCGAATTCCAGATTAAGGGGGTATTCGGGTAGATCCAGGACAACCTGGGTATCGGTCACCTTCTCCCGGCAGCCTTGCACGATTTCATGGAGAAGCAGGCCCAGGTCGTCTCGATGGCGATCCAGGGTGATAGGTTTCCCCGACTGGACCCGACTCAGATCGAGGAGATCGTCTACGATCCGGCCCAGCTCTTCCGCCTTCTGATAGATGATATCCAGGAATTCCTGCTGCTGCGCCGGCGAGGAGCCGTTGTACAGATCGGGCTGGCGGAGTAGTTCGGAATAGCCCATCAGCGAGGTCAGGGGAGTGCGCAGCTCGTGGGCTGCGGTGGAGATGAATTCATCCTTCATCCGGTCCAGCGCTTTTTCTTGTGAAATGTCGTGAAGGATGGTGATGGCGCCGGTCCGCCGGTTCTCCTGACCGATAACGGAAGTGGTTTTGGCCCGGATGATGCGCGGCACCTTCTGTGAAGGCCCGGACATTTCAAACTCGGTGATCAGGGGGCGGTCCTCACCGGAAAGTACGTCCCGGATCTGACTTTGCAATTCTTCCTGGTGGACAGTCTCTTCGAAAGGTCCTGAGCAGGCGTCAGCGGCTGAGCGCTCGAGGAAGCTCTCGGCGCTCAGGTTCATGAGTGAGATACTTCCATCGAGGCCGACCACCAGCAGTCCGTCGGAGACCGAGCGGAGAATCGCGTCTATCTTCGCCCGCGAAGTCTCTGTTTCCGCCAGGGCCCGACAGAGTTCCCTTTCCGCCTCCTTGCGCTCGGTAATGTCGTGGGCCACGCAGACCACGTAGCGGTCATCCCGAAAATGGACGAGAGTCAGCGTGAGGTCGATCACGCCGCCTTCTTCATCGGAGGAGACCCGGGATTCGAGTCGCAGAGGTTGGCCGGCCTGCAGGACGGGATCGCGAGTCCAGGCTTCGATGGCTTCGGCCGAGTGTGGGTCGATCGTCTCGGGCAGACACTTTTCCGCCTGCCGGCTGGCCGAAACGTCAAAAAGACGGCAGGCGCTGGGATTGGTGTCCAGAAACCGAAGGGATGGAAAACTCAACAGGCAGATGGCGTTGTCGGCCCTGTGGAGGAGCTCCCGGTACCGCTCAAGGGCATCCACCTGGCGGCGAAAGGCGGGGTAGTAGGATTTGCGGATTGAGCGCTCCCCCATTCCCAGGATCATGGCACGCAGATCCGCCTGCTGCCGGTCGCGATCAGAGGGACTCTTCATAGAGAACCTCGAGGTCGCGACGGTTGATGGCACGGGGGTTGGTGGCAAGGCAGGGGTCCCGCTCGGCCGACTCCGCAAGCTCGCGGACATCGGTCCGATGAACTCCCAAGTCGTGAAGGGTCTGGTGAATGCCCACTGCCCGCCGCAGTCTTTCGATCTCAGCCAGAATGGATGCGGCCATCTCCCGGCGGCTCCGTTGACGGGTCTCAATACCCATGGCCTTAAGAATGAGGGAAAACTGGTCATCGGCAGCGGGCATGTTGAACTCCATCACCTGGCGAAGAAGAATGGCATTGCATTCGCCGTGGGGGAGGTCGAGATACCCGCCAAGGCTGTGCGCCATGGCGTGGACCGCTCCCAAGCTGGCGTTGGAGAAGGCCAGGCCGGCTTCCAGGCAGCCGAGCATCATCTGCGCGCGGGCATCCAGATCCCCGGGAAAGGCGACGACCCTCTCAATGTGGCCGCAGATCAGTTCGACCGCCTTGAGGGCATGCAGGTCGGTAATCGGCGAGTGCGCATTTGAAACGGCGGCTTCGATGGCGTGAGTCAGCGCGTCCATTCCGGTGCAGGCGGTGAGAAAGGGATCCATCGTGGTGGTCATCTCGGGATCGATCAGAGAGAGATCGGGGACGATGGCCTTTGAGATGATGGCGATTTTGCAGCGGCGGGCCTGATCGGTGATGATGGCGAACTGCGACAGGTCGGCGGCGGTGCCGGCAGTAGTGGGTATGCAAAGCAGGGGCGGTCCGGGTTCGGAAATCATGTCCACCCCTTCGTAGTCCAGAATGGAGCCTCCGTTGGCCGTGACGACGGCGATCCCCTTGGCGCAGTCGATGGGGCTGCCTCCTCCTACCGCCACGATGGTGTCGCAGTCGGCCTGGAGATAAATTTCGACTCCCCGAGTCACTTCCAGGGCCTTGGGATTGGGCGTCAACCCACTGAAAAGTACGGTCTCCAGCCCTTCTTCTTCCAGGGAGTTTCGAACCTGGCTGGTCCAGCCAGCAGCGATGACGCCGGGGTCTGAGACAAGCAGCACCCGGCTTGAACCGAGATTCCGGGCATACCGCCCGGCCTGGTATCGCGCCCCAATGCCGAAAAGAAATTCCGGCGCCAGAAACTTGCGCAGTTCGGGAGCATTCTGCTTGCCCATTCCGCTCTCGCGTAAAGAGGGAAAAACAACGGAGGGTCAGAAGAAATTTTATTATACCCCAAAGACCAAACTAAAGGAATTGGTTCAGGAGCGAAGCTTGTATCCTTTGCCGATCAGCAGGGCGGCCCAGATGAAGAGTCCGGAGGCCATGCCGGCGCTGATGCCGAAGGCGGTCCACAGGGAGGTGTCTCCGACTCCCAGCAGGGCATGGCGGAAACCGTCGATGAGATAGAAAAGGGGATTGAACCGGGAGAGGCTTCTCCAGGGCTCCGGAAGAATGGAGATGGGATAGAAAACTCCACCCAGAAAGATAAGGGGAAGGATCACGAAATTGTTGTACATCGAAAGGGCGTCGAAGCTGTCCGAGTAGATGGCGGCAATGATGCCGAACTGGGCGAAGAGAAAGCTGGAGAGGCATGCCATGGCCATGCCGAGAAATGGGGAGGGCCAGGGCAGAGCGGCGAAAAAGAGGGATATCAGCCAGACCACCAGCCCCACCAGCAGACCGCGAATCATGGCCGCCAGAGTGTAGGCGAGGATGAATTGCGGAGGGGTTATGGGTGTGACCAGCAGGTCGACGATATTTCCCAGATAGCGGGACATGAAAAGGGAGGAGGAGGAGTTGGCAAAGGCGTTGTTGATGACTCCCATGAGGATCAGTCCGGGAATGACGAACTGGGCATAGCTGAAGCCCTCCACAACGCTGAGCCTGTCGCCCAGGGTGGCGCCGAAAACGAATAGATAAAGGGATGCGGTGATGATCGGGGTGATGACTGTCTGCACCGACACCCGCATAAAGCGAAGGATCTCCCGCTGCACCAGGGTGACGAATGGAAGCCAGGAGACGAAGGGGACCTGTTTCGGGTTCAGCTCGCTCATCACGGCTCCTTGCGGCCGTTCGGCCGCAGGCCGGTCAGCTCGAGAAAGACTTCCTCCAGCCCCGCCTGCTCGGTGGAAAGCTCAGTCACCTTCAGACCAAGACGGCAAAGGATCGTGAGCAGCTCGCCGTCGCGCTGCTGTTGCGTAGGCGCGAGAAACAGAGTCCGTCCCCCCCCTTCCAGCTTCGCTGAAAAAGGAGCGAGTTCATCGGGGACGCGGTCGAGGGGCTCGGCAAGATGCACCGTCGTATGCCTTCGTCCGAGGCGGGTGAGCAGCTCCTCCTTCCCTTCCAGGGCCACCAGCTCGCCGTGGTTCATGATGCCGATTCGGCCGCACATCTGTTCGGCCTCCTCCAGGTAATGGGTGGTGAGCAGCACGGTCGTTCCCTCCCGGTTCATCTCCTGAACGAATTCCCAGAGGCTGTGGCGCAGTTCGACATCGACCCCGGCGGTCGGTTCATCGAGGATGAGGAGGCGCGGCTTGTGGATCAGCGCCTTGGCGACCATGAAGCGGCGCTTGAGGCCGCCGGAGAGCTTGTTCATCGACTTGAGCAGATGGGGCTCCAGACCGAGCCGTTCGATGAGCAGCCGTCTCCAGGCAGGGTCGTCGGGCACCCCGTAGTAACCGGAGTGGATCTGAAGGGAACGCTCGATGGTGAAGAAATGGTCGATGACAAGCTCTTGGTGCATGACCCCGATCAGCCGGCGCGTCTGGCGGTACTCGCGCTGGTTGTCATGGCCGAAGACAGCCACTTCTCCTCCGCCGATGCGGGTGACGCCGGCAACCATGTTGATGATTGTGCTCTTGCCAGCTCCGTTGGGGCCGAGAAGACCGAAGATCTCCCCCTGCGCAATGTCGAAGGAGATCCCCTTGACCGCCTCGGTGCCGTCGTAGCTTTTGCTGAGATTTCGTATACTAAGGGCGGGAATCATGACCGGCACTATACTCCGAAAAGCCCATATCTTCAAGGGTCGGAAGCGGAGGACGAGGAATAAGGACGGACCGCGCAAGGGAATGTCAGGGTTTCCATTGCATTTGTCCGCAGCCACTGAGGATGAAACAAAATTCGCTTGCAAGGCGAGATCGGGTCCACGAAAAGCATTAATCCACGAAGGACACGAAGGAATTTGCTATTACAATCCTGCGGATGATATACACAGAGGTGGAAACGTTATTTTTTTGAGGCTCTTGGATTTTCTTCGTGTTGCTTCGTGCTCTTCGCGGACAATGATATTCAGGTTGAAAATAGGAGGAATAAAATGGTGAGACTCGACCGCATTTCCACGGGAACGGGGGACCGGGGAACTACCAGTCTGGCCGACGGCAGCCGGGTGGCCAAGAACAGCCCGAGGGTCTGCGCCTACGGAACGGTGGACGAACTCAACAGTCTGATCGGGGTGGTGCTCCTTGAGGAGCTGCCGGAGAACATTGACAAGGAATTGCGGCGCATCCAGAACGATCTTTTCGACCTCGGAAGTGATCTCGCCACTCCACCGGGAGCAAGGGGAAAAGACCGCATCCCCTACTTGAAGGCTCATCAGGTGGGGAGACTGGAGGCGTCCATCGCCGCCGGCGCTTCCCGGGTGGAGCCGGCCATGGGCTTCATTCTGCCTGGCGGCCGTCCGGCCGCCGCCCACCTTCATTTCGCACGGGCGGTGGCCCGCCGCGCCGAACGGGAGGTGCTCACCCTTATCGACTCCGGGGAGGTTGCCGTCAACCCTCTCTGCCTCACCTACCTGAACCGCCTCTCCGATCTCTGTTTCGTCTGGGCGCGACAGTGCAACGGCGAAGGGCGGGAGGATATCCTCTGGCAGCCGGGGCAAAACCGTTGAACAGAAAAAAGAAGCGGAACACGCGACCCCGCTTCTTTTTCGGCATTACTCCCCCACGGACCTTTCCGGCTCTATCCAGGCCTGGGCGAGGGAGAGGTGACGTAGAAACTCTCCGGCATAGAGGAAGCGTTCGCCGCTCACCGGCACGTTGACATCCTCCTCCCCCCTCTGGACCGCGAAAGCGAATCCCGGCCTTCCTCCGCGGTCGTAGCGCTCTATGGTCAGCCGGGTGGAGACTTCCCCCTCGCTCCCATCGAAGCGGTGGGTCAGTGTTTCCTTCCCCCCTTCCCGAAAGACCTTGTGGATTTTCCGATAGAGCTCGAAGGCTTCCGCCGGCTCGGCAACGAAGCGGATCGACGAGGCCCCGCTCTCCATGCGGAAGAAGCGCAAGGCGATCCGCCCCTCGGCCGGGCGCCCCGTGCCTCGCTTCTCATGGGGTGCGATCTCGACTCCAGCGCTTTTGGCGTAGATGGTGGTCTGCGGTATCCTCATTTTCCCCTCCTGTGTGATGGCGGTCGACGATTACCCCGTGGAAGGAATCTCCCCCGGGAAACTGAAAAAGCCGCCGGTCAGCTCATTGCTGGCGACGGCGGCTTTTGACGTTCTTTTCTTCTTCCCTTCCCATCGCTCCCCCTCCCGGAACACGTGCGGAAAAAGTTCCTCTTCTTAATACCTGCTCACGACAGGCTTTGTCAATGATTTTAGTCCCTTGGTGATGCGAGTGGCATACCGACTGCCAGAGGATATAGTTATGCTGCAGGGCCAAGCGATGCATAAAGAGGAAGATGACGAATGAGAATCTCTGAATGGCTGGACGAACAGGAAGCCGAAGGTGTGGACGTCTCCGGGATAGACCCGCCGGAGGACCTGCTGTTTGAAGACTGGCCCGATGAAACGATCTATTTCGAGGAAATCAAACCCTGCGGCATTCTCTGCAGGGGAAATCACCCTTTTTCGACCGTGGAGCGTTTCGGCGACTGGTATTACAGCCGAGGGCAGGACCGAGAGGCCGGTCTTCATTCCTCGGAAATGAAATGGAAGCTGTTTACCCGGGACAGGTCACTCGCCCTGAATACCGCCAAGGCCCATATAGAATGACTACCCACTCCCCATGCAGCGCATGACAGCAATGGCCGCCCCTTCATCAGAGGCAGCCATTTGCGGTTCCAATCTATTTAGTAGGGAAACACTTCTAGCCCATCACTCCACCGTCACGCTCTTGGCTAGGTTGCGCGGCTGATCGACGTCCGTTCCCTTGAGGACGGCGATGTGGTAGGCGAGCAGCTGCAGGGGAATGGAGGTGAGAACGGGCATGAGCTCATCGGCGATCGAAGGGAGGGTAAAGACGATGTCGGCCATTTCCCGGAGGTTGTCGCCGTCGCCGTTGGTGACGACGATGACCTTGCCGGCGCGGGCCCGCACCTCCTCCATGTTGGAGGCCACTTTTTCAAAGGTGTCGTTTTGCGGGGCGACGATGACCACCGGCAGGTGCTCGTCGATCAGGGCGATGGGTCCGTGCTTCATCTCGCCGGCCGGGTATCCTTCGGCATGGATGTAGGAGATCTCCTTGAGCTTGAGCGCCCCCTCGAGGGCGATGGGATACTGGTTGCCGCGCCCCAGATAGAGAAAATCGCTGGCGCCCATGAATATTTTGGCCGCCTCCTCGATGACGGCATCGAGTTCCAGCGCCTCCTCCACCTTGCGCGGCAGGGTGAGGAGCTCCGCGGAGAGCTTGCGGCAATCTTCGGCTGAAAGGGTCTCTCGCGCCCGCCCCAAGCGCAGTGCGAGGAGAAATAGGGCGACCAGCTGAGTGGTGAAGGCCTTGGTCGAGGCAACGCCGATCTCGGGGCCGGCATGGGTGTAGACCACGCCGTCGCTCTCCCGGGCGATGGAGGACTCGACCACATTGCAGACGGCGACCGTCTTTCCCCCCTTCCCCCTGGCTTCGCGCAGGGCCGCCAAGGTATCGGCTGTCTCGCCGCTCTGGGTGATGAGCACGGTCAAGGTGGAAGGGGCGACGATAGGGTCGCGATAGCGGAATTCGCTGGCGATATCGACCTCAACCGGCATCCGGGCGAGTTTCTCGATGAGGAACTTGCCCACCAGGCCGGCATGCCAGGAGGTGCCGCAGGCGACGATGAAGATCTTTTGGAGGGACTGAAGCTCGGCATTGCCGAGACGAAGGTCTTCAAGATAGACGTCCCCCTCCTCTTCCAGCAGCCGCCCGGCCACCGTATCGGCGATTGCCCGGGGCTGTTCATAGATCTCCTTGAGCATGAAGTGCTTGTATCCCCCCTTTTCCGCCATCAGCGGACTCCAAGTGATGGTCTTGGGGGTCTTGACGACGGTGGCGCCGGCCAGATCAGTCACCTGCATGCCGCTTTCAGTGAAGACGACGACTTCGCCGTCTTCGAGGAAAATCATTTCCCGGGTATGGGAAAGCATGGCGGGAATGTCGGAGGCGACGAAAAACTCCCCCTCCCCCTGCCCAACCACCAGGGGGGAGCCGGATTTGGCGGCGATCAGCTTATCCGGTTCCCGCTCGCAGAGAATGGCCACGGCATAGGCTCCCCTCACTTCGCCGAGTCCTCTGCGGACGGCGGTCTCGAAATCGCCCGTCTCCTTGAAGTGCTGTTCGATGAGATGGGCGATAATTTCGGTGTCGGTCTCCGAGCGGAAGGAGTGGCCCAGGCCGCGGAGCTTTTCCCTGAGGGCGAGGTAGTTCTCGATGATGCCGTTATGGACCACCACGATGCCGCCGGCGTAATGAGGGTGGGCATTGATCTCGGAAGGGCGTCCGTGGGTGGCCCAGCGGGTGTGGCCGATTCCCCGGGGCCCGTGCACCGGCCTCTCCCGAAGCACTTTTTCCAGGTTGATCAGCTTGCCCTCCGCGCGGCGGATCTCTATTCTGCCGCCGTTCAGGGTTGCGATCCCCGCCGAATCGTAGCCCCGGTATTCCAGGCGGCGCAGGCCGTCAATGATGATGGAAGTGGCTTCCTGCCGTCCGATATAGCCGACGATGCCGCACATATATAAACCTCGTGATTCGTAAACCCGTGATTGGTGATTGGCGATGATTGTCGATTGGTTATTGGATGTTGTCTAACCAATCACCAATCACTTCTTTTCCCGGCTTTTCCTCTTCTTCGCAGCCCACCCCTCGATGATCTTCTGCTCGCATCGCGAAAGGGCGAGGGAGTCGGGGGGGACGTCTTTGGTAATGGTGGAGCCGGCGCCGATCAGGCTGCCGCGCCCGATTTTCACCGGGGCGACGAACTGGGTGTCGCTGCCGACGAAAACGTCATCCTCGATCACCGTCTTGTGCTTGTTGACCCCGTCGTAATTACAGGTGATCGTTCCGCAGCCGATATTGACTCCGGTGCCAACTTCGGCGTCCCCGATATAGGTGAGATGGCTGGCCTGGGAACCTCGGCCGATAAACGCCTTCTTGGTTTCGACGAAATTGCCGAGCTTGTTGTTTCCGGCCAGCACGGTGCCTGGGCGCAGGTGGGCCATGGGACCGATCGCGCATTCATCGCCGACCTCCGATCCCTCCAGTACAGATCCGGCCTTGAGATGGACCCGCTCGCCGACGGCGCAGTCGTTGACCATGACTCCAGGCTCGATCGTGCAGCCGCCGCCGATGCGGGTGGCGCCGCGCAGATGAACGCCGGGATGGATGAGGGTATCAGTCCCCACTTCGACCTGCGGTTCGATGTAGGTGGTCTCGGGATCGACCAGGGTCACCCCGGCGCGCATCAGAGCATTATTGATGCGCCGACGCATGGCCGCGGAAGCGGCGGCCAGCTGGACACGGTCGTTGATGCCCATCGCTTCTTCGGGATCGGCCGCGGCCAGGGCGCAGACCTTGCGGCCGACACTCCGGGCGGCCGCCACCACATCGGTCAGGTAGTACTCTCCCTGGGCGTTGTCGCGGCCCACGGTGCGCAGAACCTCGAATACGAAGGGGGCTTCGAAAGCATAGATGCCGGTGTTGATTTCGCGAAGCGCCTTCTCCTTGAGGGAGGCGTCCTTTTCCTCGACGATGCGCAGCACTTCCTCGCCGTCGCGAACAATGCGGCCGTAGCCGTGGGGATCGATCAGTTCCGTGGTGAGCACCGTCACTGCCGCCCCTTGCGTCTCATGGTAGGCCAGGAGCCTCTCCAGCGTCTCCCGGCTCAGCAGGGGGACATCTCCGCACAGCAGCAGCAGAGTTCCGGTGAAATCCCGCAACTGCGGTTCCGCACAGAGAAGCGCATGGCCGGTCCCCAGTTGATCCTCCTGGTGAGCAAAAAGAACGCATTCCTCGGCAAGTTTCTGCCGTACCGCGGCCGCTCCATGGCCGACCACGAGCACGGCGGGGTCACATCCCAGCTCTCTCGCCAGGCGCGCGGGGAACATCGCCATGGGGAGGCCGGCGATCGGATGCAGCACCTTGGGCCTTTCCGATTTCATCCGCGTGCCCCGGCCGGCGGCCAGGATGACGGCGGCCATTTTCCGCTCGTTTATTTTCATGATTTTCCTCAGAGACCGGCTCTCCGAAGATCTAATATCATGGAGAGTCGCAAGAGAGTTTTTCGAGACGCCTCATTATACGAAAAGGGTTTTGCTAGTCAAGGAATATGCCCGTCGGGAGGCTTCGGGAGGAAGGTTTTCCTTTGCAAAGCCCCAGGAAATTACAGTATAGTTATTGCTTATCGGAGGACTAATGAATGATCGCGAGCTCATTTCCGGGGCGCTAACGAAAATCGAGCAGGAAATGAAGGAACTCGAGATCCGCTTCGAGCAGTATTTTGCCGGAGTGGAAAAGCGCGAGCCGATTCAGGAGCGCGAGAAGCTCGCTAAGCTTTTAAGGCGGTTCGTAAATCGCCGCATCATCCAGACCGATCTTCGTTTCAAGTCCCAGAACCTGGCGACCCGCTTCCACAGTTACTGCGGGTATTGGGACCGCATCCTGCGCCTGATGGATGAAGGACGCTATGTTCGTCAAGCGTCCCGCGTTGTCGGGAAAGGAGCCGAAAAGCGTGAAGAACCCGCCTTGACCGGCAAATTTGATATCGATGCGGTCTACCTGGATTTGCTGGAGGCCCGCAAGACGTGTGGGATCGAAGGGGCGATCCCAAGTCGTCAACAGATTGCTGCCTTTCTGGAGCGACAGAAAAGCACCATCCGGGAAAAATTCGGAGAACGGGAGGTGGAGTTCAGGGTAGTGACGGAAGACGGCAAACCGAAGATCAGGGCCAGGGCCAGGAAATAGGACAGACGTTTATGCCTCCTGCGAGAAATAAGACGGCCCTGGTGCTGGCCGGGGGAGGAATCATGGGAGCCGCTTACGAGATCGGCTGTCTGACCGCTCTCGACCGCCTCTTCGCCCCGGGTTTCAATACCCGCCGCTTCGATATCTACGTCGGAGTGAGCGCCGGGTCCGTTATCGCCACTCTCATCGCCAACCGGATCTCTCCCAACGGCCTTTTCCACGCCATAGACAACAACGAACAAAGCGTTTTCAATTTCCACCGCAGCGATATCTACCGTCTCGATTACCGGGAGATTTTCGCTTCCTTCTGGAGCTTGACGACCAACCTGTTCCGTATCTTCAGAAACTATCGACAAAACCGCTGGACTTTTTCCCTGGTCGATATTGTTCACATCCTCCAGGAGCAGTTCCCCGCGGGGCTGTTCTCCCTGGGGCCGCTGCAGAGATATCTCTGTCAGGCCTTTCGCCGGGAGGGCATTC
>NZ_KI421422.1:143957-184903 GCF_000472285.1 Desulfuromonas sp. TF
CCAGCGTACGATATTGATCGGGGCCGGCGCATCGTTTTCGGCTCCGAGGGGTTTAGGGATATGCACATCTGCCAGGCCATCACAGCCTCCTGCGCCATCCCGTATTTTTTCCGTCCCCATAAGGTGGATGGCCATTATTACCTGGATGGCTCCATCGGCCGGTTGGCTCACCTCGACATCGCCATCGAGCGGGGCGCCAAACTCATCGTTGTGATCAATCCGCGGGTGCCGATGGACAACGACCTGGAGCGTTTCTGCCTCCCTTCCCTCTCCTACGGCGAATGTTCCAGTATCGCCGACTTGGGAATCACTTTTGCCTGGGAGCAGGCCCAGCGGATCGAAAACAAAGAAAAGTTGGAACTGGCCCTCGCGATGTATCGACGGGAACACCCGGACGTCGACATTGTGCTCGTCGAGCCTGGACGGGAAGAATCCCTTCTTTTTTTTCAGAGCCCAATGAGCAGCGTGGCCCGAAACCACATCATGAATTACGGCTATAATCTCTCCCTGATCCAGTTTCAGGATCGCTATGACAGGCTCCGGGAGGTCTTCGCCCGTCACGGCATCCGGACTACCGCGGACCACCTGGCCGACCCTCCATCGGTGGAAGCCTCCGTATGAGCCCTGTGCCTGAGCGAAAAAGAGGATCGTAGTGAACATCGCCCTGCCTACCCTGCACGTGCGCCGCTCCGTCCAGGCCGTTCCCCTGGCGGCCGCCTGCCTGGCCGCCGCCCTGCCGGTGGATGCCCGCGAAGAGGTGCATCTGCTCGATCTCTTTCCCGACCAGAGCGACCAAGTCATGGCGGAGGAAATCCTCTCCCGCTGCCCCGAACTGGTGGCCTTCCCCGTCTATCTATGGAACCGGGAAAAGGTCCTTTCCCTGGCCCGGCGCCTCAAGCGGGCGCAACCCTCGCTGTGGGTTGTGGCCGGCGGCCCGGAAGCTACGGCCGATGCCGAAAATCTCCTCCGGGAACAGGGGCTGGATGCCGTGATCAGGGGGGAGGGGGAAGAGACCTTCCTGGAAATGGTCCAGGACCTGGAAAGGGGCGAGGGGCTGAAGCCGTTGCCCGGTATCACCCTGCGCGGCCCGCAGGGCATCCTCTCCGGACCGGACCGGGAATCGGGAGCCGTCTTCGCCGCTCATTCTTCACCCTGGCTGACTGGAGTGCTGACGCCGCAGCCGGGTCAGGGAGTGCTCTGGGAAACCTCGCGCGGCTGCCCATTCGGATGCGACTTCTGCTTCGACGCCCGGGGCAGCCGAGGCGTCGGCCACCTGCCGCCGGAGAGACTGGAAGCCGAACTCGATCTCTTTGTCCGCTGCGGCGTTTCCCAGGTGTGGGTCCTCGATTCCACCTTCAACT
The DNA here is from genome assembly GCF_000472285.1 of Desulfuromonas sp. TF. Lineage (NCBI taxonomy): Bacteria > Pseudomonadati > Thermodesulfobacteriota > Desulfuromonadia > Desulfuromonadales > Desulfuromonadaceae > Desulfuromonas > Desulfuromonas sp. TF. Next base: position 145,319 of record NZ_KI421422.1, read on the forward strand.
TTCCTCCCGAGCGGGGCAAGTCCCTGCTGCGGCTTCTGGCCGAAAAAGCTCCCCATATTCATTTTCACCTGGAGGCCAAGGCCGACTTCCTTGACCGGGAGACGGCCCGCCTCCTGGCGGGAATCTCCTGTTCCGTCCAGATCGGTCTGCAGTCGGTCCGCGCCGAAGTGCTGCGCAATATTCACCGATCCCTTGACCCAGGCGGGTTCAGGCAGAAAATGCACCTCCTCTCCGCGGAGGGTGTCATATTCGGACTGGACCTTATCTACGGCCTCCCCGGGGACGATTATTCCGGTTTCTGCGAAAGCCTGAACTTTGCCCTGGAATTCGCCCCCAACCAGATCGATCTCTTTCCCCTGGCCGTTCTCCCCGGCACAACACTCCACGGCAATCGCCTTAGGCATTCTCTCCGGGCACAGGAGGAGCCTCCCTATGTAATCCTGGAGAGCGCCACTTGGAGTCCGGCCGATCTGGAGCGGAGTCGCCGGCTGGCTGCCGCCGCTGACATCTTCTACAATGCCGGCCGGGCAGTCGGCTTCTTCTCAGCCCTTCTGCGGTCTACGGGAAGGAATCCCGTATCGTTCCTGGAAGAGTTTGCCCTGTGGGCCCTTGGGGCGGGGGGCGTTGCGGAGGAGCATTTTCTGAACGCCGAAAGATGGGAGGCCGGTGAGGTCAACCGGCTGCAGGAAGCTTTCATCAGCCAGCTGTTTGAAAAAGAGGAGCGCCATGACCTTTTACCGGCCGCCATGGACCTGATCCGTTACCATTACCATTTTGCCGAAACATTGCTGGGCGAGGATACCGCTCCCGCTCCGCCGGAGCTGCTGCGCAACCGTATGGTATGGGATACGCCCTGGAGGATGGCTCCGACCGTCCGCATGGTGTCTTTTTCCTATGAGATTCTCGATTTTCTGGAGACGGGGGGGATTGACCTGGAGCAGTTTTCCTCGATGTTTCGGCCGGTGGGTTCGGTGGCTCTTTTTTTTCGTCGTGATTTCGAGGTTTTCTGCGAGTCGCTGGAAGAGGACTTTTTTAAATTGCTGCAAGGCAGCGACGGGAAAAGATCCCCGGGGGAGATCTTCGCCGGGAGCATATCCCGACGCGAAGGTGAGGAGATCGTCGAATTCGCCGTGGCCGAGGGGTTTTTGATTCCATAAATGCGCGATCAGAAATATTCTAATTCAAAGCTTGCCTGATATCTGAAACTTAAAAGCCCCCTTTAGATAGAAAAGAGGGCTTTTTAAGGTTCAGGCCACCTCCTGGATCCTTTTCCGATATCTCGGCCGTTCGGCCAGCAGGCCCAGGATTTCAGGAATTTCCGGTACTCTTCCGGAAACCCTTACGCTGTCGTCGATCATCAGCGCCGGGGAGACATAGACCCTGTTGTCGATCATTTTGCGGCGATCCCGATAGAGATGGACCTCGGCTTCGATTCCGACCTGGTTCAGCGCCTCGCGAACATTTTCCAAGGTCCTTTCACACCGACGCCCGCTTTCCGGCTTGCACAAGATGTCTATGCGCATGACCTCCTCCTTTCACCTGAAGAGGGTAAAGGGGGGAACTCCCTTCTTTTTAAAAGATAACCTTTTCAGTCATTATAGCCGGTCCCACCGCAAAAACAACCTGATTTTTTTCTTCTCAAAAGATACTCAAGTGTTTTGAAAGGAAAGGCCGCCCAGAAACGGGCGGCCTTTCCGTCACCGAGGGAGACGCATTGCTTTCTATCCGGCTTCGGAAGGAACGCTGTCCCCATATACGATTCGGAGGGCGCGGCTGACCCGGGCGACCAGCCTGATAGGGTTGATCGGCTTGGCCACGAAATCGAAATAACCCAGATCAAGCAGCCTGGCCTCCTCCTCCGCCGCGGCGCGCGAGGAAAGAGCGATCACCGGAATACGGGCGGTTTTTGGATTGGCCTGCAGGGCGCGGAACATCTCATATCCGTCCATGCGCGGCATCACCGTGTCGGTAATGACCAAGTGAGGCGGCTGTCGGAAGGAGGTCTTGAGGCCCTCCGCTCCGTTGGCGGCTTCGAGCAGATTGAATCCTTTTTTCTTCAGGGCCGCGGCTACAGCGCTGCGTACGATTTCCTGATCGTCCACCACGAGAATGGTCCACCAGTCGGTTTTCTCGCCTGTCGATTCCTCAGCACTGAAATAATGCTTGTTGACGGCCGATTGAATTTCGCTCGGCGTGGTCACGCAGGGGATAATCCGCATGCCTGTGCGAAAGGAGAGGTCGTCAAGCGTCGCCATATCCAGGGGATTGACCATGGCAAGGTAGAGAGAACGTTCATCCTTCTTGAGAGGGAAGATCAGAGCCTTGAGAGCTTTTTCGCCGTCGACCAGCTGGAGCAGCTCCTTGGGAAAGGCGTACTTGGCAAACTCGCGCACCTGCTTGATGCCGAACTGGCGCGAGAGCACGACGGCGATATCCTGCTCGGAGATGACTCCCATCTCTTCAAGGACCGCGCCCAGCCTTTTGCCGCTTCCCTTCTGCTGTCCCAGAGCCTGCTGGAGAACGTTCTCTTTGACAGCCCCGGCCTCTACCAGGATTTCGCCGAATCGCTTTCTTGCCATAGACGGACCTTTCCCTCTCCCCTCCCGTTTTAAGAATCTTATCTTTTGTAGGTTAAAAAGGGGCTAAAAACAAGGGAAAACAATATATTTGCCTCCTCCGGAGATCATAGGCGCTCATCTTCGAGGGGATTGCGATGCACTATCGTGAGCCCACCCTCGCCGGCATCGATGGTCACGAGCGCCCCGTCATGGATGTCGCCGGCGATCAGTTCCCGGCCGAGTCTCGTCTCGAGCTGGTGCTGCAGGTAGCGCCTGAGGGGACGGGCGCCATAAACGGGATCGTAGGCGGCTCTGGCGATGTAATCCCGGGCCGCGTCGGTCATCTCCAGGGTGATCCGCCGCGACTCCAGGCGACGGCGGAGTTCGGCCATCTGCAGATCGACAATCGTTCGGATCTCTTCGCGAGTCAGGGGCTTGAACAGGACGATGTCGTCAACCCGGTTGAGAAATTCAGGCCGGAAGTTGGTGCGGAGCTCCTGCATGACCGTTTTTCTCGCTCCTTCCCTGATCTGCCCGTCCTCCGTCACCCCGTCGAGGAGGAACTGCGATCCGATATTGCTGGTCATGATGATGACAGTGTTCTTGAAATCGACGGTGCGACCCTGGGCGTCCGTTACCCGGCCGTCGTCGAGGATCTGCAGCAGGACGTTGAAGACGTCGTGGTGCGCCTTTTCCATTTCATCGAAAAGAATGACGCTGTACGGCTTGCGCCGGACCGCCTCGGTCAGCTGGCCGCCCTCCTCGTAGCCGACGTAGCCGGGAGGGGCGCCGATGAGGCGGCTGACGTTGTGTCTCTCCATGTACTCGGACATGTCGATGCGCACCAAGTTCTCTTCGGAGTCGAAGAGCGCCTCGGCCAGGGTGCGGGCCAGCTCGGTCTTGCCGACTCCGGTCGGACCCAGAAAGATAAAGGAGCCGATAGGGCGCCGCGGATCCTTTATTCCGGCGCGGGCGCGGATCACCGCATCCGCAACCAGCCCTACCGCCTCGTCCTGTCCGACCACCCGGCGGTGCAGGACCTGGTCGAGCTTCAACAGCTTCTCCCGCTCTCCCTCCACCAGACGGGTGACGGGGATGCCGGTCCACCGGGCGACAATCTCTGCGATCTCCTCTTCGGTGACCTCCTCGCGCAACAGGCGCGGTCCAGCCGTTTCGCCTCCGGCCCGGGCCTCCTTTTCCTTAAGCTCCCTCTCCAGTTGCGGCAGGCGGCCGTGCTTGAGTTCGGCGGCCCTGTTCAGGTCATAGTTGCGCTCGGCGACTTCGATCTCCTGCCGCACCTTTTCGATTTCCCCGCGCAGTCCCTGGACCTTTTTGATCGACTCTTTTTCAGCGTCCCACTGAGCCTTCAGGGTATCGGCCTGGTGCTTCTGCTCGGCCAGCTCCCTGCGCAGCGCCTCCAACCGCGCTTTGCTCGCCGGGTCCTTCTCCTTCTTAAGCGCCGCCTCCTCGATCTCCAGCTGCATGACCCGGCGGGTGACTTCGTCCAGTTCCTGGGGCATCGAATCGATTTCGGTGCGGATGGTGGCGCAGGCCTCGTCGACCAGGTCGATGGCCTTGTCCGGCAGGAACCGGTCGGAGATATAGCGATGGGAAAGAGTCGCCGCGGCCACCAGGGCGCCATCCTGAATTCGCACCCCGTGATGCACCTCGAAGCGCTCCTTGAGACCGCGCAGGATGCTCACCGTGTCCTCGACGTCCGGCTGCTCCACCAGCACCGGCTGGAACCGCCGCTCCAGAGCCGCGTCCTTCTCGATGTGCTTGCGGTATTCGTCCAGGGTGGTGGCGCCGATGCAGTGCAGCTCGCCGCGGGCGAGCATCGGCTTGAGCATGTTTCCGGCACCCATCGACCCTTCCGCCTTGCCGGCGCCGACGATGGTGTGCAGTTCGTCAATAAAGAGCAGGATGCGCCCGGCGCTTTCACGGATCTCGTTGAGCACCGCTTTGAGGCGCTCTTCAAATTCGCCGCGGTATTTGGCGCCGGCGATCAGCGATCCCATGTCGAGAGCATACACGGTCTTGTCCTTGAGCCCCTCCGGGACGTCGCCTCGAACGATGCGGTGCGCCAGCCCCTCGACGATGGCGGTCTTGCCCACCCCCGGCTCTCCGATCAGCACCGGGTTGTTCTTGGTCTTGCGGGAGAGGATGCGAATGACCCGGCGGATTTCGGCGTCCCGGCCGATGACGGGGTCGAGCCTCCCCTTGCGGACCTCCTTGACCAGATCGCGCCCGTACTTCTCCAGAGCTTCGTAGGTGCCTTCGGGATCCGGGGACGTCACCCGCTGATGCCCGCGCACCGCCGTCAGGGCCTGGAGCAGGCGATCGCGGCCGATATTGAACAGTTTGAGAGTTTTGCCGGCGGCGGTCGCCACTCCCTCTTCAACCAGGGCGAGCAGCAGGTGCTCGACGCTAACGAAGTCGTCCTTGAGACGCGCGGCCTCCTCTTCGGCCTTGAGCAGCAGTTTATTGAATCGCTGGGTAACATAGATTTTCCCCGCCTCGACTCCGGGTCCCGAGACGCTCGGCCGTTTGTCGAGCTCCTCGCGAACGGCGCGGGTGAAGTCGTCCACCGGCACGTCCATCCTCTGCAGCAACCGGGGAATCAGCCCCCCTTCCTGTTCCAGAAGAGCCAGCAGCAGGTGCTCGCCGTCCACCTCGATATGTCCGCGCTTCAAAGCGATATTCTGCGCTCCCTGCAGGGCTTCCTGAGTTTTTATGGTCATTTTGTTGATGTCCATTGAACGTCCTTCCGGTGATACGCTATTTTTTTTGAGCCAGGGTCTCAAAGGCAACAGATAAAAGTATAGCAGGTATAACAGCCCTATCGTCTTCATGTAAAAAGGCCGGGGGGATGTCCCGCCCGGCCTTTTATCCCCGTCATCAGTGGACGGAAACCTCGATGCGACGAGGTCGGGCGACGGCCGCCTTGGGGAGGGTGACGGTCAGCACCCCGTTCCTGAGTTCGGCTGCGATTTTTTCCAGATCCAGATTGTCGGGGAGCTGGAAGCGGCGGTAATAGCCGTTGGCGCCGAATTCGTGATAGAAGGCGTCATCACCGGTGTCCGCCGGTCCCTGGAGAGTGAGGATGCTGGCTTCGACACCGAGCTGGAGGTTTTCCTTCCCCATCCCCGGCAGATCGGCCACCAGAGTCACGGCTTCCTCCGTTTCGAAGATATCGACGGCCGGAGTAAGCCAGTCGCCGGAACGCTTCTCGACACTCAGCTCATTACCTTTCTTGAGGGCTATTTCCTTGTTTCCCATGGTTCGTCTCCTTATGTTGAGTTTTGTTGTCCAAATCAAATTATCCGTTCCTTCATCCTCTTCAGGCCGTCGTAACCTCAATGCGTTTCGGCCGCTCGCTCTCCGCCTTGGGAAGGGTGACGGTCAACAGTCCGTTCCGGAAGTCCGCCTTCACTTTGTCGATATCGATTTCGGCGGGGATGTCGATGGCGCGCAGGAACTTGCCCACGCTGCGCTCGCGGCGATGCCAGGTGGCGCCTTCGGCGCTGATGCCCCTGCGTTCGCCGGAGAGAGTCAGCGTCCCTTTGAGAACGGTCATCTCCAATTCCTTGGGGTCGATGCCGGGAAGGAGTGCCTGAACGTAGAAGTGTTCCTTGTCTTCCCGCAGCTTGATGCGGGGGAAACGCCCCAGAACGGGTGCCGCAGACATTTCGGGGCGGCCGAAGCCGAGACCGCGGAAAACATCATCCATTTCGCGGGTGAAATGCTCCATTTCTCTGAAAAGATCGAACCCTGTCATGACTTGTCCTCCTCTGTTGGTGGGTTTATGCCGGGAAGCTGGTTCGCTTCCGCATTCGCCCATCAATAATTCAACGGTCATGCCAGAATTGTCGTGAATATAACCTGCTGAATTTTAAGAGATTAAGAGAAGTCATACGAATAGACGAAGGGTTCTGCGACGTCGCATGTCCTGTCGCACAAGACGCTTGTGACGTCTTACGCCATAACGGAGTCAGGGCTTACCGGCAGCATGACGTAAAAGGTGCTTCCCTCCCCAAGGGTGCTTTCCACCCAGACCCGACCGCCGTGAAGATTGACGATTTCCCGCACCAGGGCCAGCCCCAGCCCGGTTCCGCCGAAGAGTCGACGGTCGGTGTTGTCGACCCGATAGAACCGGTCGAAGATCTTCTCCAGGGCAGCTGGCGGAATACCCACCCCCTGGTCCTTCACCCAGAGTGTGACGCCGTCCTCGTCGCGGCGGGCGCCAAGGACGATTTCTCCACCGGCCGGGGAATATTTGACGGCATTGGAGACAAGGCAGGCCAGCATCTGCTGAAGCTGGTTGATGTCGCCTCGAACAGGTGGCAGGTTGCCGGGGATGTCGAGGATGATGCGATGGGTCGGCGAGGCCGTACCGAAAAGGGTGGCGGCTTCCTTCAGCAGCGGCCGCAGGCGAAGTGGCTTAAAGGTCAGTGGAGTCTGGCGGGCCCGGAGTCGCTGCAGGCTGAGGAAGGCATCGATCATTTCGTTGAGCTTTTCCGTCTGCTGATAGATCGTTCGCATGTAGACCTTCTGCTTGTCCGGCGGCACGTCATGTTCCAGCATGTATTCGGAGTAACCCATCACGGCGGTCAGGGGCGTTCGCATTTCATGGCTTACCGCCGAGATGATCTCGTCCTTGATCCGCTCCACCTCCTTGCGCTCTGTGATGTCGAAGGCAATCACCATCCGCACCAGGCGTCCGTCGGGCCAGGGTATTGCCCGATCGATGCACTGATACCATTGCCCTGTTCCGGTATTCTGGAATTCCCAGACGCAAGCCCCCTGTGGGACCCCGTCCTTGACCAGCTGGTCACAGGTGCACAGGGAACAGAGAACCTCCTGGTCGACCTGCAGAACCTTGTAGCACGGTTTTCCCCGCCAGTCCTCGCCAAAGACCGAAATTCCGTAGCGATTCAGGTAGATGAGTTCATGACATCCCATGTCGGACACGGAAACGACCGCATTGATCGAGTCAAAAATCGTACTGATCTGGGCGAATTGGGACTGAAGCGCCTCCCGTGTTCGTCGGCGCTCGGTTATGTCGTGAACCATGGAGAGAATGCCGATGACATGGCCCGAGGGATCGCGCAGCGGCGTATTGTACCACTCGCAGATGAGGCGCTGGCCGTCCTTTCGAATATTCCCCCCTTCTTCATTGACCACATCCCGCCCCTCCAGAAGGTTTTTCCAGATTTTATCGACTGCGGGGCGAATATCCGCCGGGACAATCAGATCATAGGCATGCTTCCCCTGGGCCTCGGCTGCCGACCATCCGAAAATCCTCTCGGCGGCGGGGTTCCACTCCACCACCCGCAGATCGGTGTCCCATACGATGTATCCTACGGGCATGCGCTGTACGTGAAAGCTCAGCCGCTGGTGAGCGTCACGCAGGTCATCGACCCTCTGTTCGAGCTCCTTCTCTTTCTCCCGGCGTCTTTCCACCTCCCTGCGCAGCTGCGCTGTTCTCCTTTTGACTGCAAGCCGCAGGTAGAGGATCCATATCAGCGACAATCCGCCAACCAAGAGGGTCCATTTGACGATGTCCCGGACCCGGATCCCGTGCTCATAGCGCACCGACAGCCACTTCTGCCGAATATCCCTGTGTTCCTGCGCAGTCATCGAGTCGAGGGCCTTGTCGATCAGGTCGGCCAGTTCGGACCAGTCCCTGCGCACCCCCATGGCGAGACGATCGCTTCCATAAGGAGTCGGCGCGGCGATCTTGAGATCGACCAGCCCCTTTTCCTCGATGAAATAGCTGCCGACCGCCAGGTTCCCCACGTAGGCATCGGCCTGTCCGGTCGAAACCGCCGTAAGAGCCTCTTCGCTATGGTCGTATTCGAGCAGGCGCACTCCAGGCAGGTCTCGCTTCAGCCACTCTTGCGTAATGTAATCCCGCTCCACCGCCACCACCAGTTCGGCAAGATCCATCAGCCCCGTGATCGTCGGTCCCTCTTCGGTGGTAAAAATGACCCAGGGAAAGCTCATGTAGTCCTGAGTGAATTCGAGAAATTCCTCCCTTTCGGAGGTCCTGGTGATAAGCAGAATCAGATCAATTGATCGCCCGGACCTGATTTCTTCCAGTGCCTCGGACCATGTCAGGTTTGGAACCGGTCGGAATTCGATTCCCAGACGCTGGGTAACGGCAACCAGGTAGTCATAGGCCATTCCATGGTAGCGGCCGTCGGAATAGTATTCAAAGGGGGGATTATGGGAGCCGATACGCACGCGAATGACGGGATGCTGCTCCAGCCAGTTCCTCTCGGCAGGAGTCAGGGACAACTCCGGTGTGGGTGGGGGAGTCTCGGCGGCGACGGGACCGACGAGGAACAGGAGGATTGATATGAAAACCAGAAAGATTGTTGCGAACCGCCTCATCGCCTTCACCTGGGGCAGATGGCTGAGAAGTTAACAAAAATATCCATCGCTAAAGCATAAGATATAGTGGCATGAAAGCAAACCGAAGGACTCCGATTTATATCCAGTGACAGTCTCCGTACGACAACGGAATTGATGCAAAAACAACAAACAAAAGCTACTTTCTTAACGCGCAGAAGGAGGGATTACCCCGATTCCAGATCTTCCCGCTTCAACCCCAGCTTATCGAGGTAACGGTAGAGGGTGGCTCGGTGCACTCCAAGAAGGCGGGCGGCGGCGGCCAGATTGCCGTCGGCGGCACGATAGGCGTTTCGGATATCCCCTTTGTCCAAGTCGGCGGGTCGGGTGCTGCGTCGAGAAGCTTTCTCCGGCACCAGGTCGACCTCGATGAAGGGCGGGGTCATCGTCAGGAGGTGGCGCTCTGAATGGAGCGGCCAGGGGGGGGCGAGAGCAGAGGTCTTGCGGGCCATGGTGGTCTGGGGACCCCATTCTCCGGGGGAGAAGTCGCGCCGTTCGCGAATCCATTCACTGAAAGCCCGGGCGCCGATCACCTCGGCCTGGGTTTCGATATAGACCCGTTCGAGCACGTTGCGCAGTTCGCGGATATTTCCGGGCCACAAGTAGGACTGCAACAGGGCGAGGGCCTCAGGAGTGAGCCGTTCGATCCGGCGGCCGTATTTGTGATTGAGGCTGCCGAGAAAGTGTTCCACAAGCAGGGGGAGATCTTCCGTCCGTTCCCGCAGGGGAGGCAGGTGAATGCGAAGCACGCTCAGGCGATGATACAGGTCGGCCCGAAAGCGACCCTGCCCTACCGCCTGTTCGAGGGAGACATTGGTGGCACAGACCACCCGCACATCGACTTCTCGCTCCTGCTCGCCGCCGACCCGCTCGATCCGCTTCTCCTCCAGGACGCGCAGCAGCTTGGCCTGTGTGTGCAGGGGCATCTCACCGATCTCGTCGAGGAAAAGGGTGCCCCCATCCGCCCTTTCGAAGCGTCCGCGGTGGGTGCGCACCGCCCCTGTAAAGGCCCCTTTTTCATGGCCGAACAACTCACTCTCCAGCAGTTCGTCGGAAATAGCCGAGCAATTGACCGCCACGAAGGGGCCGTGGGACCGGGGACTGCCCTGGTGGAGAGCCCGGGCCGTCAGCTCTTTGCCGGTTCCGGTTTCGCCGGTGATGACCACGGAGGCATCTGAGGGGGCGTAGCAGGCGATTTTCCGAAAAACCTCTCGAATCGCCGGAGAAGTTCCCCGCATGCCGTGAAGAGAAACGACGGGCGGGGTCTTCTCCCGAAAGGAAAAAACCACGATGCGCCCCCGGAAATCGTCGGTGAGCCCGCCGGGCGCAATTTCCGCCGTCAGTGCGATTCCTCCGGGAAAACCCACCTGGATGTCGGTCAGAGCCTCATCCCTTTCCAGCACCTCACGGGCCAGCTCGGCAAGGGGGGGAATGGTTCCGGCAAAAACCCGGTCGATGTTTAATCCTCTCGCGTCGGCGGGGGTGGTTCCGGTCAGCCGGGCCAGCGCAGGAGAAATCGCCCGGATCAGCAGGCGCTCGACGGAACGAGCCTCCACTATCAAGTCGGGAGAAAGAGCCGGCAGGTTGGTTCCAGTGGTCTGAAGGGGTTTGTTCGAATCCATGGACCTCAACTTCATGAAAGAGGGCGAACCTGAATCAATTTAACTCTTCAAAGAGCGAAGCGCAAGATGTTGCGACGGCTTTTTCCCTGTAATTACGAGGCATAAACGAGGATGGAGCGCATCCGAAGATTCCTATCCTGAGGATGATCTGACGGAAGGAACGGGTTCCGCCATTGCCCTTTTCCCATTCCATGTTTAAAATGATGGAGTAATTTTTTCCTGCGCTTTTCATCGCTTATGTGCAGCTAGCTTTAACGTTCATCGATCACCAGAAAGGGGACATGGGTGAAAAAAATCGGCATTCTCCTGCTGCTCGGCGCTCTGATTGTGGGCGGCGTCTTTTATTTTCGCGACACCGAAGAACCCCGGCTCACCCTGAGCCCGGGCACGGAGGCGGTTTCTGCCAAACGCCCCCTGAGACTGCAGCTCGAAGATCCCGGCTCGGGCCTGAACAGCATCAAGGTCGTTGCCGTTCAGGGGGAAAAAGCTTTTCCAGTCTTCTCTGAAACCTTCGGATCCGAAACGCTTTTCCGGGAGACGGAATTCGGCCTGCAGGATGCGCCCCTGAAGGACGGCCCCTTTGAGCTGCGTGTTACCGCCACCGACCATTCCATCTATCATTTTGGCGCGGGGAATACCGCTGAAGAGACGTATATTCTCCAATTTGACTCAAGAGCTCCGATCCTTTCGGTCGTGAGCTCCGCCCATAACCTCAACCAGGGCGGCTCCGCACTGATCGTCTATACCATCTCCGAGGAGGTCGACAGGACGGGGGTGATGGTTGGAGACTTCTTTTTTCCCGGCTATCTTCAGGAGTCGGGAAATTACGCCTGTTTTTTCGCTCTTCCTTACCATATGTCCCCCAAGCAGTTCGCTCCGGAGCTGATTGCCGAGGACAGAGCAGGCAACCAGCGCCGGACGGATTTTTACCATCACGCCAATCCAAGAAACTTTCCCTCGGGGAAAATCAATCTCGATGAGAGATTTCTTAAAATGCTTCAGCCGCGGTTCGAAGCTTTTTTCCCGGAAGCCGCCACGCCGCTGGAGCTCTTTTTGAAAGTCAACGGTGAACTGCGAAAGGAGAATGTCCGTGCCCTGCGCGATTTCGGAAAGCAGACTGCTTCCGGACCCCTCTGGCAGGGCGTTTTCCTGCGCCAGCCCAATGCCGCCCATCTGGGTGGATTTGCCGCCGCGCGTTCCTACTTTTATGAAGGGAAGAAGGTAGACGAACAGACCCACATGGGAGTCGACCTGGCTTCTATAGCCCTGGCGCCGATCCCGGCCGCAAATGCGGGCAAGGTTGTCCATGCCGACGATCTGGGGATCTATGGAAAGTGCGTCATCATCGATCATGGAATGGGACTGCAGAGCCTTTATGGGCATTTGAGCCGCATTGACGTTGAGAAGGGCGAAACAGTCGCCAAGGGCCAGACCATAGGGAATTCCGGCGCGACCGGACTGGCAGGCGGCGATCACCTCCACTTCGAAATTATCCTTTCAGGGCTGTCGGTGAATCCGGTGGAGTGGTGGGATCCGGCCTGGCTGAAAAACAATGTGGGCGACAAGCTGTCACTCTCTGTCGCGAAATAATAATGATTTTTACGTTTCATGTGTTATTCTCCCGAAGTATTTCTTCGATTATTTACCTGTATATAGGCATTTGACAGGTAGGTTTTTTGGGTAATACTTTAATCATCTATTCTAAAAGACCTGTACAGCGATTACACAGCAGAAGGAGGAATACAAATGCCGCAGGAATTTAATATGCAGGAAGCACTCAAGCTAGCGGTTCAGACTGAAAAGAACGTGATGGACTTCTACAAGAAAGCGGCGGAGATCACCAAAAATCCCAAGGCGAAAAAGGTTTTCGAGATTCTTTCCAATGAAGAAAGGGAGCATGCCAGTCATTTCTTTCATCTGTATCGGGGAGGAGATCTGGGAACCTTTGAGGAATTCATAGCGTCGCCCCCCCATCCCGATTCCGCCATGCTCAGAGAACTGGAAAAGGCTCTTGACGAAAACGTTCACGAGCGCAAAGCCATGGAAATAGCCCTGCGGGAAGAGGAAGATCTGGCAAAGAATCTGACTATGACGTCATCTCACATCGTCGACCCTGGGGTTCGTGCCGTTTTCGAGCGAATGGTCAGGGAAACACGGGATCATTATGAAATCATCGAATCGGAATACGCCCATCTCATGGCCATGGTCCACGAGACGGACATTGACATCTTTGTTCGGGAATAACGCCTTGAGCCGACGGAACGCACTAGCGTTGTTTATCCTGGTTCTGACGGTCGCCGCACCGGCCGCCGCCCAGACCGAACGGGACAAGGACATTTTAGGGACCTTCCGGGGCAATCCCATGAAGAGGCCGGCTGAGATGTCTACCGCCGCGGAGTTCGACGAGAGGTTGCGCGAATATCGGCACATCATCGAAACCCGTTGCGTTATCTGCCATACTTCGGACCGGATCGATAAGGCCATCGAAAACCGGCTGCCATTTGAATCGGTGGAAGAGATTCTGCTCAAGCGCAATGTCGTACTCACCGAGCGGGAGAGGGAAGTGCTGGGCACGTTCTGGGGGACTCCGCTCAAGGAGAAATAACAGGTAATCTAAATGCTCAACGCGGATAGGGCCGGCTCTCGCAGCCGGCCCTTTCTTTACACGACGATGGAGGGGGAAATGAGAACGATCAAAGATTGGCCCGAAGCTGAAAGGCCGCGGGAAAAACTTCTCGACAAGGGGCCGGAAGCTCTCAGCGATGCCGAGCTTCTGGCGCTGGTGCTGCGCACCGGAGACGCCTCCTCGCGGATGAGCGCCCTCGATCATGCCCGGCTCCTTCTGGGCCGCTTCGGCTCCCTGCGGGAGCTGGCCGCCGCGTCTGTCGCCGAACTGTGCGATCTCAAAGGGATCGGTCCGGCGAAGGCGGCCGAGCTGAAGGCGGTTTTTGAGCTGGCCCGCCGCTTCGGCACGGTCGCCCTGCGCCAGGGAGATCGCTACACCTGTTCCCAGGATGTCTTTCGGCACTTTCATGAACAATTGCGGGACCGCAAGAAGGAAGTCTTTCTGGCCCTTCTGCTCGACAGTAAAAACCGGGTGATCCGCCAGGTGCAGGTCTCGGAGGGGAGTCTGACCGCAAGCATCGTTCATCCACGGGAAGTCTTCGCCCCGGTGGTTCGGGAATCCGCCGCCGCCGTTCTTTTTGTCCATAATCACCCTTCCGGAGATCCCACTCCCAGCCGCGAGGACGTGGAGATCACCACCCGACTGCGCGAAGCGGGAGAACTCATGGGGGTGAGGGTTCTCGACCACATCATCATCGGCAGCGGCGATTACGTGAGTTTTGTCGATCGGGGATTGATGGGGTGAAAAGGACTCAGGTTTCAGGTATCAGGCTAACCAGGAGCATACGGCTCCAGATTCGAGGGTTTTGATCCAACCTGAAACGTGAAGCCTTGAACCTGAAGTCTTTTATTCCACCCCTGCGTATTCCAGAAAGCTCTGCTCCGGGCGCCAAACCGGCTGTTCATCAAGCAGTGCACGGATCTCCGGCGGGCCGAAATAGCGCGCCTGCAGAGCCCGACCCTGCTCCATCCAGAAGCCGAACTGCGGGACGAAGGTGTTGCGGCGGATGGAGTGATCGAGGGTCAGGCCCGCTATCACCAGAATGTTGCGCTCGCCGCTGTCGAAAGAGTCTGTAAGATATGCGGCCAGGCGATGGAACTCACGCCAGGTATTGACATCGGCAAGGCGGCGGTGGGGCCTTTGAGAGGTGACGATATCCGGGAGAAAATCGAAGACTGAGGCCTCCAGAAGGGCCTTCGTGTCGAGACTCTCCAAGTCGAGCTGCTTGGAAAAGGAAAAAATATCCGGATCCAGCAACTCCCCGATGGACCGTGGCTCCGTTCCGAGATCGCTGAGCGCCTGCTCATGGCGGGCGATGAAATCCCTGTGCAGATGGTAGATCTTGCCGTGGCTGGAATCCCGCAGGGCTTCTCCATCGACAAGGCGCTGCCACCGCACGTGGATGCGCACAGTTGAGCCGAGAGGCTTTCTGAAGAGGTACTTGTAAGGAAGCTCGATCTTGAGACCACCGACCCCTCGAAAAAGAGTGATCAGGGAGGCGGCCCGGCGGTAAACCAGCAGGTATTCTTCAAGCATTCTGTACAGCATGCCGCAGCAGGGAGCCATTCTTCCGTGGACCCGCTCCACCGTTCCAACGCCGTCCTCTTCCCTGGCTCCCAGATGGCTTCCTCCCAGAATGACCAAGTCCCTTCCGTGATGTGATGCGGGCAGCAGGCGCGTCGGGTCCAGCAGGGCGCCGACCCTTCCCAGATTGAACACGGGACAGTTGTAGACGTAGCCGAAAAGCGCCTTCTTGATCCCCTGGCTCTCGTCGGAACATTGCCATAGGGCCGGCAGGGTGCCGCCAAAACCGCCGTCATCGGTCAGGGAACGCATCCTGCCGAAGAGGTCCATCAGTTCCATGGAGGGCTGGTCGAGGAGTTCCTCGGGGGGCGGAGCTATCGGCATGGCCATCTCCTCGAAAACAGGTGAGCATCAACAGGAAGTGCAGCAAAAAGTATAACAATGTTTTATCATGTTGACCACTCGAAACCGTCGATTTTCCGATTGCTTCGCCTCGCTCTGCCATGGTAGCTTGAAAATTGAACAAACCGAGGGCCGGGATCTCTGCGAACCCGGCTCCTTTTTATTGAGCTTTGGGGGACGATCAGCCGTCCCCGCCCCAGAGAATCAGATGAATATCAAAAACGTCGAAAAACCCGAGCTTCTCTCTCCCGTCGGCAGCCTGGAGGCCTTTTTTGCCGCCATGGAATCAGGAGCCGACGCAGTCTATGCGGGCCTGAAGGATTTCTCCGCCCGCGCCAAGGCTAAAAATTTCACCCTCCAGGAGCTGGAGCGGATGACCGGGTATGCACATGCCAGACAGCGCAGGCTCTATGTCACCCTCAACACCCTGGTCAAGGAACGGGAGCTGCCGGCGCTGGTCGAAACCCTGTCGGCCCTGGAGGCTATGGCAGTGGACGGGATCATTCTCCAGGATCTGGCGGTATGGCGTCTCGCCCGCAGGAACTTCCCGGGTCTGGAACTGCACGCCTCCACCCAGATGACGGTTCACAATACCGCCGGGGTCAGGATGCTCGAGCGGATGGGGTTCACCCGGGGGGTGCTTGCCCGCGAACTCAGCCTGGAAGAAATCTCCGCTATTCGACGCCAGACCACCCTGGAGCTGGAGCACTTTATCCACGGGGCGCTGTGCTTCTCTTTTTCAGGGCAGTGCTACTTCTCCTCCTGGCTCGGCGGCAAAAGCGGCAATCGAGGCCGCTGTGCTCAGCCTTGCCGACGCCGCTACCGTTACCGCCAGCACGAGGGGTATTATTTTTCCACCAATGATCTCTCCGCCATCGAGCTGCTCCCCGAACTGGCGGAGGCCGGAGTGGTGAGCTTCAAGATCGAGGGGCGGATGAAGAGCGCCGAATACGTGGCCAATGTAGTTTCGGCCTACCGCCGGGTCCTCGACGCCCCCCCTTCCCGCCGCCCGGAGGCGGTGAAGGAAGCCAAGGAACTGCTCAAGGCCTCTTTCGGACGCACCCCAACCAGGGGCTTTCTTCCCGGGAATGTTCCCACGGATATCGCCATCCCGTCCCTGAAAGGCTCGACCGGACGTTTTCTGGGAGAGATCGCCGCGGTGAAAGAGGGGGACATCTCCTTCAAGACACGGGACCGCCTGCACGTGGGCGATCGGCTGCGCATTCAACCCAAGTCCGATCAGGCCGGCACCGCTTTCACCGTCAAGGAAATCCGTCAGGGGCGGAAGCCGGTAAAAAGAGTCGAATCCGGCGCATACGTCAGCGTCCCTTCCCCTTTCCGCGACATCTTCCGGGTGGGAGACGCCGTCTTCAAGGTTTCCTCGGACCAGGCATTCACCATGAGCGAAGCCGCCTGCCGGCGGAAACTGGAGAAGGCCGCCGCCCCGCCCGCCCCGGTTCGCCTGGTCGTCGCCATGCCGGATAACGCCACCCTGTCAGTCCAGGGGGTAACCGGACACATCACGATAACCCGGGACT
Organism: Desulfuromonas sp. TF; assembly: GCF_000472285.1. Lineage (NCBI taxonomy): Bacteria > Pseudomonadati > Thermodesulfobacteriota > Desulfuromonadia > Desulfuromonadales > Desulfuromonadaceae > Desulfuromonas > Desulfuromonas sp. TF. The sequence continues at coordinate 162,003 of NZ_KI421422.1, forward strand.
ACCCCGTCGAAACTTTTTCGGCTACCGACCGCCCCCTGAGCTCCGACACCCTGAAGGGTGTGTTCGAAAGGACCGCCGGTGAGTCCTTCGTTCTCGAACAGCTGGAAGCCGGAAAGCTTCCCCCTCTGGTCATCCCGCCCAGTCGTCTCAAGGAGATTCGCCGCGACTTCTACGGGATCCTCCGGCAGGCGGTGAACGACCGCGCCGCAGGCAGGCGCAGTGAACACCTGAAGAAGGCTCTGTCGGATCTGTTGCCGTCTGCGAAGCCTTCGGGGGAGACCCAAAGGATCGTGACGGTAGCCATCCGCGACATTCGCGACGTTCATATTCTCAACGACCCGTTCGTCGATTGCGTGCTCCTTCCCCTGACTGCCGGCAATGTACAAGGGCTCGGCCATGCGGGCAAACGCCTGTCCGGAAGGGAAAACCGGGTGATCTGGGACCTTCCCTTCATCCTCTTCGATTCCGAGTGGAGCGGGTACCGCGAGGCCGTCAGGTCGCTGGTAAAGCGCGGCCATCGAAATTTCCGCCTCAACAATCTGGGCCATTTCCACCTGTTCGAAGGGGTCGAGGGGGTGGAACTCAGCGCCGGCTACCGCCTTTTCTCCCTCAACAGTCAGGCCCTTCTCGCCTGGAAGGAGTTGGGAGCCGCGGAGGCGACTCTCTATATCGAAGACGACCGGGACAACCTGCGCCAGATCCTGCAGCGGGAGTGCGGCCTGCATCTTTCCCTGACGGTGTACGGCAACGTTCCTCTCATCACTTCCAGGATTCCGATTCGCGGGGTGCGGCCGGACACCCCGCTCCTCTCCGACCGCAACGATGCCTACAGGGTCAGTCAGCGCGCCGGCCTTACCGTCCTTACCCCGGAGGTCGACTTCTCGCTCCTTGGGCGCCTTGGCGAAATCCAGGCCATGGGCTGCGGACGCTTCATCCTAGAGCTGAACCACCTCGGTCCGTTCTCCCCCGAGGGGAAAAGGGTGCTGGAGGCGCTGCGCAAGGGAAACGAGGTCCCGGGAACCTCGCCTTTCAATTTTGAAATGGGAATGGAATAAGGCGAGGTGAGGCGTGATGGGCGCGGGGTGACGAAAAAGGATAAAAAGATTGATCAATAAAAGCAGGGCTCCGAAACAAGGAGCCCTGCTTTTTGCCTTCATCGGTTCAGTTTCGGTCCGAGGCCGCGGTAAGCTCCCGCCGGTATCTACGAAGAATGGACTTTACGCGGGCGGCATTTTCCGGCCCCATCCGGATCAGGATTTTGCGGCCGGCCGACAGGGACTCCAGTTCGGGATTGGCATACTGATAGGCAATTTTAGGCTGTGCAAGGCGGATGGGATGGGAGACCTCCGGCACGGCGAGCAGGTGATCGATCACCTCGACCAGACGGTCGTTGAAATAGCCGGACGGATAACCGAGTTCCCGGTAGGCCTCCTGGAACAGAGGATAAAAACGGACATAGACCGCCACGAGCCGGGCCGGTTCCACTGCCTCGGCCAGTTGGATGTAGGGTGCATATCGTCGGTAGTTCGCCGGGTCGATCTCAAGGTTCTGGTCTTTTCCAACCACCAGAAAATTACCCGGAACCGGCTTGGTCGGCATGTGAGTCGCGGGCAGGTTCCGGCGCGGCAGGTTGTCCACCATGACGACAAAGCGCCGAATGAAATTGTCCAGAACAAAAAATTTGTCGATCTCCCGTCCGGCAAAAAGCCTGGAGAGAGTATCCTCTATCCTCTCATCGCTTTCCCGGAGTTCCGGGAGCGGTTTTTCCGGATCGATCACCGGCGTCGCCGGCTCCGACTTCGGTGCGGCTCCTTCAATGGGATAAAGGATTCCCGGCGTATCCGGCGCTTCGGGAATCGGGTAGGTCACCGGCACCTGAGGCTGACGAGCCACCCGAAAATAACCGATCAATCCGATGGCCAGGGCCAATACGACGAGGAGCAGGAAAGCTTTTTTCATAGCGCGTATTCCCCCGTGATAGGTGTGGCGATGAAATCGGCAAGTTTCCAGAGTGTATTTGTTAAGTTACCGATTATTCTGCGATTCGTCAACCCGCAGGAGAGACTGAGTTGCAATTCGGATAAACTATGCTCAAGTTGACTCAAAAAGCGGACATCATAACAGGAGGAAGGACATCATAACAGGAGGAACAATCAATGTGGCCTATCCGAAAAAGACGCGTGGAAGTCATGTATCCAGACGGGGAAACCGATGCGATAAATCCTTATCTTCTCAATACGTATATCCAGATGGGGAAAATCGTCCGGTTCAAACGCGGTGGCGATTGGGTGCTCATCAGCGAAGGTCCGATCAGGGGCCAGGATGGGGGATCTCACGGTCGTGACCGGAGGAGAGCTTAGCTGTTGTCAAGAAAGCGTGCTCTGCTTTCTGCTCTTTGCGGAGGCCGTCCATGGCGCGATTCGACTCCTGTACGCGACGGGACATCATCCATTTCCATTGATCTCCAACCATGCCCAGCGCATCAGCGCAAACCCCAACATTCCGACGAAAATCACGAATCCGACCAGCAAGAAAGCAAGCGACCACACGAACAACCGGCTCGTGGCCACGGCCTTGCGCGGTCTCTCGAGGTAGGTCCCGAGCAGTTGCACGTTTCGCTGATTAGCTTTCCAGACCACATCGAACAGGTCCCCCAGGACGGGAACAGCGCCCAGAATAGCATCCAGGGCGATGTTGAAGGCCATTTTGAGGAGGACGGATTTCGGAGCGCCCAGTCGGGCTGCTTCCGAGAGAATATAGCTCGACATGAGCGCTCCCAGCGTGTCGCCGATGCCGGGAAAAAGGCCGATCAGGGCATCGAGGCCGAAACGCGTTTCCAGGCCCGGTATGGGAATGGAACTATCCAGGTACCAGGCTATGCGATCAAGACGCTGTTTCGCTCTTTCCCTCTCGCCGGGATTCATCTCGGTCTCTCCGCATCCATGCCGTTCATTCCCCTCCCTCCTGTTCGGCGGAATGGAAAAGAGGAGTTTTGCCCGTCCGGTTCTTTACTGCCTTGTCGTCGTTCCATCCGGATTATGTATCACCAGGTCGGCTCGCAGGGTATCGCACATGGTTCGCCCAACCCGCAGCGCTTCCTCGCGGGTTGCGAAAAAGCCATCTTTTATTTTTTCGCCTTCAACCTTCAGGAGCCAGCCCTCCACTCCTCGGGGCATGATATGGACCGTAGCCATCACCTTTCTCCTTTCCCCCTCTCATGCTGTATTCACTGTATAGCCGAATCGAGACCTGTCAATAAAGTGCGGCCCCAGGAAACTTGCTCCTCGCGCACCTGGATGTAATACAGGTCCTGATCTTCGTAAAAAAGAAACATTCACCGGCAGGCAAAAGGGATGATTGGATCTGCCGTATTTTTATCCATTAAAAGGAACTGCGATCTACAACGCAGTTTGATCTATTTACAGATTTTAGCCGGCACCGGCCATTTTCAGCCTCTTTGGGCAACAATTGGCCACGACTATCAAGCCTCACAGGATTTTAATTCTCGTTATGTGCTTGATATTCCATTCATCTTTGGTTAAGTTAAATGCGTATTAACGCCATTCCGTCTTGGCATCATCATTGCGATAGGTGCATGTTCCTGATTTAAAATGGCGTTTGAAATTTCACCCCCTAAAAAGAGGAGGAGTAGAACATGGGCAGAATGAAGAGTATCCTTTCCCTCGCAGGCTGTTTGGCCATCGCCGTCCTGCTGACTCTCCCCGGTACGGGTCTGGCGGCAAAATCCCGCCTCGCCTTCTCCGGCGGACCCGAAGGCGGCACCTTCCAGTATTTCTCCAACGGCATCTCCACGCTTCTGTCCAAGAATCTGCCGGACGTAGAAGTCTCCAACATGGCCTCGGCCGGCTCCGTCGAGAATCTGCGGCGGGTCAACTCGGGTGACGCGGACTTCGGCATCACCTATTCGGGCGACCTCTTCCTCGCGCGCAACGGCAAGCTGCCGCAGGACGCGAAAAAATACGAAAACGTTCTGGGCATGGCTTACCTGTACGGCGCCCCTGCTCACCTGGTCGTCCTTGAAGCAAGCGGCATAAACGATGTTGCCGGACTGGCCGGCAAGAAGGTTGCCGTCGGCGGAGCCGGTTCCGGAGCCGCGGCCTCGGCGGAACGTTACTTCAAGAAGCTCGGGGTCTGGGACAAGATGCAGCCCCAGTTCATCGGCTACAGCGAAGCCGTATCGGCCATGGGCGACAAGCTGATCGATGCCGTCTGGGTCTTTGCCGGCTTCCCCAACGCCTCCGTCATCCAGGCCGCCGCCAGCAACAAAATCAAGGTCCTCGACACCGTCGAGGCGGGCCAGAAGGCGGGGTTCTTCGACGAATACCCCTTCTATACCGAGGTCACCATTCCCGCCGGCACCTATAGCGGCGTGGACGCCCCGGTGAAGACTTTCCAGGACTCCGCCCTCTGGGTGACGGGAAAGCATGTCAAGCCGGAGGTCATCTCCGCGGCCCTGAAAGAGACCTTCTCACCCGAAGGGCTCGCCTACCTGGTCAAGGTCAAGAGCACCGCCAAGGCTATGTCCGTCGAAGGCGGCCTGAACGGCATCGTCACCCCCATTCATCCCGGGGCCGAGAAGTTCTGGACCGAAAAAGGCCTCACCATCAGCGAGCGGCAAAAAGCCCAGTGATGAAGCGGCAAATGATTTTTTGAAATACAGGAGCGGGGCCTTCCGGCCCCGCTTCGTCTATCCCCTCATTACTATTTCATCAAAAACGGCGCAGGAAGGCAGTATGGCTGAAGAACTCAACGACGAACTCAAGGAGCTCTCTCCCGAGGAGCAGGAAAAACTCAAGAAGCTGATGGAGAAGGACGCCAAATCCTTCCGCACTCCGACCGGTTTCTGGCACTGGGTCGTCGCCCTGCTGGGCGCCGGCATGGTCATCTTCTATTTCTATGCGGCCGGCCTGAAGGCTGTCGCCACCGAGTATCATCGGGGGATCTACGTCTTTGCCACCTACGTCCTGGTCTTTCTCCTCTATCCGGCGGGAAAGACGCGGATCAGGCTGCTGCTTTCGCTGATCCTCGGAGCGATGATTTCCTGCACGGCAGCCGTCCTGTTCTTCTTCGAGGACACCGCTTCCTTCCATGGCCAACTGACCGCTTTCGGCGAAGCCTGGAGCGAGAAGGGAATGGCAGCCCTGGGGGCAGCCGGCGGTCTCTGGTGGGTGGCCTTCGGAACACTGGCAATAGCGGCGCTGCTGATGCCTGCCGATACCTGGTTGATGAAACGCCGGCCCCAGTGGCCGGTCCTCTCCGACGTCCTCTTCGCCCTGGCCTCGACTCTCGTCGTCTATTACTGGATCAGCCAGTTTGAGGCGCTCAACTACCGGGCCGGCGCCGAAAACGAGCTCGACGCCCTGGTCAGCATCGCCGGCGTCATCCTCTCCCTCGAGGTCTGCCGCAGGGTGCTCGGATGGGCGATGACCCTGATCGGAGTCGGAATGCTCTGCTACGGCTATTTCGGCCCCCACTTCCCCGATATCATCGCCCATCGGGGCTTCGATATGGAGCGGCTGGCCACTTCCATCTATCTCACCACCAATGGGGTGTTCGGAGTCATGGCCAGCGTTCTGGCCACCTACGTCATCCTCTTCATCTTCTTCGGCGCCTTCCTGCAGAAGTCGGGGGCCGGCAAGTTCTTCATCGACCTGCCTCTGGCGCTCGCCGGACGGACCACTGGCGGGCCGGCCAAGGTGGCGGTCATCGCCTCGGCCATTTTCGGCTCGGTTTCGGGCAGCGCCATCGCCAACACCGTCTCCACAGGCGCCTTCACCATCCCGCTGATGAAGCGGGCCGGCTTCAGGCCGCACGTGGCAGGCGCCATCGAGCCTGCGGCCTCTATCGGCGGCATGTTCCTGCCGCCGGTCATGGGGGCGGGGGGCTTTCTGATGGCGGAACTCACCGAGACCCCCTACGCTACCATCATGATGATCTCGGTCTTTCCGGCCCTGCTCTACTTCTTCTCGGTCTTCTGCATGATCCATTTCGAAGCCAAGAAGATGGGGATCAAGGGTCTGACCGACGAGAACTTCCCCCGCTGGCAGCAGGTGCTCAAGCGCGACGGCTATTTCGCCCTGCCGCTGATCATCATCACCGTGCTGATGATCATGGGGCGTTCTCCCGGCTTCTCCGCCTTCTGGGCCACCCTCTCCTGCATCGGCATCAGCTGGTTCCGCCAGGAGACCCGCATGGGTCCTCGGGAGATCTGGGACGCCATCCAGGTCGGAGCCCGCAACACCCTGGTCATCGGCGCCACCGTCGGCGTCATCGGGATCATCGTCGGGATCATCTCCCTGACCGGCATCGGCCTGAAATTCTCCGACATCATCATCTCGCTCGCCGCCGGCAACCTGCTGATGGCCCTGTTGCTGGTGGCCCTGGCCTCCCTGGTCCTCGGTATGGGGGTGCCGGTCACCGCCGCCTACCTGATCACCGCCGTCCTTGCCGTGCCGCCCCTCGGCGACCTCGGCGTGCCGATTCTCGCCGCCCACATGATCGTCTACTGGCTGAGCCAGGACTCGAACATCACCCCTCCGGTCTGCGTCGCGGCCTACGCCGGAGCGGCCATCGCGGGATCCGACCCCTGGAAGACCGGCTGGACAAGCTTCAAGTACGCCAAGCTCCTGTACGTGATGCCGATCCTCTTCGCCTTCACCCCCTCCATCCTCTTCCAGGCGAAACCGATCATGGTCAACATGCCCGAGATCGAAAGCGAGATGCCTTTCGCCACGGTCCTCAAGGTCAACGTCAAGGAAGGAGATGTCTTCGCCGATGGCGACATCATCGCCACGGTCCTGATCGACGACAAGCCGTTAGAGGTCACGGCACAGAGAGACGGAACGGTCACGCAGGTCCTGATTCCCGCAGGCGGCATGGTCAACCCCGATGATGCCATTGTCCTCGGTGAGATCAAGGCGACCAAAACAAAGGTCGTCTCCTCCTTCGTTTCGGCCATCCTGGGCACCATCGCCTTCTCCTCGCTGACTATGCTCTACTGGATCCGGCGAACCACCATTCCCGAATGGCTGCTGCTTGCGGCCGCGACCGTCCTGCTTTACTGGCCGACCGTTGTTACCGATGTGGCCGGACTGGTGGTGGTGGCCCTGGTGTGGTTCATGCAAAAAACCAAGAACAAGCGCGATGCCATGGTGGCAGTAACAGCCTGAGAAGAGGAAGACAACCGTGCCAGTCAAAACGATTCGCAAAATTCTTTATGCCACGGACTACTCGGAGAGCTCCGTACCGGCCTGCGACTACGCTCTGACTCTGGCCGGCCTGGCCGGGGCCGAGGTGCACGTGCTGCATGTCATCGGCGAGTTCGCCGACCAGCGCAAGAGCCAGATCCAGCCCGAGGCGATGGCGCTTCTCGAACGGGAAGTCGAGTTGCAGGCGGTCAAGGAGATGAAAGACTTCTGTCGGGACAAGTTCGACGAGAAGGTGCGTTTCCAGACCGAAGTGGTTATGGGAATCCCTTTCCAGGAGATTCTGAAGCGGGCCGAAAGCCTCCCGGCCGATCTGATCGTCATCGGCACCCATGGCCGCACCGGCCTCGAACATGTCCTCGTCGGCAGCACTGCCGAGCGTCTGGTGCGCAGATCGACTATACCCGTCCTGACGGTGCGCTCGGAGGTCTAGCCTCGACGGTTTTCATCTTCGTCCGAGCACGAGGGCCTGCCAGGGTTCCCCGTGCGCTGCAAGAAAACCCGCGCCGGGGCGGCCTCGGCACCGGCGATTTTAAGCGGCAGGCAGAAAAGCCGATAGCGGCCGGGAACAACCCTTGAGAGATCCAGTCCTTCGATGATCCACACTCCGGCGCCGAGCAGTACCCGGTGCACCTCGCCGGCCTCTTTTCCGTACCCGGATACGGAAAGATAATCTATTCCGACCGACCGCACGCCCGTTCCCGCCAGATATTCGGCCGCCTCCAGGCTCAGATGAACAAAATCCCTGATGAATCCTTTCTCCGCCCAGAGACGCGAATTGCGGGTCTTGAAAAGGACCCTCTCCCCCGCGGCAAGTCGCTCCTTCCGGAGGTGGGCGACTTCGATCCGCTCATCGGCGTCGATGGCGATCACCCGCACCGGTCCGGTCATCGCCTCGATCGGCATGGCGTCTATTCTCGCGCCGCCCGGGAGGAAGTGAAGAGGGGCATCGACGTGGGTGCCGGCATGCAGTCCGGTTTCGAGTCTCGAGAGGGTGACATCGTCCCCCGCCGCCATATCGAGCACCCGGTCGATTATCACCGGCGGATCTCCGGGCCAGGTCGCCATCTCTTCCGTGATCGGGACCGAAATGTCGATCCATTCAGCATCGTCGCTCATAAGTGCCTCGGGGGGGAAAGGTCCGGCTGCATGTCTGAAATATCCGCCGGTGTCGAGGTGAAAATGTAGCACATCATCCCTGCCGTTGTCAGTTAGCTATTCTCCGGATATACGAGGGCATCAAGGATGGGAGATCCGGATATTCCGGAATCTGTCCCGAATTTCCTCCGCCGCGTTGATAGACGTTGTCATTTCCTGACCTGAGAGGTTATAATCTGCTTCTCACATTTTCCGGAGGAAACGTGACGCGCCCGATTATTCTGACCATGGGAGATCCTACCGGCATCGGTCCCGAAATCATCGTCAAGGCCCTGCTGCATGGAGACCTGGACAATCTGTCCCGTCCCCTGCTGGTGGCCGGCGATGCGGGTGTGCTGCAGCGGGCTGCCGCGGTTTTTCCGGCCGGAGCCGAGCTCCTGCCCGGCGAAGGCGGAGCCAGCCATCGGCTAAAGATCGGAGATCGCACTCTGGCCGTGAGGTCCCTCTCCAGCATCGCCGCAGAGCGTCTCGTCTACGGCAATCCCGATGCCTCCTGCGGTCGCGCCATGCTCGACTATATCGAGTGGGCCTGCGACCGGTGTCTGGCCGGCGATGCTTCGGCCATGGTTACGGGGCCGATCAGCAAGAAGGCAATCCGGGCGGCAGGCTGCGATTTTCCGGGGCATACCGAGCTGCTGGCCCAGCGCTGCGGAGTGGAAAAGGTGGTGATGATGCTTGCCGGGGAGCGGTTGAAGGTTTGCCTCGTCACCACCCATCTGCCCCTGGCCGAGGTGCCTAAGGTGCTCACAACGGCTGGAATTCTGGAGACGATACGCATCACCGATGCCGCCTTTCGTCGGCACTTCCGATTGGTTCAGCCGCGTATTGCCGTTCTGTCTCTCAATCCCCATGCCGGAGAAGGGGGAATGTTCGGCGACGAGGAGGAGCGGATTATCCGCCCGGCGATTGCTGCCGCGCAGGCCGAGGGGATCGCCGCCACCGGGCCGCACAGTGCCGACACGCTTTTTCACTTTGCCGTGCGGGGCTCCTGCGACGCGGTGGTCTGCATGTATCACGATCAGGGGCTGATTCCGCTGAAGCTGCTCTCCTTTGAGGATGGGGTAAATATTACCCTGGGGCTCCCCATCGTCCGCACATCAGTCGACCACGGCACCGCCTACGATATCGCCGGCACCGGCCAAGCCAGCTGCACCAGCCTGGTTGCGGCGGTCAGGATGGCCGAGGAAATGGCAGAAACCTGACATCCGGTCGTTTGCCTTTGCTCCAGTCACGAGTCACTAATCACGAATCACGAATCACCCGTCACGGTTTTTCAATGTCCGACAAGATCATCATAAAAGGCGCCCGCGAACACAACCTCAAGAACCTCGATCTGGAGATCCCCCGCGAAAAGCTGGTGGTCATCACCGGCGTTTCCGGTTCGGGAAAGAGCACCCTTGCGTTCGACACCATCTATGCAGAGGGGCAGAGGCGTTATGTGGAGAGCCTTTCGGCCTATGCCCGCCAGTTCCTCGAGCAGATGGAAAAACCGGACGTGGAGAGCATCGAAGGGCTCTCGCCGGCCATCTCCATCGAACAGAAGACCACCTCCAAGAACCCCCGCTCGACGGTGGGGACGGTCACCGAGATCTACGACTACCTGCGTCTGCTCTTCGCCCGGGTCGGCCGTGTGCACTGCCATCAGTGCGGCAGGGAAATCGCCTCCCAGACGGTGGAACAGATGGTCGACCGGATCATGGGGATGGCTGAGAAGACGCGCCTGCTGCTGCTCGCCCCTATCGTCCGAGGGCGCAAAGGAGAATACCGCAAGGAACTGAAACAGCTCCAGGCCGACGGTTTCGTCCGGGTGCGCATCGACGGCGAGATGATTGAGCTGGCCGAAGAGATCGCCCTGGACAAGAAGAGGAAACACACCATCGAGGTGGTGGTGGACCGGCTCGTGGTCAAGGAGGGGATTCAGGGGAGATTGGCCGATTCCCTGGAGACCGCCCTTCGTCTGGCCGACGGCACAGTCCGGGTGGAAACAGTCGATTCTCCTGCCGGCGGTGCCGCAGCGCAGGCAGGGGCACCGCGCGCCTCGCGCCTGCCGGAACAATCCATCCTCTTCTCGGAAAAACACGCCTGCATCGAGTGCGGCATCTCCTATCCCGAGATCGCTCCTCGCCTATTCTCCTTCAACAATCCTCACGGGGCCTGCCCCGACTGCTCAGGGCTCGGCACCCGTATGTACTTTGACCCCGAGCAGGTGGTCCCCAACCCCGCCCTCTCCCCGCGCGAGGGAGCCGTTGCCCCTTGGGAGACCCGCACCGGGTTCTACTATCAGCAGCTGCTGGAGGCCCTCTCCGACCATTATGGCTTCGATATCAACACCCCCTTCCACGCCCTTTCCGAAAAGGTGCGCCGGATCCTTCTCCACGGCTCCGGGAAAGAAGAGGTGAAGTTCTGGTTCGACCAGGGGGGGAGGAGACACTTCTACAGCAAGCCTTTCGAGGGGGTGATTCCCAGTCTGGAGCGGCGCTATCGGGAGACCGATTCGGACGGGGTGCGGGAGAACCTGGAGCGTTACATGAACGTGATGCCCTGCCCCACCTGCGAGGGCGCGCGTCTGCGCCCGGAGGCGCTCTTTGTGCGGGTCGGAGAAAAAAACATCCGCGAGGTATGCGCCCTGTCCATCGTCGAGGCGGAGACCTTTTTCGCCGAGCTGCAGCTTTCGGGGAAGGAGGCGGAAATAGGGCGGCGCATCCTAAAGGAGATCCGCGAGCGACTCTCTTTCCTCTCCCATGTCGGCCTCGACTATCTGGCCCTCGATCGCTCCTCCGGCACGCTGTCCGGGGGGGAAGGGCAGCGGATCCGTCTGGCCACCCAGGTAGGTTCCTCCCTTGTAGGGGTTCTGTATATTCTTGACGAGCCTTCCATAGGGCTGCACCAGAGGGACAACCGGCGGCTTCTGGAAACCCTCAAGCGGCTGCGGAATCTTGGCAATACGGTGCTGGTGGTGGAGCATGACGAGGAAACCATTCTGGAGGCCGACCATGTCATCGACATGGGGCCGGGGGCAGGGATGCTCGGCGGCGAGATCGTCGCCCAGGGGACGCCCCGGCAGATCATGGAGCACCCGGAATCCCTCACCGGCCAGTACCTCTCCGGGTCGCTGACTATTCCCCTGCCGGCAGAGAGGCGCCGCGGCGAACGCTTTCTCGAGGTGCGCGGGGCGAAGGAGAACAATCTCAAAGGGATCGATGTGCAGATCCCTCTGGGAGTGATGACCTGCGTCACCGGCGTTTCCGGATCAGGGAAATCGACCCTGGTCATCGACACCCTGTTCAAGGCCCTTGCCCAGCGCCTCTATCGTGCCAAAGAGAAGGCCGGCCAAGTCGACGACATCCTGGGGCTGGAGCACCTGGACAAGGTCATCGATATCGACCAGTCTCCCATCGGCCGCACCCCCCGTTCCAATCCCGCCACCTACACGGCGGTTTTTACCGACATCCGCGACCTTTTTGCCCATCTCCCCGAGGCCAAGGTGCGCGGCTACAAGCCGGGGCGCTTCTCTTTCAACGTCAAGGGGGGGCGTTGCGAAGCCTGCCAGGGAGACGGAATCCTCCGCATCGAGATGCACTTCCTCCCGGATGTCTTCGTCACCTGCGAGGTATGCCGGGGCGCCCGCTACAATCGGGAAACCCTTGAAGTGAAATACAAGGGGAAAAGCATCGCCGAGGTGCTGGACATGACCGTCAACCAGGCCGCCCGCTTTCTGGAGAATATCCCGCGCATTCATGCCAAGCTGGAGACCCTGCGGGAAGTCGGACTCGGATACATCAAGCTGGGGCAGAGCGCCACCACCCTCTCCGGAGGCGAGGCGCAGAGGGTCAAGCTGGCCAAAGAACTGGCCAAGCGAGCCACCGGCAAGACCATCTATATCCTGGATGAGCCGACCACGGGGCTCCACTTCGCCGATATCCGCAAGCTGCTCGACGTGCTGCACCGTCTGGTGGATACCGGCAACACGGTGGTGATCATAGAGCACAACCTCGACGTCATCAAAACGGCCGACCATGTCATCGATCTCGGCCCGGAGGGGGGAAGCCGCGGCGGCGAGGTGGTGGTCAGCGGCACGCCCGAGGAAGTATCACGCTCCTCCCTCTCTCATACCGGCCGTTATCTCCGCCCTTACCTCGATCTATGAATCCCATCCATTTTTTCAGCAATCGGAAGACGCGTTTGCACGGAATGGTGATTTTTTCACGGAACGGTCTCGCGAAACGACCGGATGCGATACGAGACCTCTGAGGTTCCATCCTTTTGAAAAATCGCGACCAGTCAACAGCTTAGAATATTTGACCAAGTGATTCCGACCGTTTGACGCCGGTGTGGTCGTTTTTGCGACGGAGATGAGGTCGGCCGGACGGATAGACTGCATTGGTCAGGTCGAGCTGGCATGTGACTTGCTTGACTTGTCTCATCGTAAGCGCAAAAGACGGAATTTCTGCGACTCCGAAGGGATCGGTCATGCTCAAATTGGTTGCCGCTGCACTGCTGACTTTTTTCACCAGCGCGTGCGCCCATCAGGCGGTGATTCTCTCAGACCCTCCCGGAGCTCGGGTGATGATCGACGGCAAACTTGTGGGGGTGACCCCCTGTAACTTTGATTACAATAACAGTGCCGGTGAAGATTACGAGGTAACCGTCAGCAAGGAAGGATACGGAACCGTTCATCATGATATCGCGGCCGTTGAGGTGGACCGGGCAACCCGAAACAAGCTACTTACGGCCGGCCTCATAATCCCGGGAGGAAGCGCCCTCATGCTGGGAGCTCTTTTCACAAAAAAACTCAGGGATAATTACGAGTTCGTCCTGAAAAAATCATCGACTGTAACCGCCAGAGCGGAATCAGCTGGCGAAAAAACTTTCTGAGTTCTATTTAAGAGTTGTTATGCAGATAGAATACAAGCAGGCCGATGGGTCTGCTTTTTTTTGTTTCAATTGTAGAAGGGCTGATTCTTTCCGCCGGTTCGCTGGGAAAGGTGTTGATGATCGATGGGGGAAGCCGGTTCTTTGGGGGTTGACACCAGAGGCGGACGCGGTACACTAAGGTGCGTTCATTGTCGGCGGTTCCGGTTATCTATTTTGGCTTCTATTTTATAGTTTCAGGAGGAAAGTCCATGTCAGATCTCAAGGGAAGCAAGACGGAAAATAATCTGAAAGAAGCGTTTGCCGGGGAGTCCCAGGCGAATCGAAAATATCTGGCCTTCGCCCAGATGGCCGACAAGGAAGGATTCACCCAGGTGGCTAAACTGTTCCGGGCGGCCGCGGAGGCAGAGACCATTCATGCCCACGCCCACCTGCGGGTGCTGGGCGGGATTTCTTCCACCGAGGAGAACCTCAAGGAAGCGATAAGCGGCGAGACTCACGAATTTACTGCTATGTATCCGGAGATGATCAAGACGGCTGAAAACGAGGGCTTCAATGCCGCCTTGAAGACCTTCACCCTGGCCAATGCGGTGGAAAAAGTTCATGCCGATCTTTACCGTAAGGCCCTGGAGAATCTTGGCAAGTCCGATACTGTGGATTATTATGTCTGCCAGGCGTGCGGCCATACGCTCGAAGGAGAGCCGGACGGACCCTGCGAGGTTTGCGGAGCGGCAAAAAGCGCCTTCAAAAAGATGGACTGAAATACTCTCCCACGGACGCTCAAAGCCGGGCCCCTGGGCCCGGCTTTTTCTATTGGTGCGGATCTGTACCTCTGGCAAGGCGCGGGCTCGATGGCAGTATGAACCAATGATTCATCATGAGGTGTGACTATGGAAAAATGCCCGGTGTGCAAGGAATTGAAAAAGGGAAAGTACTGGTGCAGCGCCTGTAAAGCAGTCTTCGTTTGCCCCATCCAGGCTTGCGGCGCCGAGATCCGCAAACACGACGCCGCGGAGTGCCCTCGATGCGGGCTGTTGCTGGCTGACTATATCACCAACCGAAAGATGTATCGACAGTGTCCCAAATGTAAGAAGAAACAGGGACTTTCGGAGCCGCAATGCAAATATTGCAAGTACTGGTTCAGCTGTCCCACCTGCGGGCACAAGGTGCCTTCGACCAGCATGCTGACCTGCCCCCGCTGTGCCACCAGCCTGCGATGAGTGAATAAGTAAAGCTTCTTCGTTTCACTTGGACTCCAGGCCTTTTTCAGATAGACTTCTCATGAGAGTGGCGCGGACCCGCGTCGCAGGAGGAGTCCCCCTTTTGATAGAATCGATTCTCAAGCTCCTGTTCTGGAGCGCCCTGGCGGCATTCTCCTTTTTTTCGGCCGGCCACGCCCTGCTGAATAAACGCGATCCCCGATCCGCTCTCGGATGGATCGTTCTCTGCCTGGCTTTTCCCGGCATCGGCGCGATGGTCTACTGGCTGCTGGGTGTGAACCGCATCCGGACCCTGGCCCGCTACTGGCAGGCCAGCGGCCGGGGGATGCACGGTCCCGAGCCTGATCACTGCCTCTGGGTGGCGGATATGGCGGGCGATTTGCCGTTTCGTTCCGAAAACTATGCCGCACTGCTGAGCCTAGCCGATGCCGTGACTCGGAGGCCCCTGCTCCAGGGAAACCGCATCACGCCCCTTCATAACGGCGAGGAAGCGTATCCGGCCATGCTCGAGGCGATAGGCCGTGCCCGCTCCTTCGTCTATCTGTCCACGTATATTTTCGATACCGACACCACCGGCAGGCAGTTTGTCGACTCCCTGCGCGCGGCCGCCGCCCGGGGTGTGGACGTTCGTGTCCTTGTCGATGCCCTCGGCGAGAGGTATTCTTTCCCTCCGGCCCGCCGGCTGTTGCGGGGGAGCGGGGTCCGCGTCGCCCGCTTCCTTCCCCCGTCCTTCTCCGAGCGGGGCATTCACCTCAATCTGAGAAATCACCGGAAACTGTTGATCGTCGACGAACCAGCCGGCTTCACAGGCGGCATGAACATCGGCGACCGCCACCTGGCCGAAAGGAACAACCCCCGGCGAGTTGTGGATATCCACTTCCGGGTTGAGGGACCGGTGGTGAAACAGATGCAGGAGGCTTTTCTGGAGGACTGGCAGTTTACAACCGGGGAGGCGATTCCCGAAATGGGATATCCGGAAGGTATCGCTGAATCGAAGGCGTTCTGCCGCGGGATCAGTGCCGGACCCAATGAGGACTTCGAGAAGCTTACCTGGATCGTGATCGGCGCCCTGGACTGCGCCAGGCGTCACGTTCGAATCATGACCCCATATCTTATCCCCGACCGCGCACTCATCTCGGCCATTAACGCCGCTTCTCTCCGGGGGGTCACCGTGGAGATCCTGCTGCCCGGTAAAAACAACCTGCCGTATGTCGCCTGGGCCACCCAGGCCTATCTCTGGGAGCTGCTCCGGTACGGGACCCTCATTTATTTTCAGCCGCCGCCCTTCATTCATAGCAAGTTCCTCCTGGTGGACGATCATTATTCCCTGATAGGTTCGGCCAATCTCGATCCGCGCAGCCTGCGTCTCAATTTCGAGTTCAACCTGGAGGTTTACGACCGGGAATTGAACGCGTCCCTGGCGCGGCATTTTGACGATCTGCGCCAGCAGGCGCGGGGAACGTCGCTGGAAGAAGTCGATGGCCGATCGCTGCCGGTAAAGCTCCGGGACACTTCCGCGAAAATTTTCTCCCCTTACCTGTGAACACCGCGCGAGCGATATTCCAGGCCCGATGTGCGGTGGTTGCACGGATGAGTTCCTGGCGCAGAGGTAGTATTCCAAAACGAAGAGCTATCATCTCCTCAGTGCTTTAAGCGCCTTTCCTGCCCGGTATAGCCATTTCCTTCGTCGTTCTCCCTCAACCGATCGCGGCTGACAACGACCCAGCCGCTGGAACGTCTGAAGGCAAATATCTCATCTGAGGAAAGCAGCCGATCAAGAAACCGGGGCGACACCAGGTGTGTTGACCCGTCCTTGTACATAACCTTAATCATCATGACGGGCTCCTCCGCGAAGGCCTCTGAAGTTTCCACTTCCATCATAGCAGGGCGCGGAAAGTTGACAAAATAGATTGCCCCTGGTTTTTTGCTCCTGGGCGCGGTCATTCCTCCCAATGAAAAACCCGGCACTGCCATGCGATGCCGGGGAGGTTATTCTTCTCCAGGTTGGATGATTTAGACAACTATTCCATGTTTTCGTCTGAATCTTCTTGAGCTGCGGGTTTTACCTTCCGAACCGGAAGGCTGCAGGTGTTGGAGAGTCAGGTGGATATCCCGAACCGGGGCAGGATCCATCGATTGAGTGCGTACCAGATTGCCACAATACCTAAAATACTGAGAATTTCCATGAAGCACCTCCTATATAGTTCATTTAATATATATTGTTTAAAACCGAAACACAAGCATTTCTATTTCAGGAAACCGTCAGTTCGTTGGTCACGTCGATTACGCCCGGCGTATACCAGCAATCCTTCTCGGCCGCGTCCTTTTCCGTCTGTGAGTCGACCCGACCGCGGAGAGTGACTTTCTTCCCATGAACATCCAGGCGGAACTTGGCAGGACTCACCAGAACATCTTTTTCCAGAATGGTGATCAGGTTATCCTTCAGTTCCTCATCGCTGTCCTCTTCGGGAGGGTCGACCACCAGCAGATTTCGAACCTCTGTGACTCCCGGCACCCACCAGCAGAGAACCTCGCAGAGCCGCGTGTACGCCAGGGCATGGACATGGCCCCTCAGGATGACAACCCCTTCCGGGTCGGTTTCTATCTCGATATTACCCTCTTCAATGTTGCGTTCCTGAATAAAGGCGTGGCGAACGTGATCGGCAATCTGCAGATCACCCATGGGACTGTCGGTCGTGACTCGAAGCTCATCTCTGACCGATTTCACTTCGGGCAGCTCTTGCGTCAATCTTACCGCCAACCGTTTGGCAGCCACAGTCGGGACCGTCCCTGTCAGGGTAACGTAGCCTCCTTCGCAGGAGATCTCCACAGTACCTGAATTCAGGTTGACTCTCTTGTCACGGGTCAGGGTTCCCTCAATCTTCTGGATGATCTTTCGGTCCTCGCTCATCTCTTTCCTCCGGACGGAATAAACACGCTCTGCTGATGGGGGAATCTACTCCCAGTTTAGCGCGCCCGGCGGCATTCTCAAGGAGTCGGAGAGGAGCGCCAGTAGGCGCGGATCCGCCGGGGCGGAAAGCATCGGATCGGAACAGTGCAGCAGAAGAGTTCCGATCTTTCTTGCCTCACCTGAAAGGTAAAGTATTTTTAAGAGAATAGGGGTAGACAAAATATGATTTGATATATATATATTATTCTTACAATCATTTGGAGATCGTTAAATGCATTGGCCGGTATTCATAACCTTATTATTCGTGTCCCTTCCCGCTTCCCTCCGAGGCGAAACCGTTAATCTAGATCAGGCACTGTATGGAGCGATATCCCGCCGTCCGCTGGCGGTGGCGGCTAAGGGGGACGCGGCGGCCGCCCGCGCGGCCGCCGATGAGGCGAGGAGCCTTTATCTGCCGCGGGTGATGCTTTCGGAGACTTTCTCCTGGACCGATGAGCCGGCCGGCAGTCTGTTCATCGACCTCAACCAGGAGGACCTGGCGCTCAGCCAGGATGCCGACAGCTACAACTTTCCTCCTTCGCGCCGGGATTTCGAAACCCGCGTTTCCGTCGAGCAGCCTTTGTTCAACCCGGACATCTCCTACGGGACCCGCCGGGCCGAGGAGGCCGCGCGCGCCGCTGATGCCGAAGCGGAATGGTCGACCCAGCAGGCGGCTTTTGCCGCCTTCCGATCCTACCTGGATCTGCAACGGGCCCATGCGGCCCTTAAATCGTCCCGAAGTTCAGAAAGAGAAACGGCGGAGATGCTACGGCTCTCCGATGAACAATACCGGGCGGGCACCGGTCTCAAGGCGGATCAGCTGCGAGCCAAGGTCGCACTGACCGTAGCTCGGCGACGGGTTCGGGCCGCGGAGAATGACCTGGAACTTGCCAGGCGGTCGCTGGCATTGAACATGGGACGCGCGGGAGAGGCGGTGGATATCGCCGCCCCCTTGACTCCGGAGCTGTTTGCTGAAGAAGGCGGGCAGACGATGCTGCGGCGGAACGATCTTGCGGCCCTGGGTCACCGCAGCCGAGAAGCGGAACTCGCCGCGGAGCAGAGCCGGAACCGATATCTGCCGCGCGCGGACTTAGGCGCCTCTTATTCCCTGCATGATGCCGACGTCCCGTTCGGAACCGATGCGGGATCCTGGAAAGTCGGCGCCAGGCTGTCCTGGGAACTCTTCGACGGGGGCTCCCGCAAGCATGCCGTTGCCCGGTCGGATGCCGGAGAGCAGGCAACCCGGCAGCGGTGGCTGGAAGCGGCTCAACAGGCTCGGTTCAGGGTCGAGGAGGCGCGCCTGAGGGCCGAGGAAGCCAGGCTCAACCTGGAGGCGGCCCGACAGTCGGTGGCCGCGGGAGAAGAGAGCCGCAGCCAGATCGAACAGCGCTACCAGGCCGGCCTGGTTGATCTGACCGCCCTCCTTGCGGTTCAGGCGGCCCTGGACCGCAGCCGTTTCGACCTGACTGAGGCGACGACCGACCTGATCCTTTCTCTGGGCCGGATCCATTACGAGCAGGGAACATTGATCGAAACCTTGCTTCCCGACATGGAGGTTCAGCCGTGAAACTACTGTTCCTGATACTATCTGTGGTCCTCGTTTTCTTCGGATGCGGACAGGAGGTTCCCCCCGGTCAGGTTTCCGTGGAGAGACCGCTCGTCTCCGGCATCGAAATCGGAGAGGTCTTTCGTAGGGAGCATTCCGCCGCCCGGGCACTTATCGGGACTGTCCAGCGACCTGACCGGATCACCCTGACGGCCCGGGTCGACGGCAGGGTCGGGCTGTTCGCAGTGCGTGAAGGCGAAACAGTGCGGTCCGGCGAGCTCCTTCTGATCCTGGAAGAAAACCTCTCCGCGGCGCGTCTGCAGGAAGCCGAGGCGGGGATGCAGCAGGCGCAAAGCAGAATCGCCGCCCTGCGGGTCCGGATGGAGCTGGCCGAGAAGACTTTCGAGCGCTATAGCCGTCTCCGGGAGGGGGAAGCGGTGACCCCCCACGAGATGGATCAGGTGCGATCCGAACTGGAGGGGGCCAGGCAGGAGCTGGCTGCCGCCGAAGCCGCCGGCCGCCAGGCCGCCGCCGGCAGAAGCGCGGCCCGGATCGGCGAAGGATACACCCGCAT
The DNA here is from genome assembly GCF_000472285.1 of Desulfuromonas sp. TF. Taxonomy (NCBI): domain Bacteria; kingdom Pseudomonadati; phylum Thermodesulfobacteriota; class Desulfuromonadia; order Desulfuromonadales; family Desulfuromonadaceae; genus Desulfuromonas; species Desulfuromonas sp. TF. The sequence continues at coordinate 181,549 of NZ_KI421422.1, forward strand.
CACGGCCCCTTATGCGGCGATGGTGGTGCGCAAGGAGGTGAGGGAAGGGGCGACGGTGATGCCGGGCTCACCCCTGGTGACCCTCGACTCCCGGGAAAGCTGGCAGGTGATCACCGAAGTGCCCGAATCTTCTCTCGACCGGATCCGGATCGGGGAAACTCTGCCGGTTGAGGTCCCGGCCGCGAATCTGGAGATTTCCGCAGAAGTGGTGGAGATTCTGCCCTCCGTGGATGTCCGAAACCGCTCCTTTCCTGTCAAGCTGAAGGTTCCGGAGCATCCGGCTCTCAGGTCGGGACAATACGCCCGGGTGATCACTTCCGGAGCGCCGGAGGTTCTGATTACGATTCCGGCCGCGGCAGTGGTGACCCGCGGCCAGCTCACCGGGGTGTATGTGGTTCAGAACGGCATCCTTCACTATCGCCAGGTCAAGACCGGCGAGAAGGTGGATGAACGCATCGAAATACTCTCTGGGCTCTCGGGGGAAGAGGCCATTGTGGTCCGCGGGGTCGAAAATGCCCGCCACGGGGCCAGGGTGGAGGGGTAGCATGGCCGGCGAAAAGCGCTCTTTCTCCAGCCGCATCGTCGATAAGTTCCTGGACGGCAACCTGTCGGTCATCCTGATCGCCCTCGCCTTCCTCGCCGGTTTCGTCGCCCTGACCCTCACCCCCCGGGAGGAGGAGCCCCAGATCGAGGTGCCGCTGGCGGATGTCTTCGTCCATGTGCCGGGCGCCGATGCCGAGGAGGTGGAGAAGCTGGTCGCTTCGCGCCTCGAGAAGCTCCTGTGGCAGGTGGAGGGGGTGGAGTACGTCTACTCCATGTCCAGGGCGGACATGGCCGTCGTCACGGTCCGGTTCCACGTCGGCGAGGAGTATATTCCTTCCCTCGTCAAGCTCCATGACAAGATCCGCTCCAACATCGACCAGGTGCCCTCCGGAGTCGCCGGCTGGGTGGTCAAGCCTGTTTCCGTCGATGACGTGCCCATCGTCAATCTGACCCTGTACTCTGAGACCTTCTCCGATCATGACCTGCGGCGGGTGGGCGAAGAGGTGCGGGAGCGCCTCCAATCCGTGAAGGACACCAATGTCACCACCCTGATCGGCGGCCGTCCCCGTCAGATCAGGGTCGAGCTCCATCCGCAGGCGCTTTCGGCCCGATCGCTGGCGGTCCGGGATGTGGTGCGAGCTCTCGAAGGGGGCAATCTGGAGCTCCCCGCAGGAAGCTTCCAGCGGGCCAATACCGAGGTGCTGGTGCGGGGAGGCGCCTTTCTCCGCTCGGCCCGGGATGTCGGCCAACTTGTCGTGGGAGTCCATGCGGGAGCGCCGGTTTTCCTGCGCGACGTGGCCGAGGTGAACGACGGCATGGCCGAGGCCGACAGCTACACCCGTCTGCGTTTCGGCCCCGCCGCAGACTCCGGGGAGGGAAGCCGGGAGACGGAGTTTCAGGCGGTCAACATCGCCGTGGCCAAGAAGAAGGGGACCAATGCGGTCACGGTGGCCGAGGACGTCATCGAGCGGGTCATGGGAATGCGGGGAACGATCATCCCCGACGCCGTCCAGGTCCGCGTCACCCGCAATTACGGGGAGACCGCCGACCACAAAGTGAACGAACTGATGATGCACCTGACCGTGGCGGTGATCACGGTGCTGCTGCTCATCCTGTTTTCCCTGGGATGGCGGGAGGCGCTGATCGTCGCCGTGGCGATCCCCATCATCTACTCCCTCACCCTGCTGGTCAATTACTGGTTCGGCTTCACTATCAACCGGGTGACCCTTTTCGCCCTGGTCCTTTCCCTGGGGCTGCTGGTCGACGACCCCATCGTCGACGTGGAAAACATCTACCGGCATTTCAAGCTGCGCCGGGAGAAGCCCCGGGAAGCCGTGCTGACCGCGGTGGACGAAGTGCGCCCGCCGATCATCCTGGCGACGGCGGCAGTCATCATCTCCTTTTTGCCGATGATGTTCATCACCGGCATGATGGGCCCCTACATGATGCCGATGGCGGTGAACGTGCCGCTGACCATGGCCATGTCCCTGCTGGTGGCCTTCACCGTCACCCCCTGGATGACCTACCATGTCCTTAAGGGGGAATACGGAAAGCCGCAGGAAAAGGAAGAGGGGAAGACCCGGCTGCAGCGCCTTTACCGGAACCTCCTTCTGCTCTTTCTCGAATCGCGGAGGAAATCGTGGCTGCTCGTCGCCGCGGTGGTGGTTCTGCTGCTGGGCTCCATGCTGCTGCCCGTCCTCAACCTGGTTCCTTTGAAGATGCTCCCTTTCGACAACAAGAACGAGTTCCAGTTGGTGGTGGACATGCCGGAAGGGACCACTCTTGAGGAAACGGACGCGGCGGTCCGGGCCCTGGAAGATTACCTGTCAACGGTGAACGAAGTGACGGACTTCGAGTCCTACGTGGGCATGGCCAGCGCCATGGATTTCAACGGCATGGTGCGCCACTACTATCTTAGGGAAGGCCCCAACGCGGCAGACATCCGCATCAACCTGCTCCCCAAGGCCGAACGGAGCATGCGCAGCCACGAGATCACCCTGCGCCTGCGCGACGAGCTCACCCGCATCGCCGAAGCTCACGGCGCCAACCTCAAGATCGTCGAGTCGCCACCCGGTCCGCCGGTGATCGCCACCCTTGTCGGGGAGGTCTATGCGGAGCCGGGCGTTCCCTATGAGGATCAGGTCGCCGCCGCCGGAATCGTCCGGCAGCGCATGGAATCAGAGGACCGCGTGGTGGATGTCGACGACATGGTCGAGGCGCCCCAGGAGCGCTGGCATTTCATCCCGGAGAGGGAGAAGGCCGCCCTTTCAGGAATCACCGACAGCGATATCGCCCGGACCCTGGCGGTCGCCCTGGAGGGGCAAAAGGTCGGCGCCGTCCATATCCCTTCGGAACGCAATCCCCTGGATATCCTGGTTCGGCTGCCGCGTGCAGGCCGTTCCTCTCTGGAGGACCTGCAAGGTCTTTCAGTGCGGGGCGAAGCGGGCTCCGCGGTGCGGCTTTCGGAACTCGGAAGCTTCGAGCGCGAAACCTTGCCGCCGACCATTTACCATAAAAATCTGGAGCGGGTATCCTACGTGATGGGAGACGTTGCCGGAAAAAGCCCGGTCAACGCGATCCTCAATCTCTCCTCCCACTTCAAGGAGCACCCGCTGCCCACGGGCAATTCCGTCGTCTGGAGCGGAGAGGGGGAGTGGCAGATCACCATCGACGTCTTCCGGGACCTGGGGATCGCCTTCGGGGCCGCCCTGGTGGGGATCTACATCCTGCTGGTGCCCTGGAGGGGCAAAAGGTCGGCGCCGTCCATATCCCTTCGGAACGCAATCCCCTGGATATCCTGGTTCGGCTGCCG
>NZ_KI421422.1:184913-190844 GCF_000472285.1 Desulfuromonas sp. TF
TGGAGACCGCCTCCTTTGCCATGCCCCTGATCATCATGGGGGCCATACCCCTGACCATGATCGGCATCATGCCCGGCTTCTGGATTCTCAACATCTTCATGAACGATCCCGTGGGCGGCTACGACACGCCGGTCTTCTTCACCGCCACGGCCATGATCGGCATGATCGCCTTGGCCGGGATCGTGGTGAGGAACTCCATCATCCTTATCGATTTCATCCACAGTTCCCTGAAAAAAGGGATGCCCCTGAAGGAGGCCATCCTGGAGAGCGGCGCCGTGCGGTTTCGCCCGATTCTGCTCACCGCCGGCTCGGCCCTTCTCGGCAACTGGGTCATCACCCTCGATCCGATCTTCTCCGGCCTGGCCTGGTCGATCATTTTCGGGGTCTTCGCCTCCACCGCTTTCACCCTGGTGGTCATACCCGTCGTCTATTGGCTGATTTACGGCAATAAGGCCGAGCAGCACGCAAGGAGGTTCCAGCCATGACCATTCATCGGTATCTGCGCCTGATCGCCGGCTTTTTCATTCTGCTCAGCCTGCTGCTGGCATTCGTCCATTCACCCCACTGGCTGTGGTTCACGGCCTTCGTGGGGCTCAATCTCCTGCAGAGCGCCTTCACCGACTGGTGCCCGATGATGACGATTCTGCGAAGTCTGGGCGTAAGGGAAAATTGAGTAAAGAAAAAGGCGCCTTTGCGGGGCGCCTTTCGGTTAATCGGGTTGTCAGTCAAAGGATCCCGGATTCGGAATCCACTCTTTGCTGCGGGGTAGTTCAGGCAGAAACCGCTGCGGGCGCCGCTCCGACTGAAAAGGATTTGCCCTGATCGGGACGGCCGAAGTCGGCGGCGAGTTTCCGGAGGCGTTCAGCCATAATTTCCAGCTCGCGGATTTCCTTGACCAGAACCTCCGCCTTCTCGGCATTCTTGCTCAGGCGGGTCTCCGATGTCGCGAAATGAGAGAAGACTTTTTCGACGGTTGTCATCTGGAAACTGGTCGCCTCATGGATGGACTGAATCTGCACTTCCCGTTCCTCCAGGCCGCGGTCGAATTCGCGTGTGGCCCTGACCTGCTCCTCCATCCCCCTGGCAATCTGATCAGCCGCGCCTTTCATTTCAGTGACCCCTTCCTGAATACGAACCGTAGCGATCAACTGCTCCTGCATGGCTCTGGCTATGGCCTTGACGGAGCGCAGGCTGTGCCCCGCACCTTTGAGCAGCGTGCGGGACCGTTCCCCCTCCTGGCCGGTGAGCTCGGCGATCTCCTCGGAAGCTAGCGCCGCGCTCTTTGAGCTTTCGACGATCTTGCGCAAAGCCTCGCCGGTGGACAGCGACAACTGCTTGCCGCGAAGAATGCGTTCTCCCGTCGCTTCCACCGCCTTGGTCACCTCGGCGGTATCTCCCCCGATCGCCTCAACGATTCGGTGAATATCCTGTGCGCTTGTAGTGGTGCGGTCGGCCAGGTCGCGGATCTCTTCCGCCACAACGGCGAAGCCTTTCCCCTCTTCCCCGGCTTGTGCGGCGATGATGGCGGCATTGAAGGCCAGCAGTTCGGTATCGGAAACCAGTTCCTTGATGACCCCGATTATTTTTGCCACTTCGCCGGTCTGGTGGGCCAGGCGCTGCATGGCCGCCATCGATTCCCGGCTGTCCTTTTCGATCCGCTCCATTTCCTCCATGGAGGACTTGACCACCACAAGACCGTTTTCGGCATCCCTGTTCACTGCTTCGGCAGCTTGTGCGCTGGCCGAAGCCCCTGTGCGGATTTTCTGCAGCGATTCACTGAAGGCATCCAGATCATGGGCCGCACCCTCCACATCTCTGGCTATGTTCTCTGTCTGAGAGGTCACCTCCCGCACGCTGGAGGCCACTTCATCGACACAGGTGGTGGTCTCAAGAAATTTAGCGGTGGAATGATCCATCGCACCCGCCATCTCCTCCAGGGAAGCTGAGAGCTCCCGGGACAGGGCGGCCTCGTCCTGAGAGCGGTTGGAAAGAGCCTCCACCTGTGCCAGTACGGCCTGCTGTTTTTCGCTCAAGGCGTTGATATCGCTTCGGGTGTTCACGGCGGCCTTCAAGCCCTCCCGCGATCTGTCGAAAAAATATCGGCCGGTTTCGCTCAGTGAGCGGTAGTGCGGGATGAGGTCATCCACGGTGCCGAGAAGGCCCTTGACCAGAGCGTCGACATGAGAGACAGCGGTTTCCGAAGCCTCCTGCAGTCCTTCCACCGTATTCTTGCCCAGGGCGATTTCTCCAGTCAGGGGGCGCAGTTGTTGAAGCTGCAGGCGGAGCTGTTTCTTGAGGGATTCGCGAACAAAGAGATAGATGATGGCTCCCATGACCAGGCCCATCCCCAGACAGCTCAGGATGAAGGGGAGGGAGATGACGGCACCGCCTAGAAAAGGGGCAACCAGCAATGGAAAGATGCCACCCGCCACGAGTCCGGTAATGTGGGTGAAAAAAAACAGCTTTTTAAGGTAAGAAGTCTTAGCCGGAGCTCTCTGGTCCATATTCACCTCTTTTTCTGAAAAAAATCAGGCTTTCGTTGAAAATTCAGTCTGTTAGAGATATCACAGGGAGGGGGGGCAGGGCAAGGGGTAAAAAGGACTTGCGCTTCCCATGGCACCGGCCGTTATGCTAGCATGATGTCCGTCGGGAAACTTCCGGCAAACACAAGAGAAATTTCTGAGACACGCTGTGAGCCCATGAGAATGCCTGCGGCCCTTTTCGACACCCATGTGCATCTCAATGCCGCCCCCCTGATCGAGAATCTCGATCGCGAGATCGATCGGGCGCGGCAGGCCGGCGTCGAGTCTTTCCTCATACCGGGCGTACGTTGGAAAGAGTGGCCGCAGATGCTCTCCGTCGCCCGGGCCGTTCCGGGAGCTCTTGTCGCTCCGGGGCTGCACCCCCTGGCGGCCGCGGAATGGAACGAGGAGGTCGCGGGCGGGCTCATTGATCTGTTCTCAAACACCTTGACGGCGGCTGTAGGGGAAATCGGCCTTGACGCTCTCATCGATTCCCCCGACATGGAGGTGCAGGAGCGGGCGTTTCGCAGTCAGCTGCGGCTTGCCGTTGAGGCGCAGCTGCCGGTTCTGATCCACTGCCGGAGGGCGACGGGAAGACTGCTGGATATTCTGCGGCAGGAAAAGGCTCAACGTGTCGGCGGAATCTTTCACGCCTTTTCCGGGAGCATCGAGACCGCCATGGAGGCGATCCGTCTCGGCTTCGTCCTCGGTTTCGGCGGCCCTTTGACCTATCCCAACGCCCGGAGGATCCCCGAGGTGCTGCGGCAGGTGCCAAAGGATGCGATCGTTCTCGAAACCGACGCTCCCGATATGCCGCCCCACCCCCACCGCGGAGAACCCAACGCTCCCGCCAACCTGCCGCTCATCGCCCGCCGGGTGGCAGAGGTACGCGGCTGGAGCGAGGAAGAGACGGCACGGGTGACGACGGAGAACGCGCGAAGAATCCTTAAGCCGGTGACTAGTCATCGCTAAAAGAGGCCAATAGGAAAGAGATATTTACCAATCACCAATCACGGATTTTCATATGAAACAACATCGCTTCTCCCGCATGGAACTTCTGGTCGGAGATCAGGGAATGTCACGCCTGGCCGGATCATCGGTGGCCGTCTTCGGCATCGGTGGGGTCGGCAGCTATGCCTCCGAGGCCCTGGCGCGGGCCGGAGTGGGCCGTCTCACCCTGGTCGATTTCGATGATATCTGTCTCACCAACGTGAACCGCCAGCTTCACGCCCTCGACGGCACCGTCGGGCGCCCCAAGGTCCAGGTCATGGCCGAGCGCTGCAGGGCCATACATCCCCAGGCGCAGGTCGAACCGATCCGGGCCTTTTACGAGGCGGTCAATGCCGAAGAGCTGCTGGGGCGGGGCTATAATTATGTCCTCGACTGCATCGACCACATCACCGCCAAGCTGCACCTGATCCAATCCTGCAAGGAGCGGGAGATCCCCGTCATCTCCTCCATGGGGGCGGCCAACAAGCTCGATCCGACCAAAATTGCCGTCGCCGATCTCTTCCATACCCAGAAGTGCCGGCTCGCCCGCATCATCCGAAAGGAGCTGCGTCGGCGGGGCATCGTCTCGGATGTGAAAGTGGTTTACTCCACCGAGGAGTTCCGCCCCCTGGGCGAATCGACCGCCGGCTGCGCCGGGGGGTGCATCTGCCCCAACAAGGAGGAGCAGCGCTGGAGCTGCACCGACCGCCGGGTCATCCTCGGCAGCTCCTCCTATATCCCGCCGATCTTCGGCCTGACCATGGCCGGGGAGGTGATCCGCGCCCTGCTCGGAGATGGGACGCCGTGAGCCTTCCCTTCGCCCTGCAGGCTGCGGCCCTGTTCGCCATCGGCGCTTTCACCGGCGTGGTCAACGTGCTAGCCGGCGGCGGCTCCCTTCTTACTCTGCCGCTGCTGATCTTTTTCGGCCTGCCGGCCACCGTGGCCAACGGCACCAACCGCGTCGGCATCGTCTTCCAGAGCGTCACCGCCATCGGCGGCTTTCGCCGGCAGAAAATGCTGCCAGTCGGCCTGGCCCTGCTGTGCACGGCCCCGGCCGTCGCCGGCAGTCTGCTCGGCGCCCGGCTGGCGGTGGATATCGACGACGCCCTCTTCCAGCGCATTCTGGCCCTGATCATGATCGGCGTGCTCGCCTTCATGGTGCTCGATCCGATGAAAAAGCACCGGATCGAGGAAGTCCATTTCACTCCCCTGCGCACCGGGGTGCTGCTCGTCTCTTTTTTCGTCATAGGGATCTACGGCGGTTTCGTCCAGGCGGGTGTCGGTTTTCTGATCATAACCGGACTCCTCGCCCACGGCCTCGATCTGGTGCGCATCAACGCGGTCAAGGTCTTCGTCACCCTCGTCTTCACCGTCGCCGCCCTGTCCGTGTTCGTGGCTCACAGCCAGGTCGATTGGCCCATGGGGCTGGCCTTGGCCGCCGGGAACGCCACCGGCGGCTGGATCGGCACCCGCGTGGCGGTAAAAAAGGGACACGACTGGATAAAGAAAGTCGTGTCCCTTACGGTTCTTGTCTTTGCCCTGAAGCTGTTGTTCGGCTGAGTCCTGTGTTCCCGGATCGATCCCGCTACTTCAGTTCGAACGCGACTCTGAGCACCACCTGATATTCAGTTACCTTCCCATCCTCCCCGATATGGCCGTGGATCTCCCCGACTTCAAACCAGGAGAGTTTCTCCAGGCTGCTGCTGGCTTTGCTCAAAGCCGCTTGGATGGCTCCCTCGATTCCGGACTGCGAAACCCCGATCACCTCCAGCTTCTTGTACACCCGGTCTTTTCCGTAAGTCATGACTCCCTCCCTTCTCAGGTTTGTCAGCATAACTTCAGATTAGCACCCTTCGGGAGAGTGTAAAGCCCATCCATGAGGACACTCCGGCCCTCAAGGGGGAGACGATTGCCGAAAAGGTCAGTAATGAGCACGCTTTTCCTCTCCGGAGTAGCTTAAATCGCCTCTCTGCCGGAGCGGATCCATGCCGATGCGCACCCATCCATCGGCACGCTTGAAACTCTGTATCAGCCTTGAGTTAATCAGCATGTTCAATTCCGACCTGTTCACATATCCTTTTCTGCCGTTTTTGAATATAACTTCAACCGTCATGGCGATATTCCTTCCGTGCCGGGTACAAAAACTTGTTTTTCCCTGTTTCTGCTCCCGATAAAAAATAACTTTGCGGATTCCTGAGACTGTCCGGTCTCGCCGGATTCCTCTGTTAGTTCATTTTAAACTTTTTGTCTGCCGGCACGCAACGAGGCTCCATTTTGCCGCCGGTGGTTCTCTGGATGGCCTCATAGCAGGAGGCAAAAAGTGTCGATGGGGGGATGAATATCAAGGAATGGAAAGAGAATAGATGTTAAGTGCCACGACATCGTGGACGGATTTTCGTGCCACAACATCGTGGACACT
>NZ_KI421423.1:0-3924 GCF_000472285.1 Desulfuromonas sp. TF
GACGGCGAGGAAAAGGGACCAATCCTCGACGAATTCGATGCCTTTGTCGATTGTCTTGACGGTTTTCTTCAGCATGAAGACCTCTGCGATAGCTCTGCGGCACCTTCCAGTCCGGTAAGCAGGTTCTGGTTTCCTCCCGGGATGACCATTTCGAAAGACGAGTCGATCGTCGCATAATTGTAATAGCCGAGACGACATAAAGGACGGATTCGCAGAATGTCGATGCGTCCGTCGGCTCCGATGAACTCATCCTTGATATGCACCTGGACCACCCGGCCGATAATAACATCCACCGTGCCCATGGGTCCGTTTCCAGGGAGGCGGAGCGTCTGATGGTAGGTACATTCAAACTGGATCGGCGACTCCGCCACCCTGCAGGGTTTCACAAGGAGGGAAGGAGCCTTGGTGACGCCTGCCAGTTCGAATTCATCAATCTCCGGAGGGACTTCGGCCGCGGATCGATTCACCGCCTCCCGCAAATCATAGGTGGCCATGTTATAGACAAATTCCCCCGTTTGCTCAGCATTGACGGCCGTGTCCTTCCGCCTCCCCTCCGTGGTCTGATTAGCGGCAAACATGACATACGGAGGATCGAAGGTCAGATTCTGAAACTGGCTGTAGGGTGCCAGGTTGTGCTCCCCGGTCGGACTCAAGGTGGAGATCCAGCCGATCGGCCGAGGCACAACACATGATTTGAAGGGGCTCTGCGGCAAGCCGTGATTGTTTTGCTGCGGATCATAATTCATCAAGACTCCTTTCATGGGACTTCTGAGGGCAGTTACTTTAAAAGCCCGCCTTTCGGCGGGCTTCTAGAAGGCTCGACGAGTATCCGAGGAGGTTTAAAGCTTGCGCATCTTTTCGAGATAGTCTTTTCCGATCCGTGTTTCCCATGATTTATAGACGGGGACAGCCGTATCCTTCAGCTTCTGCTCTTCCTGCGCCGAGAGCTTGTAAAATTGGACGCCGTCGGCTTTGGCGGACGCTATCAGCTCATCCTCTTGTTGCTGATTGGCCAGCCGGGTTTTGGCGCTCTCCTCCTCAATGACCTCGATCAGGATCTTCTGCAGATCTGCAGGCAGCTTATCGTACCACCGTTTATTGATGTAGTGAATAAACATCCCCTGAATGTAGTTGACTTCAGTGAAATGCCTGGCTATCTCGAATTTCTTGGTGATGCTGCAGGTGATGGCGGTTTGATCGAGGCCGTTGATAACCCCGGTCTGCATGGCATGGGCGACGTCCGGCCAAGGCATGACGGTGTACTGCAGGCCCCAGGTCTTGAAGATGTCCCGTAAGACAGGAGCCTCGGCGATGCGGAACTTGATGTTCTTGGCATCCTCGAGAGTCTGGACGGGTTGAGTGGTCGCCCAGCCCTGACTACCGTATCCGGTGAGATCCACGGTCATCAGCCCTTGAGAAAGGGCGATGTCGCGGAACTCGTCGAACAGTTCCTTGTTTTGACGGAACTTCTCAAGTTTTTCATAGGTTTCGATGAGGTAGGGAAGGCTCAGGAAGGCAAATTTGGGGTTGATGTTGACCGCCGCCACATTGGATAAGACCATGCCGTGAACGGCCCCCATTTTCACCTTGTTGATGACGTCCCTTTCGCCGCCGAGCTGGGCCATGGGACGATAATCGACATAGAGGCGGCCCCCGCTGCGCTCCCAGACGGCGTCGCGGATGTGGTAGCCTATGGCTGCGGCCTTCTGCGACGGGTGTGTGATGTTGGAGAGTAGATAGGTGTACTGGGCGCCTTTGGGGTCAAACTTGGGACTCCAGTCTTCAAGGGGATCGGCCATCGCCGGACTGCAGAGCAATGAACCAACGAGACCTGCCAATAAGAGACGAAGAAAATAACTTTTCATGGCTACACTCCTTTTCTGCTTTGGGGTTTGGATACTATGGGTTGGTCCTTGGCTCCGTGCCCCGCCTGACTGCGAAACAACCTTTTGCGGGTGTGTGGAACCCTGTTAGAACATGTAATTCTTCGCCTCAATCGCCGCCTTGGCGAGGAGCTGTTTGGATCCCAGCAGTCCCTCCTGTCGATAGGTCGAAAGGCGTCCGATAGCCTGCTGCATTGAAGCCATCTCGGACCCTTCCAAGGCATAGGCATTGCAGCGGGAGGCGGCCAGATGAAAGCGGACCGCCCGCTCGAAGGCCGCAACCTTTACCACCGCCTCCAGGAGCTCACGTTTCCGGGAGCTTGCCCCCGGATACGCCTTTTTGGCCCGCAGAATCACGCTCTCCAGTGCGAAGATGCCGATGACCAGATCCGCCAGTGCCAGCAAGACCTCCTGAGACTCCCGGGCTGTCCAGGAGGCCTCGAGGATCGCCAGGAAGAGCTGCTTCAGGTTGCCCAGAAGGGCGAACTCTCCGGCGAACAACCCTTCACCTTCGATGCCCTCCATTCCGGCGCCCCGGATCTCCTCCCAGGCTGCTCCGGCCCGCTCGTGAAGTGCGAGAATTCCATTCTCGGCCCGACGGAAAAGAAGGGTGGGGATGAGGATGCGGTTGATTTCGTTGGTTCCCTCGAAGATGCGCTGAATACGCTCGTCCCGATAGTAGCGTTCGGCCGGGTATTCGCTCACGTATCCGTAGCCCCCATGAACCTGAACCACCTCGTCGACCACATCGGCTAGAATGTCGGTGCAGAAAACCTTGGCGATGGCGCATTCGCCGGCGTATTCCTCGATGGCCTTCTGGTAGCGCTCGTAATAATCCGAGCCTGAGCGATCAAGGGTCGCGATGCGTTCATCCAGAAGGCCGGCCACACGATAAACCACGGACTCGGAGGCATAGGTGGCGGCCGTCATGTCCGCCAGTTTCTCCCGGATGGCGCCAAAGTCTCCGATTGGCCGGCCGAACTGCTTTCTCTCTCCTGCGTAACCAGCGGCCTCGGCAAATGCGCCCTTGGCCATTCCAATCGCCGTGGCGGCCACCTTGAGCCGACCGATGTTGAGGACGTTGAAAGCGATCTTGTGTCCTTTTCCCGGTTCTCCCAGCAGGTTCTCCACAGGCACCCGCACATCCTGCAGAAGAACCTGGGCCGTGGAAGAGCCTTTGAGCCCCATTTTCTTTTCCTCCGGCCCCACGGAAAAGCCGGCATAACCCTTCTCCACGAGAAAGGCCGAAAAGAGCTTCCCGTCGATTTTGGCAAAAACCGTGAAAAACTCGGCGAAGGCGGCGTTGGTGATGAACTGTTTGATCCCGTTGAGCACGTAATGGCGGCCATCCTCACTCAGCACCGCCGTGGTGCGGGCGCTCAGTGGGTCGCTGCCGCAGTCGGGCTCGGTCAGGCAGTAGGCGCCGATCCACTCGCCCGAGGTGAGTTTCCCCAGGTAGCGCTCTTTCTGTTCGGTCGTGCCGTAGTAGACAACGGGGAGCGAACCGATGCCGGTCTGACCGCCGTAGGTGATGGAGAAGGAGCCCGCCGGCCCCATTTTCTCCGCCAGCAGCATGCTGGTGGCTTTGTCGAGTTCCAGGCCGCCGAACTCCTCAGGAATATCGACAAGAAATAGTCCCAGATCCGCACAGCGCCGCATCTTCTCCACCACCAGGGCGAAGTCCTGCCCTTCCATGCGGTCCATTTCCGGCAGGATCTCCTTTTTCACGAAATCCTCGGTAGTCTCGGCTATCTGTCGCTGCTCCGAAGAGAAGTCCTCCGGGGAAAAGCCGGCCGAAGCGCGAGCGTCGGTCAGCAGAAATTCTCCGCCTTTGGGTAGTTGATCCGACATGGATAGATCTCCTCAATATGTTTCTTGATCCTGCTTAAGCCGTTGCTGCCGGAAAGCGGATTATTTCTCTTCAGAGTAGTCGTAGAAGCCCTTGCCCGTCTTGCGCCCATGGTAGCCGGCCTTGATCATGTTGCGGAGCAGCCCCGGCGGAGCGAAGCGGGCTTCCTTCATGTACTCGTAGAAAATGTTC
>NZ_KI421423.1:4024-4461 GCF_000472285.1 Desulfuromonas sp. TF
GACGGCGTCCAGGATATAGGGAACAAAGAGGCGGTTTACCACGAAGCCGGGGGTGTCCTTGCAGGTGATGAAGGTCTTGCCCATCTTCGTGGCCACCTCCTTGGCGGTCTCGGTGGTGGACGCTTCGGTCTGCAGGGCGGGGATGATTTCGATCAGCTTCATCATCGGTACGGGGTTGAAGAAGTGCATGCCGACGAATTTCCCCGGACGCTTGACCAGGGCCGCCATTTCGGTGATGGCGATCGAGGAGGTGTTCGTCGCATAGATCACGTCGTCGCCGCAGACGGCGTCGAGCTTGCCGAACAGCTCCTTCTTGACCTCGATGTCCTCGAAGACCGCCTCGATGATGAAGGAGGCGCCGGCCAGGCTGCTCACATCCGTGGAGAAGCTGATGCGGCCGAGGGTCTCCTCCATCTGCGCTTCGGTGATCTTCTCCT
>NZ_KI421423.1:4471-11942 GCF_000472285.1 Desulfuromonas sp. TF
ACTCCTTCTTGACCTCGATGTCCTCGAAGACCGCCTCGATGATGAAGGAGGCGTCGGCCAGGCTGCTCACATCCGTGGAGAAGCTGATGCGGCCGAGGGTCTCCTCCATCTGCGCTTCGGTGATCTTCTCCTTCTTGAGCATACGCGACAGGCTGGTGGTGATGGTCTTTTTCGCCCGGGTCCAGCTCTCTTCGCTGACGTCGACGACCTTGACCTGGAAACCAGCCTGGGCGGCCACCTGAGCGATTCCGGCCCCCATGCTGCCTGCTCCTGCCACTCCGATTGTCTTGATCTCTTCGATATTCATCTCAAGCTCTCCTTTTGGGTTTTTTTATAGGTCGTATAGGTCCTGTGAGTCGTATAGGACCTATAAATGTTTAAAGTCTTTCACCGGCTCTGAAACTCGGGCTTGCGCTTTTCGGCAAACGCGGTCAGCCCTTCCTTGGCGTCGTGGGTCTTGAGATTTTCCAGCCCGTGTTTGCGCTCGACGGCCAGGGCCTGCTCCATGGGCAGGTCGATTCCCTCGTAGACCGCGGCCTTGATGGAGCCCAGGGCCTTGCCGGCTCCGGAGGCGAGCTTGTGGGCGAACGTCATGACCTCCTCCATGAAGTTCTCGGCTTCGATGACCTGGTCGATCAGGCCGATCTCCAGCGCCTCCTCGGGCCCCATGGTCTTGCCGCGAAGCAGGATGTCCAGAGCCTTGGAGAGTCCGACGAGCCGGGGCAGGCGCTGCGTGCCGCCGGCGCCGGGGAGGATGCCGAGGGTCGCCTCGGGCAGTCCGATGAAGGCCTTGCCGGCCGCCATGAAGCGGTAGTCGCAGGCCATGGCCAGCTCGCACCCCCCGCCCAGGGCGTGGCCGCCTATGGCGGCGATCACCACCTTCTTCATGCCGCTGAGCAGATTGTTGGCGTCCTGCAGCAACCTGGAGAAGGCTTCGGCCTCGCTTTGACTCTGGGCGGCCATTTCCTTGATGTCGGCCCCGGCAATGAAGGCCTTCTCCAGGGCGCTGGTGATGACCACCACGTTCACGTCTTCCATCCTGTCGACTTCGCTGAAGGCCTCGAAGAGCTCCCGGCCGAATTCGCCGTTGAGAGGATTGGTGGGAGGGCGGTTGAGGCTGACGGTGAGAACACGCTCTTCTTTTTTCAGGGTGATGTATTGGTATGGCATTTGGTTTGCTCCGTTTGGCCGCTTGTACGGCTTCCCTTGTCCTAGGTTTCCGGAGGCGTTTACTTCGGGCCTCCAGGCTGCCTTATCCCACTTTCAGCACGAGAGAGGCCGCCGTGTCCCCGGCGGCGCAGCCGGCGAAGAGCAGATAGCCGCCCCCCTTCTGAACCAGCTCCTCGATTCCTTCGATGACCAGGCGGCCTCCGGTGGGCGCCTGGGGGTGGCCGTAGATCAGCGACGAGCCGTAGTTGTTCATGCTGTTCACGTCGAGGCCCATGACCTTCGCCATGACGATGTCGTTGGCGGCGAAGGGGTTGTGGGTCTTGACGGCGGCCAGCTCCGAAGCCTTGATCCCGGCGCGGTCGAGGGCCATCTGCGCCGACGGGGAGACGGCGGCGGCCATGAATCCCTTCTTGGCCCGGGCAAAGCCGAAGGAGACGAGCTGGACCTCGATGCTCGGGTTGGCGCTCATCTCCCTGGCCTTCTCGCGGGTCGTCACCGACAGGCCGCAGTTGCCGTCGGCCGGATGAGTCTGAGTGCCGAAGGTGTGAACGCCGTCGGGAAGGACGGGTTTGAGGCCGGCCAGTCCCTCGGGGGTGCTGGCCGTGATCCCCTCGTCGGCATCGAGGGTGATGGTCTTTTTCTTCGAGATCTGCACCTCGGCCGGGAACATGTAGCGCTTCTGGAACTCCCGGTCGTTGGCCAGGGAGTCCTGGTACTGCTCCTGCCTGCGCAGGGTGATGGCGTCGCATTCCTCGCGGGTCACGCCGTTTTCCTTGCTGACGTTCTCCGCGGTCTGGATCATGGCGCCGCCGGCCCAGGGATCCTTGCCGAAGTTGTCCATCACCCAGTTCTCGGCGATGACCTGTCCGCCGGGGCCGGCCGGATTGGGCCATACAGCGTGGGGACCGTTGGAACAGCGGTCGGCCAACAGGCACCAGCTGTTCTGGAACATACCGGTTTCAATGCCCATCCCGGCCTGGTAGATGGTGGTGGTCGGGGTTGAGCAGGCCTGACTGACCAGAACACCGGGAGCCCCGGTGGCGCCCATCATCGCCGAAGCCCAGGGGCCGCTGTAGAACCACTGCTTCTGGTAGACCGTGCTGCCCACCAGGACGTAGTCGAAACTTTGCGGATCCCATTTTTTGATTTCGAAGAAGCGTCTGGAGGTATCAGCCCCCAGGACGATCGAATTCTCGTTGGCGAGGCTCCCCTGCCAGCGGGCGAAGGGGGTGCTGTAGTAGCCTCCGTAAGGGATGTAGGCTTTTTTCAACATGGTTTTCTCTCCTAAGTGAAATTCAGTTTGAGACTGAGATTAAGGTTTGGTATTACCGTCCTCTGTCTTCCCGCCTTCGCCAAGGCTTCGGCGGGCAAGCCGTCATCTGTCTTCAGATCCGGATCCGTCCGTCCACGGCATAGACCGCGTCCTCGAAAGCCATGATCGGATTCAGGTCCATCTCCTGGATCATCGGCAGGTCGGTGAGGAGCAGGGAGATGCGCTGGATGAGGTCGACGACCTTCTCCTTGTCGATCCCCTTCTCCCCCCGGATGCCGTCGAGAAGCGCGGTGGTCTTGATGGATTTGAGCATCTCCTGCGCCTCGTAGCGGGTGACCGGCGCGATCTTGAACACCACGTCCTTGAGGACCTCGACGTAGATGCCGCCGAGGCCGAACATCACGAGGTGGCCGAGGTCCTGCGCGGCGGTGGCGCCGATGATCAGCTCGCGGCCGCCGGGGAGGAATTTCTGCACCAGGAACTTGAGCTTGCCGAATTGGCCCAGGGCGCCCTGCATCTTCTCCACGGCCGCGCGGACCTCCCCGGCGCTCTTGAGGTTGATGACGACCCCGCCCATGTCGCTCTTGTGATCGATCTCCTCGGAGTCGACCTTGACGACGACGGGGTAGCCGATGCGGTCGGCGGCGTCGACGGCATCGGCGGCGCTCTCCACCACCTCCCATGGGGCGACGGGGAGGCCGTAGGCTTCGAAGATGGAGTAGACATCGGAGGCCGAGAGGATGTCGCGGCCGGCCTTCCGCGCCTGCTCGATGATCGATGCGGCTCTGGCTGCATCGATGCCGGAGAAGGTTTCCGGCTGTCCGATGTCGCGGTGCTGGAGTTGACCGTAACGCGTCAGCGCCCCGAGGACCTTGGCGGCATCGCTGGGATTGGCATAGAAGGGGACGCCCCCTTCCTTGAGGATGCTCATGGTTTTGCGGTACCGCTCCTTGCTGAGGTCGGTCATGAAGTTGCACACGAGCGGTTTTTTTGCCTGCCGGCTCACCTCCACGATCTCCCGCGCCACGGCGTCGGTGTCGGTGAAGGGGGCGGTGACGAAGTTGATGAAGATGCTGTCGATCCCTTCGTCTTCGAGCAACACGTCCATGGCGGCACGGAACTGGGGACCTCCGGCGGTGGCCACCACATCGATGGGATTTTCCAGCGCGGCTTCGGGGAACTGGGTCTGCTTCAGTTTCTCGATCGATTTATCGGAGATCTTCGGCACATCGAGGCCGCAATCGACCAGGACGTCGGTGGCGATGACCGCCGGACCGCCGGTATTGGTGATGAGGCCGACGCGGTTTCCGGCCGGAATCGGCTGCGAGGAGAAAGCCCAGGCCGCCCGCACCATCTCGCCCTCATCGGTGAAGGAGAGGATGCCGGTCTTCTCGAAGATCAGCTCGGTGGCGATATCCACTCCGGCCAGGGAGCCGGTGTGAGAGGAGGCAGCCTTGGCGCCCTGCTCGGTGCGGCCGGCCTTCATGGCCAGGATCGGCTTTTTCGCCGAGACCTCCCGGGCCACTTCGAGGAATTCCCGTGGGTTGGAGAACCCTTCGGTATAGAGAATGACCGCCTTGGTCCCATCGTCCTGGCCGTAATATTGAACGATCTCCGGGATGGAGATGTCGCTGGCGTTGCCGTTGGAGGCGTAGAAGCGCTGGCCGATGCCGAGATCGAAGAGCGCCTGCATGATCAGGGCGCCGACTCCGCCGCTGAGAGCGACTACCGAGATGGAGCCGGGCTCGGGGTAGGTGAAGGTGAAATTACAGTAGGCCTTCAGGTCCGGATCGGAGTTGATGATCCCCTGGCAGTTGGGGCCGAAGATCCGCACCCCGTACTTCTTCGCCGTGGCGAGGAATTCCTCCTGGAGTTTTTCTCCTTCCTCGCCCATCTCGCTGAAGCCGGCGGAGTTGATGATGACGGCCTTGATCCCTTTTTTGCCGCATTCTTCGATGGTCTGCGGAACGAACTTGCTGGGGATGATGACGTGGGCCAGATCGACTTCTCCGGGAATTTCGTCGAGAGATTTGTAGGCCTTGATCCCCCGGATGTCGGGCGCATTGGGATTGAGAGGGTAGATTTTGCCCTTGTACCCGTAGGTCTGCAGATTTTTCGTGATGACGTTGCCGATGGAGAGTTCCTTGGTAGAGGCGCCGATAATCGCCACCGCTTTCGGCTTGAAGAGTGCGTCCAACATTTTATACTCCCTCCTCGATCTGTTCGATAAAGGCTTCGACGTTAGTTTTTGTCTGTTCATCCGAGACGCAGCGAAGGTCGTTGAGGTCGCCGGAAATTACCAGGCTGGGGATGCCGGTTTCCGCTTCGAGCCGCTGGGGCATCCCGTAGCGGCTGTTGGAGTTGTAGGGACAGGTCTTGGCGTCATGGTAGATGATTCCGTCGACGTCGAACTTCTCCAGCATCTCCTTGATGTACTTTTCCTTGTACTCGTCGGAGCGGACGATGAAGAGTTCGAGATAGGCCCTGGCCATGCTCCGGAAGGGATCCTTCGAATCGAAGGCCGGGAAAATCCAGCTGCTGCAGTACGTGGAGGCGAGAACGTTGGCCCGAAGGTTCGAGAATAGTTCCGAATGCTGCCGGAGGCGGCCCCATACCGGCATGCCGTCCCAGTAGATGCGGACGGCCTCATCCTCGACGGCGCCTATCCCGTTCTCGATCCTCTGTTGGAGTTCCGCAAGAAGGACCTTGTAGTATTCTACGGCCTGGCGGGTACCTCGCAGCACGACGGCCGGTCCCATGTGAATCGTGCCGTCGAAGAACGTCAGAGGGGCAGGGCGGGCTGTGGCGGTCTCCAGGACCTGCTTCCACAGCTCGGTACATTCCCTGGACAGGGCGACGGTTTCACGCAGGCGCTCCATGTCCAGGCGCTCTCCAGAGATCTCCTCAAGGGCGGGCACCAGTGCTTCGATCTGCCGGGTAACGTCATCGATGTGCGCGTCGGTCACGTCGGTGAGGTTCTTGGGAGAGGTGACGCCGATGGAGGGAACGCCCAATTCCTTGGAGTACCAGGAGAACCAGTCCTGAACGTCTCGGCACTGATTGGTGTTATAGACCAGCACATCGGGTCTGGGCACCGATTTGATTCCCTCGAAGGCGTTCGCCAGCGGGGTTTTTCCCGTCAGAAAGGAGCCGATGTCCGCCGTGAGGTAGGAGCAGATGTCCGGGGAGTAGCCGATGGCGTTCGCCTCCGGGATCAGATCGGTGGACATGCGGGTTGCCCCGAGCATGGCGGCGTGGTTCTCCGGAAAGTGAACCGCGAACCCCATGGCTCTGAGCAGTTCGGCCGGACCGACGCTCGTGCACCAGGCGACCTTCCGGCTGCCTGTGGTGGATGCTTCGTTCAGGTCGTAGAAGTAATCAGCCATGATCTTGTTCATCTGATCGGCGGCCTGGATTTTCTTTCTGATAATCTTTTTTTCCTCAGCCATAGATTTCTCCCTGGGCGATGGTTTGATGGCGTAGCCATCCTCTGAGCTTTTGCGAGTGCATCAACATCGAGCTATTTCTTGTTCTCGAGTGCGTAAAGGGCGGCTCCGATCGCCCCGGCCAGTTGTGGGAACTCCGGGAGCAGGACCGGCTCGCCCAGCAGCTCCTCAGCCATTTCGACGATATACGGGTTGTTGGCGACCACCCCCCCGGTCATGACCACTTTGTGCGTCCGGGAATCCATCTCCAGCACCCGTTTGATGACCGAGTAGAAAAGTCCCTTGACGATATCGGCCACTTTCTTGCCATGGCGGATGTTTTCGAGAACCTCCGTGGCCGAAAAGACCGTGCAGTAGCTGCCGAGTTTGACCATGTCCTCGGATTGACGGGCCAGCTGGTCCAACTCTTCAAGAGGAATGTCAAGGCGAACGGCCATCTCTTCGAGAAAGGCTCCTGTTCCGGCAGCGCACTTGCGGTTCATCTTGAAACTGCTCCGGCGTCCGTCACGATCGACCTTGATGATCTTGTTGTCCTGACCCCCGATGTCGATGACGGTAATGGCTTCGGGAAAGTAATGGTGGCATCCCTTGGCGATACAGCCGATTTCAGTCTTGCTCTCTTCGGTGATGAAAGAGACGTTGGCGCGGCCGTATCCCGTGGAAACGGCATGCGCGATATCTTCTCGGCTCTTTCCGGCCATCTTCAGCGAAGCCTCGAGACAGGACAGGGCGGTTGCGGCAAAATCGGTTCCGGTCTTCTTGACCGCATGACCGATAAGCCGCTTCCCGGAGTCGATGATTGCGACCTTTGTTCTCGATGCCCCGAGATCGAGGCCCACATAAACTGGTTCAGACATAATCGCCTCTAAAGCGCTAACCTAGAGAATCAGAACCGGACTCTTGACCCGGTGGATGACGTAGTTGGAGACGTAGCCGAAGAGAAGATTCCGGAACTCTCCTTCGGTGTGCCGGCCGATGACCAGAAGGTCGTAGTCGCCGCTGTCGGCGAGCGCGCAGATGGTTTTGCGGGGATATCCGTCTACGACCATCGCCTCGGCTTTTATCCCCTCTTTGAGGAAGACGTCCTTCTGCTCTTCGATGAATTTTTTTGCGGACGCGCGGGCCTTCTCCTCGATCATCTCGAACTGACTCGCCGGAATTCCGCGATAGTTGATTTTCTCCAGGACGAACACGTGAAGAAGGCTCAGGGTGCAGTTCCGGAACTTGTCTTTCATCGCCAGCACGGTTTTTACGGTCCTCTGCGCCTGCGGCGAATCGTCGAGGGGAAGCAGTATCTTCATGTCGTTCATGGTTTCTCTCCTGTTTTCTTGGGCTCTAGGAGCCTGTCGGCCTATCCATGAGCCGGCTGCAAAATCGTCTGTTTGGCCCATATTCGGGCTCCTTTTTGACGAATAGCTATAGCTATTGGTTCTCAAACGAGCCCGAATCTGGTCTCAAACAGCCAATTTTTCGCTTCGGCCCGTATAGTCCGACAGCCTCCTAGCCGCCGTAGTTATAGACAAGCCGGGGGAGCAGCAGAACCAGATCCGCCCAGTAGGTGAAGACGAAAAGGAGCAGGATC
>NZ_KI421423.1:11952-12280 GCF_000472285.1 Desulfuromonas sp. TF
TCTCTGCGCCTGCGGCGAATCGTCGAGGGGAAGCAGTATCTTCATGTCGTTCATGGTTTCTCTCCTGTTTTCTTGGGTTTTAACCGCCGTAGTTATAGACAAGCCGGGGGAGCAGCAGAACCAGATCCGCCCAGTAGGTGAAGACGAAAAGGAGCAGGATCTGGATCACCAGAAAGGGGAGGACCGCCTTGGAGACGAAAAGCAGACTCTTGTCCGCCACCGATCCCGAGATGTAGAGGCTGACCCCCAGGGGGGGGGTGCAGTACCCGATGCCGAGGTTGACCGTCATCAGCAGGCCGAAGTGCATGGTGTCGATGCCGAACTTGGC
>NZ_KI421423.1:12290-13562 GCF_000472285.1 Desulfuromonas sp. TF
TGCAGTACCCGATGCCGAGGTTGACCGTCATCAGCAGGCCGAAGTGCATGGTGTCGATGCCGAACTTGGCAAGAAGGGGCAGAAAAATCGGCGTCAGGATCAGGGTGGCCGAAATGATATCCATGAACATCCCGACAAAGAGCAGAAGAATATTCACGGCCAGCAGGAAGACGTACTTGTTGTCGATGTTGTCGACCACCGTGTTGGCGATGTTGTCGGGGATCTGGGCGAAGGTGAGATATTCGCCGAAGACCGAGGCCCCGGCCACGATCACCAGCAGGGTCGCCGAAGTCACGGCGGAGCTGACAATCACCTTTTTCACGTCGCGAATCTTCATGTCGCGATGGATGACGATTTCGATGAAAAAGGCATAGATGCATGCGACGACAGCCGCCTCGTTCGCCGTGAAAACACCCGAGTAGATCCCCCCGAAGATCACGACCGGAAGAAGCAGGGCCCATATGCTCTCTTTGAGGACGGAGACCGTTTCCCGGAAACTCGGACGCTGGCGCGTCGCCAGGTTTTTCGTGCGGCAGTAAAAATAAGCATAGAGAGACATGGCCACAACGATCATGATGCCGGGGATGAACCCTGTCAGGAAGAGGGCCTCCAGGGAATCGTTGGAGACCATGGCGTACAGAATCATGGCGATGGACGGGGGGATGATGATCCCCAGAATCGGAGCGGTGGTCATCACTCCGATGCTGAACTTCTCGTCGTACCCCTCATCGATGAGGGCCGGAATCATGAACCCGCCGATGGCGACCACCGTGGCGACCGTGGAGCCCGAAATGGCCCCGAACAAGGCGCAGGCGACGATGCCGGCCATGGCGAGCCCCCCGGGAAGAAAGCCGACCATCACGTTGGCCGCCTTGATGAGCTTCTGGACGATGCTTCCCGTCGTCATGATGTTGCCGCAGAGGATGAAGAAGAGCACGACAATCAGGGCAAACTTGTCCATGCTGCGGTACATGATCTCGATGACGATCGTGGGATCGACTTGCGCCACCAGAATCAGACCGACCATGCCGGTGAACAAGAGGGACAGGAATACCGGTACCGTTGAGGCCAGCATCCCCAGAAGCATAAGAAAGATTAGAACCGTACTGCTCTCCATGTATTCTCCCTCTTTTCATGATTTCAGGTTTGAAGAATGCTCATCCGACTGCAGGCAAAAGCTAGGACTGGTTTTCACCGAGCTCCCGCCATTCCGCAACCATGACGAGAATCGTTCGAAAGATGCTCATGCCCCCCAGAAGCGGCAGGACGGCA
>NZ_KI421423.1:13572-13700 GCF_000472285.1 Desulfuromonas sp. TF
TTCCCGCCATTCCGCAACCATGACGAGAATCGTTCGAAAGACGCTCATTGCCCCCAGAAGCGGCAGGACGGCATAGAGGTACCACTCCGGAATCTCGAGTATCGTCGTTGTGGCATACGGATCCCGGA
>NZ_KI421423.1:13710-103689 GCF_000472285.1 Desulfuromonas sp. TF
CTCCCGCCATTCCGCAACCATGACGAGAATCGTTCGAAAGATGCTCATGCCCCCCAGAAGCGGCAGGACGGCATAGAGGTACCACTCCGGAATCTCGAGTATCGTCGTTGTGGCATACGGATCCCGGAATTTCCATAAGGTCATCTCCCCTCCCAGCCACATCAGCAGGCCGCCAAAGAATATCATCGCCAGATGACCGAAAACCGACAGGGGTTTCCTGGAGAACCGCAAGAGCTGGGGGACCGCGTCGATGCGGATCATCGAGCGCTGGCGGATAGCGGCGCTGGCGCCGATATAGGTAGTGAAGTAGATGACGGCTCTGACCACCTCATCCGACCAGGGAAGACTCTGGGAGGTCATCTTGCGCATGATGATATTGACGAAGGCGACGACCAGGGCGACGGTGACGGCGAGGAAAAGGGACCAATCCTCGACGAATTCGATGCCTTTGTCGATTGTCTTGACGGTTTTCTTCAGCATGAAACCTCCTGGGAACTCAGCCGTTCCTTAAATGAAAAGAGATCCTCAAAGACGGGCCGCTTCAGTTTCAAGGGTGCGAACCATGTTGACGAGGCGTGGCCCGATATCGTCTTCAAGCATGTGCCGGCGAAGGAAAAAAGAGGGGGCCGCACAGTTGAAGGACAGGAGTCGGGAGCCGGCGATGGGCAACATCGGCACTCCGACGGCATTGACATCTTTGCGCCAATCACCGATTGAGAAGCAGAATCCCCGATCGTGATAGTCCTTGAGCGCCTGCTCGATTCCCGCCTTGTATCTGGGCCATTCCGACGGATCCTGCTTGCGGAGACGGTCCATCAGGCATTCCCGGTCTTTTTCGGGAAGTCCGCATAACAAAGCCCTCCCCATGGAAGTCGTGGCAATGGCAATATGCGTTCCCACTTCCATATGCAGGGAGATAGTGGCTTCGGTGCTGTGGCATCCTTTCAGGTAGACGATGCCCAGGCGGTCGCGAGCGCCAACGCCCACAGCCGTATGTGAATAGTCGGCCAGGTCCTGCATCAGGGGACGGGCTATTTTCAGGATGTCCATGTTGGAAAGGAGCGAATATCCCAGCGACAGCACAGCTGTGCCCAATTGATATTTCCCGAGTTTTTCCGAGTAGTGAAGATATCCCAGGCGGGTCAGTGTATGGGTCAGGCGGGATACCGTCGGTTTGGGAAGGCTTGTCCGCCTGGCGATCTCCTGGTTGCCCAGGAGCCGGTCCCCGGGTTCAAAGCAGCGCAATACTTCCAGCCCCCGGGCCAGGGCGGTAATAAATTGACGATCCTTTGCACTTTCTTCGGGTTCAACGCCGAGATACAGATCACTTGCGGGCTGTCCGGTTTTGGAAGGCATCTGGTTATAAACCCTTTTGGGATTCATCGAGCTTTGCGGGCACGCTTGTTACCTGACGAAGATGGTGCCAGGGGCCAAATGAATTGTGGGAAAGCGTCAAAAAAGTACTAAAATGCGATAGCTGGATTTGGAAGGAGTCGGCAGCTTCCATGATTTGATTAACATCTAACCAGAAGGAGATAAGAGTGTCAAGGAAATATAACGCCGTTATTAAAAAATTATTCCGCAGTGCGAAAACGAAAACGCTTCCGTTGGGAGATTCGTGGGCGCCTTAAGTTAAAATAAATCAGGTATAAATGCGTCCATCTACGTAAGTGTCCGAAATGGATAGAATAAAATAGATGAGACTGGTTTCGAGGTTTAATGCGATGATAATTAGAACAAGGTTTTTTTTGACCGGCTTCGGTGGGTTATGCGAAACCATATTTCGCACAGCAAAATATCTCCTGGTTGGTGCAGTTGGTATTAACATTGTTTGAAGGCATCCTGTTCCGGCCCGCCAGGGCAATATCTGCTTGACAGATTACGGGTAAAATGGTACCAGATTACTAAAACTATAAACACAATCTGGGAATCCACATTTTAAATAACCATTGGGAGAACTGACCATGCGCGAAGTTTTTATCTGTGATGCCGTTCGCACTCCGATCGGAAGCTATGGCGGGATTTTATCCGGTGTTCGGACCGATGATCTGGCCGCCCATCCCATAAAGGCTCTGATGAGGCGCAACCCTTCCGTGGACTGGGGACGGGTTGATGAAGTGATGTACGGTTGCGCCAATCAGGCCGGAGAGGACAACCGCAATGTCGCAAGAATGGCAGGTTTGCTGGCAGGGCTGCCTGTAGAGGTGCCCGCGGGGACCTTCAATCGTCTGTGTGGCTCGGGCATGGATGCGGTTGGCTGCGCCGCCCGAACCATCAAGGTCGGAGAGGCGGAGCTGATCATCGCCGGTGGCGTGGAAAGCATGTCCCGCGCCCCTTACGTGATGAGCAAGAGTGCCACGCCTTTCGCCCGCAATGTCGAGTTTTTCGATACCACGATCGGATGGCGTTTTGTTAACCGACTCCTCAAGGACCAGTACGGGATCGATTCGATGCCCGAGACAGCTGAGAACGTGGCGGAGCAGTTCGGTGTCGCGCGGGAAGATCAGGATGCGTTTGCTCTGCGCAGCCAGCAACGGACAGCCCGGGCAGTTGCCGCCGGCGTTTTCAAGGAGGAAATCACGCCGGTGGTGATTCCTCAGCGCAAGCAGGACGACCTCGTGCTGGACGCCGACGAACATCCACGGCCGGATACCACCCTTGAAAAGCTGGCCAACCTGAAGGCGCTGTTTCGGGCCAACGGTACAGTGACGGCAGGCAATGCCTCGGGAGTCAACGACGGTGCATGCGCCTTGTTGCTTGCATCGGAGCAGGCGGCCGGTCAGTACGGTTTAGAGCCAAAGGCTCGAATCGTCGCCATGTCCACCGCCGGAGTGGAGCCCCGCATCATGGGGATGGGCCCGGTGCCGGCCACCCGCAAGGTCCTGGATATAGCCGGATTGAGCCTGAAGCAGATGGACGTCATCGAGTTGAATGAAGCCTTTGCCGCCCAGGGTCTCGCCGTGATGCGGGAGCTGGGCCTGGCCGACGATGCGCCGCAGGTGAATCCCAACGGCGGGGCCATCGCCCTGGGGCATCCGCTGGGGATGAGCGGGGCGCGCCTGGTGGCCACTGCGACGTACCAGCTGCGGCGGACCGGGGGCCGCTACGCCCTCTGCACGATGTGCATCGGGGTGGGGCAGGGGATTGCCCTGATCATCGAGCGCGTCTGACCCGGCTCGCGGAAGCAGGCCGGAATCTCGGCCCGAGTGAGCGCCGAGGAAGGGAAACCGGATGGCAGAGGCAGAAACGATGAGACCGTATCAGGGATTCGAACAGGGACCGATCAGGCCGCCGAGTGAGGCCTACAGCCTGCTTCTTCGCATCACGCGGAATTGCCCGTGGAACCGGTGTACGTTCTGCTCTGTTTACAAAAAGAGAACGTTCTCTCTTCGCCCGGTAGAGGAGATCATTCGGGATATCGACGCCGTTCACCGGTTTGTAAACGAATTGCAGGCGCCGGGCAGATCCACCGGATCATGGGGAAAACATTTCGTTGCGGATCTTCACTCCAAAGACCAGCAGGCCTTTTTTGCGGCGAAGAGCTGGCTTGAAAGCGGGATGGAATCTATTTTTCTCCAGGATGCCGACAGCCTGGCGATGAAGCCGGAAGATCTGATCACCGTACTCAGGCATGTGAAGGCGCGCTTTCCCATGGCCGCGCGAATCACCTCGTATGCCCGCTCGGCAACCATCGCCCGCATCAGCGACGAAAATCTGAAGGAAATGGCCGACGCCGGACTCAACAGGATTCATATCGGCCTGGAGACCGCTTCCGACAAAATCCTGAAAATGATCCGGAAGGGGGTCACCAAAGAGATCCAGATCAAGGCGGGCGTAAAAGCCAGGAATGCCGGCATGGAAGTCTCCGAATACGTCCTGACCGGCATCGGAGGGAGCGAGTTCTGGCACGACCATGCGGTCGAAACGGCGGACGCCTTGAACCGGATCAATCCCGACTTCATCCGGTTCCGGACCTTGCGCATCTCGGACAGCCTCAAGCTTTTTGAAAACGCGGACGACACGAGTTGGAAAAGGGCTCCCGGTCTGGTTCAGGCCAAAGAAATCCGTTTGTTGATCGAAAAGCTCTCCGGTATCTCCAGCCGGATCAAAAGCGACCATATGTTCAACCTTTTTCAGGAAATCGACGGGACCTTGCCGCAGGACAAGGAAAGGCTGCTGTCCGTTCCGCAGAAGTTTATCGATATGGACCCGGAACACCGGATGCTCTTCCAGATCGGAAAGATGTACCGATATTTCTGGCAGTTGAGTGATATGCAGATCCCCGGGCGTCTTGCGCAGGTCGAAGAGATCTGCCGTCGTCTCGAAGTCACCCCTGAAAACGTCGATGAGAAAATCAACGGGATGATTCAGGAAGGGATGAGGACGGGGGTGTCTTTGTAAAGCCCTGACCGGGAGAATCCATCCTGTGGTGCGCGGAGGGTTTCGAGCGCAGTCCACCCCGGATTGTTAACCTGTTGAAAAAAGAGCGTCGCGACTTCCATCAGATGGGAGCGCGGCGCTTTTGCTTTCGTAGCGCAGTTGATCATGTACCTTGCCAAAAGTTGATCATGTACCTTGCCAAAAGCTTTTTGGAGAAGTACTCTGCGATTCATGACAGCAAATCGGCACGCCACGGTTTTGAACTATCTTCGGGACCATCAGGTTGCGACCCTGGGCACCTGTACCGATCAGGCTCCCCGGGCAGCTGCGGTCTTCTATGTCAACGATGGTTTTACCCTATTTTTTCTCTCATCGCCAACTACACAACACTGTCTGAATCTGGCGAAAAACTCTCGGGTGGCCGTGACCATCCAGGAGGACTACGCCGACTGGCTGGAGATCAAGGGCGTCCAGATCGAAGGGGTCGCCCACGAGATCTCGGGGGAAGAGGAGGAGAAGGCCCGCCGCTTGTATGGAAAGAAGTTCCCCGTGGTCGGGAAACTGGCCCAGGCGCCTGCGGCCATCGTCAAGGCTCTGGCCAGGGTGCGCTGGTACAAGATCGTTCCTCACAGTCTCTTTTTCATTGATAACTCGGTCGGCTTGGGTCATCGCGATGAGATCGACTTGTCGCCTGCGGAAAAAAGCTCACCCTAATCGCTTGACGAAACTTCCAGAGTCCGGCAGAGCAGAGGGGCAGTGGGCTCGCTTTTTGTCAAAGTACGCGGCGGCCTTTTTGGGGATGGCGCGCTCCTGTTTGAGCTGAGCCAGATCTCGCTTGACCCGAAACTCCTCCGACTAGCCGACATCGGAACCTCTCACATTTTTTATTATCTGATAAAAGATCAAGGTCCTTTGCCTCATTTTTAGAAAATAATGAAATCGGCTGGAAAATCGACCTTAACCCTTTCTTGCATGTACTTTCTCTTCGCGAATAATCCCAAAAGATCAACATGTTCTGCTCCCTAGCCATCTGTTTTATCTGCTTCCTGCCATAATCACGCCTACTGTATCCCTCATACAGAAAATAACATTATTTGAAAATTATGTATGCTGGCCTGTCCCTTGTAAGAACCTTGATTTACATCTTTT
Source organism: Desulfuromonas sp. TF (assembly GCF_000472285.1). Taxonomy (NCBI): domain Bacteria; kingdom Pseudomonadati; phylum Thermodesulfobacteriota; class Desulfuromonadia; order Desulfuromonadales; family Desulfuromonadaceae; genus Desulfuromonas; species Desulfuromonas sp. TF. The sequence goes on from NZ_KI421423.1 coordinate 19,240, forward strand.
TTTGTGCTGATCAAGGTCTTGGCATTGGGGATATAATTCCAATGATTAAAAAGTAATAACACCGTTTGGCATATGGCGTGCTTTTGTGTGAGCTCAAATGCATTTGCCTCGGTAGCAATACATATTTACGTTCTAAGTCCGCAAGGAGAAACGACAGCCGTTTTATTTAAAGCAAATCGATGGGCGAAAGGTTGGCCATTTCCGGCACCCTGGATCGCCCATGCACTAAAGGTAAAAACAAGGTGCTTTCCCCGGGAGTGCGTAATGACAATGACATCTGCTTGTGCCTGGTGCAGAACCAATTTCGATGGAACTGGAGTTGCGGAAACCCATGGCGTCTGCGTTGGTTGTGCAAAGAAGCTGCTTCTGAATGCGGCGAAGGATTCGCCCGACATATTGTCATCCATCCTTCAGATTTGGCCTGAGATTCTTGCACCGGCGACTCCGACCACAACTTGAGTGAAGTGCATAACCAGATAATCTTTTATTGCTAGATTCAGATATGGATTAAATATAGAGGAGAAACGTAATGGAACAAGATAAGTCTTTATCTAACTTAAAAATATTGGATTTTACTGGAGAAGTAGGGCCTTATGCATCAAAGCTTTACGCCAATCTAGGCGCTGAAGTTATACATATTGAACCAATTAACGGAGATACGTTGAGACATGTTGGTCCATTTTATAAAAATAAGCCTGGAAGCAATAGTAGTCTGCAATATATTTATTACAATTCAGGCAAAAGAGGAATGGTTTTAGATCTCAAAAAAGAAAAAGGGAAAGAAGTTTTTATCGAAATGTGCAAAAGCGCAAATATATTATTTGAAAGCTTCATTCCTGGTTATTTAGAAGATTTAGGCCTCTCTTTTGACTATTTAAGCTCAGTAAATCCCGGATTGGTACAAACCTCCATTACACCTTTTGGTCACTTAGGGCCATATCGCAATTATCCTGGATCCGATTTGACCTGTTCAGCACTTGGAGGTTTTTTGTACCTGGCAGGAATTGAGAACGACAAGCCGGTAAGGGCCTGTGACAATCAGGCCTATAGGATGGCCGAAGTCTATGCAGCCGTTGGGAGCGCAGTTGCAACTCTTTTCGCCCAACGAACGGGCATAGGTCAGTTTGTTGATGTGTCCTGTATGGAGGCTGTCGGCATGGCCCTCGAGACCGCGGCTCAATGCTGGGACCTTGAGGGGACGTTAAGAAGGGGCAGGGGCAAGGAAGCGGGTACGGCGACGATTCATCCCTGCAAAGACGGGTATGTCGCTCTCGTAGCAATCATGGGCAGGAACAAGGTCATGTGGGATCCGTTCGTCCAATGGATGAAGGACGAGGGCGTGGAAGAATGGGAGCTTTTTGGCAACGACAACTGGATTCAGCCGGGCTATCGGGAATCGAAAGAAGCGTATGAGCTGTTTTGCCGCATCTTCGAACGCTTCAGCATGAAGCACACCAAGCAGTATCTCTACGATGCAGGGCAGGCTCACCGGGTCGCCATCAGTCCCGTCAGCGACGGCAAAGATCTTCTTGAGAACCCACAGCTCAATTATCACGAATTCTGGAAGCGTCTGTATCACGATCCTATCCAGGCGGAAGTGGTCTGTCCCGGACCTCCATATGTCTTTGGCAACCTGGAATGGCGGTTGGGCGCGGCCCCCTCATTTGGTCAGCACACCGCCGAGGTGTTGGGCGAATGCGGATTCAGTAAAGCCGAGATCGATGCGCTTGATAAAGAGGGAGTGGTTTATGTTGCAAAATCTTAGGAAGGCCCTCGAGGGAATAGTCGTTTGTGACTTCTCCTGGGTGGGAGCGGGGCCGATCGCGACGAATGTTCTCGGTCAGTGCGGCGCGGAGGTTATCAAGATCGAGAGTAAAAGCCGGCCGGATCTTCTGCGGACGGGCGGTCCCTTCAAGGATGGGATCGGCGAGGGGCTGGAGCGCAGCGGCTATTTCGCAAACCGCAATCCCAACAAAAAAGGGATTGCTCTCGACATGAGCCATCCCAAGGCCCGTGCTGTCGCGGTGCGTCTGATACGCAAGAGTGACATCGTCATCAACAATTTCCGTGTGGGCCAGATGGAGAAATGGAAACTGGGGTGGGAAGACGTCAGGGAAATTAATCCACGGATCATTTACGTCACCATGAGCCTGCAGGGAGAGACCGGACCACAGAAGAGCTATATGGGCTTCGGAGTCAATCTGAACGCGCTGTGCGGGCTGACCGACCGGGCCTGTTTTCCTGGCGAGAGGCCATTCGGTACCGGTACGAACTACACGGACCATGTGATGGCGCCCAGTCACACGCTGTTCGGCATCATGGCCGCGCTGCTCGATCGTGAGCGGACGGGGAAGGGGCAGACGGTGGCCATTTCCCAGCTGAAATCCGCCATCAGCATGGCACCCACCAGTGCAATGGCCTATGCGGCAAACGGCGATACCCTGGGACCCGCTGGATTCAGCGATCCGGATGCGGCGCCGCACGGGATATACACGACTCTGGGATACAGGAGATGGATTGCCATCGCGGTCTTTATTGAAACAGAGTGGGTCGCGTTGAAAAAGGTGATGGGATATCCCGAATGGGCCGAGAAGCCAAGATTTGCTTCTCTCAAGGGCCGAAAGGAGAATGAGGTTGAGCTCAACAGCCGTATCGAAGAATGGACACAAGGGCTCTATGCCGAGCACCTCATGAAAGAGCTGATTCAAAATGGCGTGAAGGCGGGGGTTGTCAATGATGCCAGGGGAGCCATCGAGGATGAGCATCTGAGGCAGCGGGGCTTCTGGTCTTACCTCGACCATCCGGTTATGGGCAGCACACTGTACAACCGGGCGCCGATCCGCTTTTCAAAAACCCCGCTACGCATGGAAGCTGCTGCTCCTTTGTTGGGCCAGCATACCCTGGAGGTGCTCACGGGGATGCTCGATTATACGGAAGCGGAAGTGAACACGCTTATTGAAGAAAATGTGCTGGTGTGAAGGCCCATCAGTATTGGAGCCATCTCAATAAATAACTCCCAGGAGAAAGAAAATGGATTTCAGTATCCCTGAAGAATACATGATGCTCAAAGATGCGATGAAAGAATTCGTCAAGAGAGAATTGATGCCCCTTGAGAAACCCTTGCTGGAACGCGAACTCTCTCTCTGGACAAAGCCGGGCCACCTGATCCCGGAAGAGGATCATAAGCGGCTGATGCAGAAGACCAAGGACCTGGGGTTCTGGGGCCTGGAGGTGGATGAGCAGTTCGGTGGCCAGGGGCTGGGGATGCTCGCCAAAACCCTGGTGGTGGAGGAGATCTCCAAGAGCCTGGTCGGCTTCTCCAATCACGGCTTCACCCTTCCCCCCGATGCCCCCAACCTCTACTACCTGCACGAGTGCTGCGGCCCCCGGCAGCGGGAGAAGTACTTCATACCTTACTGCAACGGCGAGATCGACTCCGCCATGGCCTGCACGGAGCCGGGGGCCGGATCGGACGTCAGCGGCCTCAAGACCCGGGCCGTGAAGAAGGGGAGCAAGTGGGTCATTAATGGTACCAAGACCTTCATCAGCAAGTGCGACTACGACAAGGTCTTCTTCATCGTCATCGCGGTCACCGACCCCGCGGCCACCACCAAGGACCGGTTCACGGCATTTCTCATCGACCGGGAGCATCCGGGGGTGCGGGTGGGGAAGGAGATCCCGGTCATCGGGCCAATGCCGACCTGGGACCTGATCCTGGAGGATGTGGAGGTGGACGACGACGCTATCCTCGGTGAGGTCGGCAAGGCCTTCATTCCACTGCAGAACCGCTTCGGGGTGCGCCGGATCGAGCTGGCATCGAGCTGCACCGGCATGGCGGAGCGGCTGATCCAGATGATGATCGATCAGGCCAACAACCGCTTCACCTTCGGCCAGCCGCTGGCCGATCGGGGGACCATCCAGAACTGGATCGCCGATTCGACCATGGAGCTGGAATCGGTTCGCTGGATGCTCTACTACGCTGCCTGGAAATCGGACCAGGGGCACAAGGACCTGCGCATCGAGGGGGCCAGCGTCAAGGTCGCTGCTACGGAGATGCTGAGCCGGGTAGCCGATCGGGCGATCCAGATCCATGGCGGCCTCGGCGTCTCCCATGAGCTGGGGATCGAATACGTGGCGCGGCATGTGCGGATCTGGCGCATAGTGGAAGGCCCTTCCGAGATCCATCGGTGGCTCATCGCCCGGCAGCTCTTGAAGGAGAAAAAACCATATAACCCGTTCATTGTCGCCCAAGAGGAAGAGTAGGGCGGTCAGGGGACGTTGGATTCATGCCTACGAACGATTGCGAGGAGGATACGATGGGAGTCGATTTTGTTCAGGAAGGCAATGTTGCCTACATCACATTGAACCGCCCGGAGGCGATGAACTCGCTGGACCCGGAGGCCACGGTGCGCCTTGCGGAGATCTGGGCCGAGGTGAAGGCCAACCCGGATATCCGCGTCTCGGTTCTGACGGGCGCCGGTGAAAAGGCTTTCTGCACAGGGACGGACATGAAAAAGACCCCGGTCCCCGACGAGTGCATGGCCGCCCTTTACTACAAGGAGGGGCAGCCGATCGTTCCGCACATGCAGATGTGGAAGCCGATCATCGCCTGCGTCAACGGCTACGCCGTGGGCGGCGGCCTCGAGATGGCCCTCGCCTGTGATCTGATGATCTGCAGCACAACTGCAAAGTTTGGACTGACCGAGACCAAGGTCGCCAGCCTTGCCGGACTCAACGGCACCCAGTGCCTCCCCCGGGCGATACCCAAGGCCGTGGCCATGAAGATGCTGCTGACAGGGGAACTCATCGACGCCCAGGAGGCGCACCGCATCGGCCTGGTCAGCGATGTGGTGGAGCCGGATAAGCTCATGGCTCTGGCCAGAAGTTATGCCGAGAAAATCGCCGGCAACGCTCCGTTGAGCGTCATGGCAGCCAAGCAGGCCGTTGTCATGGGGATGGACATGCCTTTGCGTCACGCCATCGACTTTTCCTATCTGCTGTGGGGCGCTCTGCGGGATACGGAGGATCGAAAAGAGGGTTTCAAGGCGTTTGCCGAGAAAAGGCCCCCCCAGTATGAAGGCAGGTAAAAACCTTCATTCCCTCTGGAAGGACCGGTCCGCACCGGTCCACCGGAAGGGGAGAGTGTTTTTGACACGAAGCCAAACTATCGTCTGAAGGAGCAAGCATATGCATATAGTCGTCTTGGCAAAGGTGGTGCCTGATTATGAGGTTCCGTCGGCAGACTTCGAGCTGGTCGGGAATCGAGCACATCCCCGGTATGCCAGAATGATCGGACTTTACGATGAAAATGCCGTCGAACTGGGCGTTCAGCTGAAGGAGAAACATGCTGCCGGGTTAACGATAGTCTCGTATGGCCTCCATGAAGATGTCCAGTTCCTCAGGAAAGCCATCGCCATGGGCGCTGACAAGATTGTCCTTGTGGAGGGGACCTCGGATGACCCCTATGTCATTGCCGCAAACTTGAAAGAGGCCATCGACAAACAGGGCGAGGTCGATCTCGTTCTGGCGGGCCGCCAGTCCTCCGATATGGACCGGGGTGTCGTTCCAGGCCTCTTGGCTGGAATGCTCGATTACCCATTTGTACCACAGGCCTGTAGCGTTGAGAGTGTCGCCGACGGCTGGAAGGTCGCCCAGATCACGGAAACCGGAAAGCGTCTGATGAAGCTGAGCGGCAAAGGCGTCCTCTCGATCACCAGCGTCCCGGAAAACGTCCCCAGGATTCCGGCGGTCAAGGCCATTTTCGCCGCTAAGAAAAAGCCGGTGGAGAAGCTGCCGGAGATCGGAGCCAGACCAATGGGAGTATCCGAGATATCGGTAAGCATTCCCAAGATCGAATCGGTTTGCGAGCTTATCCCGGCCGAGGACATGGACGAAGCCGCCCGTACGTTGTTCAGAAGGCTCAAGGAGGAACGGTATCTATGAAAACACTGATCGTTGAAACGGCAAATCCCAAGATTCTGGGGGAACTGGTCAGCGTAAGCAGGATATTTGGCGAGACACCGGATATTGTCGTTCTGGGGCTCGGGGATCTTCCCGGCAGCTACGGAGAGGCGTACCGGATCTCCGATACCCTGGGGGCGAATGCGGGGGCGGCCCTCTCAGAGCTCATAAGGCAGAAGGGCTACGAATTGATTCTGCTGAGCGCCACGGCCGTCGGGTCGGGGATTGCTGGCCCGCTGGCCGTACGGCTTGGGGCCCCCATTCTCTCTGAAGTGACCGGCGTCACTGATGATCTGACCATCGAAAGGGCTCTCTATGGCTCCAAGGCCGTCGCCCGCTACAAGATGGAGTCGGGGCCGCTGGTTCTGACCATCAAGCGCAAATATTTCGAAGCAACAGTGCTGGAAGGGAAGGCAGAGACTGTAGATCTCCCCGTCGGTCCCCAGAAGCTTGAATTGCTGGAGGAGATCGAAGAGGAACACAGAGGAATTCCCCTTGAAGATGCCGAGGTCATCGTAACCGGTGGCAGAGGCATCGGCGGCGGGGATAATTTCGCCACACTCAACGACATGGCGGCACTGTTGAACGGGGCCGTCGGGGCGACCCGTGGCGCGGTCGATGAAGGATGGATGCCGCCTGGGGCGCAGATTGGCCAGACCGGAAAGATCGTGGCGCCCAGCGTCTACTTCGCCGTCGGCGCCTCCGGCGCAAGCCAGCATCTGGCGGGCATCTCCAACGCCAAGTGTGTCGTTGCTATCAACAAGGACAACGAGGCGAACATCTTCAAGCGAGCTCGGTTTGGCATCGTGGGCGACTACAAAAAGGCGGTACCCGCTCTGATCAATATCCTTAAGGAGAGCGTCTGAGATGGAACGGGTCCCCTATTGGAACATCAGCTTCGGCCTGCTGATCGATCTCCTTTCCATACCGGCGATGGCAATTTTTGTATACGGGCTCTACCGCCATTGGAAGCGCATAAAGCAAGGGAGGTCGAGAATCAGGCTGGGTATTCCGGTTAGCGCTTTGAAAATCGGGCCGCTCTACGTCCGGTCCTTCCTGGCCAACGGCATAGTGGGCACCCGCATCTACAAGAAGCTGTTTACGGGGATTGCTCACGGGTGCCTTCTCTGGGGAATGATCATCCTCACCATAGGAACCACCCTGGTCTTCCTGAATGTGCTGTTCGGCCTCCCCGTTTTCAAGGGGGACTTCAACCGCTGGTTCATGGGCGCAACCCTCGATGCTGCCGGGGTGGCGGCGTTGGTCGGAGTGCTGTTTCTGTTGATGAGAAGGGTTTTCCCACCTGAGAGACTGACCATTTTCAAATCCAACTCCGCCTTTATCACGATAGAGGTTGTAATAGCCGTCATAATTGTCACCGGGTTCCTGGTCGAGGGAGTGCGGATCGCCCAAACCGGCCCAGACCCCGGCTCATTTGTTGGGAACGCACTGGCTCTGCTGCTGGTCAACGTCGCACTCCCGGAAATTCATCGATACCTGTGGTGGATTCATGGCCTGATCGCCATCTCCTTAATCGCCTATATTCCCTATTCCCCCCTTGTGCATCTGGTCCTCGCCCCCATTAATGCCGGCCTTGATACGCCGGTGCCTGGACCCAAGATGGGGGTCATTGATTTCGAAGCCTTTGAAGGAGAGGGCGAGGAGGTTCCGAGTTTGGGGCTGAGCAGGCTGGCCGATTTCCAGTGGAAAAACCTGCTCGATGCTTCCACTTGTCTGCAATGCGGCAGGTGTCACGAGGTCTGTCCCGCCGCGCAGACGGGAAAAAGCCTCTCCCCCAAGGGCGTCATGGTCACTCTGTCCGAGTATCTGGAGCAGGGAAAGATGGAAGACGATTCGGTGCTAGAAGCTATATCAACCGATGCCATCTACAGCTGTACCACCTGCGCTGCCTGTATGGAGGCCTGTCCCGTCTCTGTGAACCAGCCCAACGCCATTCTCGGCATGCGTCAACACCTGCTCATGGAACGCTCGGAAATACCCGACATCATGGGGCAGGCGCACCGGAGCCTGGAGGCCAGGCATCACCCTTTCATCGGAACCGGCTTCGGGCCCAACGACTGGCGCAAAGGGCTGGAGGTTCCCATCTTCGAAAAGGGCAAAACCGAATATCTCCTCTGGATCGGGTGTTCGGTGGCCTACGAGGAGCGGACGCAGAAGATCACCCGAGCGATGGTCCATATCCTGAAAACCGCGGGGGTCTCCTTTGGCATTCTTGAAGAGAACCGCTGCACGGGCGACCCCGCCAAGCAGATGGGGAATGAATTCCTCTTTACCGAAATCGCCGGACAGAACATCGAGGAATTCAATGAACTGGGGGTTTCCTCTGTCATCACCATGTGCCCCCATTGTTTCAACAGCTTTACCCGGCACTATCCCCTGCTTGGGGCAAAATTCGCCGTCATTCCCCATGCCGTCTTCATCCGCGACCTGATCGATAAGGGCGCCATACGATTGTCCAAAGGGACAGAGACCATCTGCTACCATGACCCGTGTTACCTGGGCAGGCATAACAAAGTGCTCTCCGAACCCCGGCAGATCGTCGACGCGGTGGGACAACTTGTCGAAATGCCGAGAAGCGGAAACGAGAGTTTCTGTTGCGGCGGCGGCGGTGGCAATTACTGGACCGAGGAGGAAGGGACGCGGATTAACCAGACAAGAGCCCTGGAGGCATTGGATACAGAAGCAGACACGATCGCGACGGCTTGCCCCTTCTGCATGCTGATGCTGACGGATGGCCTGAAAAAGCATACCGAAGAACAGAAAGTCAAAGACATCGCGGAGTTGGTGAGCAGTCGGATGGAAGTGTGAACAGAATCATTTCCATAGACAAATGAACGCTAGGAGCATACAGGAGGAGAGTCATGGGTCAGGAAGAGGTTCAGAAAAAAAAGACCAAGGAGAAGGAGCCGGACATTACTTTTTTTCATCCCGATCTGCTGGAAGTGCCCCAAGACGGGAGCTTGCCCTACCTGAAGGGGCAAAAATGCAAAAAATGTGGCCAGATCGATTTCAAAACAACCATGTGTATCAACTGCTGGAGCGAGGAGTTCGAAACGATCCCCCTCTCCCGCAGGGGAAAGGTCTACAGCTTTTCCGACATCTATATCGGACAACCGGGGCTGGCAACTCCCTATATTTTCGCTTATGTGGATCTTCCCGAAAATCTGCGGATCTTTGTCCAGCTCGAAGGGGATGTCAATACCTACAAATGCGACGAAGAAGTGGAGTTGACGCTGGGCCCCATCCGGATGAACAACGATAATCTCCCGATTATCAGCTATAAGTTCAAAAAAATTTCGGCATGAGGTTCTAATTTCACGGAGTAATCCGTTGTTACATAACGGCTTAAAGGAGATAGCAACATGAAGCTACAGCGTGAAGTATATATTGCAGGTGTCGGTGAAACGAGGTTCGGCAAGCATACCGACAATTTTGATGCCTTGGGGCGAGAGGCGGCTCTCCAGGCCATGCGGGCCTCGAGCATCGACCGCCCTGACATGATCCAGAGCGCCTATGTGGGGAACGGCTTCAACGACATGGTAACCGGCCAGACGGTATTCCGGGGCCTTGGCATGTGCGGTCCCAAACTGCCTATCATCAACGTGCAGAGTGCCTGTTCTGCCGGTGCTATGGCTGTCTACTGCGCCATCAAGGATGTCGCCACGGGGCTAACCGATCTTTCCATCGGGGTCGGGTGCGAAAACCACACCCTGCACCGGCAGGCCGGCACCGCCTTCAGTGCCGCCCGTTCCGACATCGAGACCATGCACGGGGCGGTCATGACCGGCAAATACGCCATGCGAGCAACACGTTACATGCATGAAACAGGCGCCACCATTGAAGACCTGGCCATGATCACGGTCAAAAACCGCAGGCATGCCACCCACAACCCCCATGCCTGGTTCAAGGGGGAGATCTCTGTCGAGGAGGTGGTCAACTCGCGAATGGTAGCCTATCCCATGACGCTCCAGCAGTGCTGCGGCATCGCCGACGGCGGCGCTGCCGTCGTGGTCGGCTCCAAAGAGATGATGAAGAAGCTCGGCATCGACAAACCGGTAAAAGTTGCCGGTGCCGTTGTCGAGTCCGGTCCCTATCATAACTTTCCGCGGGATATCACCGGCGACGACATCACCGAGACCTGTTCCGAGGCACTCTACGAAGAGTCGGGTATTGGGCCGGAAGATGTCGATATCCTTGAGCTTCATGACGCTTTCACCATCGCCGAACTGCTCTATTACGAATGCATGGGCCTCTGCAAAAAAGGAGAGGGGCTGAAGTTCCTGCGCGACGGCCAATCGACCTATGGCGGCCAATGCGTGGTCAGCCCCCGTGGCGGGATGCTCTCCTACGGCCATCCGATCGGCGCCTCGGGGGCGGCTCAAATCGCGCAGAACGTCAAGCAGTTGCGCGGAGAGTGCGGCGGGCATCAGGTCGGTCCGACACCCAAGGTCGCCATGTCTCATGTGACCGGAGGCGGACTCTCCGGCACGGAGCATGCGGCCTGCACCATGCACATGCTGGTCAAGGGCTGGTAAGCGGGTGATCGTCGTTGAGCAAAACCTACTGTTTGATGTCGAGTCAGAAATCACAGGGAGATAGTCACATGAGAAACAAGACCGCGTTGATAGCTGGAGCTGCCAACGAGATAGGGCTGGCAATATGTAGCAGGCTGGCAAAAAACGGGGCAAAGTTGCTGCTGGTTGATTCGGGTGCGACCAAACTGGCGGCCATTGCCAAGAAACTTGCGGCAGATGGGGCAGAGGTGGAAACGATTGCGGTTGACCTGGCAAATCCGGCCGCTGTCGCTGAAGCCGCTGTCAAAATTGCCAAGGCCTATAAGACGATTGACATTCTTGTCAACAATATCGATCACAAGGACGGCACCCCCATATCGCAGTCGTCATTGGAATCATGGGCCCGCTCCATCAACACCAACGTGACTCCGTTGGTTGCTCTCTGCCTCGGGATCATACCGGAAATGAGGGCCAACAATTACGGCCGTATCGTCAATGTCGGCAGTCTGGAATATCTCGGTTTTTCCAATATTTCGAATTACAGCGCATCCAAGTCGGCCATATTCGGTTTGACCCGCTCTTTTGCCCTAGAGTTGGCACAGGAGGGGATTACGGTCAATCAGGTCATTAAGGGAGACGTTCAAACGGCCGATGATGGGATGGCTGCCGATGCCGAGGAACAAGCTGCGGAGCGTTTGCCGGTGAAGCGCCTTGGAAAGCCCGATGATATTGCCTATGCGGTGGCCTATTTTGCTTCCGAGTCAACCGGATATGTTACAGGCCAGAATCTGATAGTCTGCGGTGGGAAAAGTATCTATTCGTCCATGTCGGCTTAAGTCGGAATTAGTGCATCGGATACACGATATATCTTTGGAGGTATAGGAATGGAAACCTTACAGGGCAAGACTGCATTGATAACCGGATCGGCTAGCGGGATGGGCAAAAAAACCGCGATGCGGATGGCAGAACGGGGGGCCAAGGTCGTTATCAACGATATTGTTCCCGAAAAGGTGGAGCAAACGGTCGCAGAGTTCAAGGCCAGGGGATTTGAAGTCATGGGACGGGTTGCCGACATCTGCAATGCGTCGGCTGTGAGCGAAATGGTGCAGGCGGCTGTCGACACGTTCGGCTCTCTGGACATCCTGGTCAATAACGCGGGGATGGAAAAGGCCGGTGCGCTCAGGAATCTCAGTGAAAAAGACTGGGATGTGACAGTGAATGTCAATCTGAAGGGGGCGTTTCTCTGCTCACAGGCCGTTCACGGCCACATGGTTGGGAAAGGCTGGGGGCGCATCATCAATATCGCCTCCAGAGCATGGCTGGGTGGCCCCGGTCAAGCCCCTTATGCGTCTGCCAAAGCGGGTCTAGTCGGTCTGACCAGAACCCTTGCGCTGGAACTAGGCAGAAAGGGAGTCACCGTCAACTGCATTGCCCCCGGCCTGATACACACACCGATGTGGGACGAGTTGCCTGAAAAGAACAGGACGGCGTTTCTCGAAAAACAGCCTATGGGAAAAATAGGCGAAGATGATGATATCGCCAACACCATCCTTTTCTTTGCAAACGAAGAAGCCTCATTTATCACGGGGCAGGTTTTTTATGTTTGTGGAGGAAGAAGCCTGTTTGCCGGTTGATTTTTCCCAGTCATATCTCGGATGAGAGGCGAAGTAACGCGTTTGGAAAGCAGTGGCTATGATAGGAGTCTCTTCTATGAAAAAACAAATCGGTGTAGTTCTCTCCGGTTGTGGCGTATATGACGGAAGCGAGATTCATGAATCGGTCCTCACTTTGCTGACCATCGATCAGCTTGGCGCCGAGGCGATCTGTATGGCTCCGGACGTCGAACTTGAGGAAATCGACCATTTAACCGGCCGCCTGACGGGCATCAAGCGAAATGTTTTAGTCGAATCGGCACGCATCGCCCGAGGCCGGATCAGGGACATTGCCAGCGTCAAGGTCTCCGATCTGGATGCCATAATTTTCCCTGGCGGCTTTGGTGCGGCAAAGAACCTCTCCAATTTTGCGACCAATGGAGTTGACGCAATCATTGACCCGGAAGTATCTCGTCTTTTGCGGGGGATGGCTGCTGAGAAAAAACCGATAGGAGCTATTTGCATTGCTCCTGTCCTCATTGCTGCTACTCTCGGCAGAGATTATTCACCCTGTCTTACTATAGGGACCGACACCGATGTCGCCTCGGCAATTCTCTCAACCGGGAGCAGGCATTCATCCTGCGCGGTTACGGGATCTGTTGTTGATCAAGAGAACAAGATCATCACAACACCCGCCTATATGCTGGCTGAGCGGATTTCAGAGATATCGGAAGGAATTACGAAGACGGTTAGGGCACTGCTGGAACTTACTGAGGCAAAATAGGCAAAAATGGATCTCAATACCACCCTTTCCCTTGCTTGGTTCCAGGATGTGCGTTCGCCATTCTGCGTCTCTGCCTCTCTACGGCAAGGCATACCTAATGATTTTATCAAATGGATAAAATAGAACGTCAGATTAAATCTGTCGAATATGCTCTTAATGTACTGGAAGTTCTGGGGGAAGTTGATGGTAACTTTCGTCTCGCCCGCTTGAGCGAAAAACTTAATATGAACAAATCCTTGGTTTACAGAATTCTTACGACATTCGAACGAAGGGGTTATGTTGAGAAGGTCAAATCATCTAAAGAGTATCGCTTGGGTTTAGGAGCGTATGAGGTAGGTCAAAAATTCCTTTCCCGCATGGAATTGCTGCACCTTTCCAAACCCGTCATGGAGGGGTTGGTCAGGGAATGTGATGAAACCGTTTACCTTGCGCTGCCCACTGGCCTAGAGATTCTTTTCTTAGAAAAGATCGATACCTCCAATCCCGTCAGCACCATTCCCTTGGTTGGGAAACGTTATTTTCTTTTCAAGTGCGCCGCCGGAAAGATCACTCTTTCCTTTGATGCCGTTTTAAGGCGAAGGTTCACCGAGGAGGAATCCTCTTTTTCAGTAGAAAACATGGATGATCTCCGAGAACAGGGATTCTGTCATGATTATGACATTTTAGGGGAAGGTGTGGCCAGCCTGGCCGTACCTCTTTTGAACGAGGCTAAAAAGGTAGTGGCATCCCTTTGCTTAGTAGGGCCTCAATACCGCTTCACTGACGAGAAGATACATAATGAGTTCCTTCCTGCGCTCAAAGCCGCCGGGCAGATCCTTTCCTGCAGGCTTGGTTATCTTGGATATTACTTGTCTTAGGTGATCTCTTGAACTTTTCGTAGCGTGATCCAATAGCATATCGAAATCCTATCGTAATTTTTCGAGAATTTTGGCCTCTTTCCGAATCCTTGCGAGTAGCAACCGTCGCCGCTCATCGACGTACAAGCCTCTGTCCAGCCTGAGACGTTGCATTGTGGATCTCGCCTGATTTAGGTGAGGCCTCCGCAACCTCCAAATTGCAAAGAGCTGTGAGCTGCTCTGAAAACTCACATCCCCAACTCCAAGACAGGCCCCCGTAGCATTATGTACATTAAAAATAGCCAAGACTGGCTATGGTAATGCTGCGAGCGTAAGAGTGGTTTTTCAACAGACCTCTTTGTTATACTTTTATGGAGGGTGATTATCCTGGCCCCAAAGTGACCAAACGTGATCGTTACAGCTGCGAACGTGAACTGCTCGTAAGCGAGGGGTTATGATATGCGAGCAAAACTCCTTGAAGATTACCTGAGAAAACGACGAGGAAGTGAACGCAAAGAAGATAAGGTACGAGAAAGTTATGCGCTCTTGCGTGTCATGTTCGAACAGTCCTCTTCACTGATGGGGCTGTTGAAGCCGAATGGAATTGTGCTGGATGTCAACCCGACGGCTTTGAGTTTTATTGGGTGCAAAAAATCCGACGTGATCGGCAAGCTTTTTTGGGAAACACCCTGGTGGACCCACGCAGCTGAACAGCAGGAGCGGCTCCGCGAAGCCATCGGGACTGCGGCCCGGGGAGAGTTTATCCGTTTTGAAACTAACCATCCGACGGTGGATGGCGACCTGATTTTCGTTGATTTCTCGCTTAAACCGGTAAGGGACGATCACGGGAACGTAGTCCTTTTGCTGCCGGAAGGGCGCGACATTACCGAGCGCAAAAAGGCGGAAGAGTCCCTCCGTGAAAATTATGCGCTCTTGCGCGTCATGTTCGACCAGTCATCTTTATTGATGGGGCTGTTGAAGCCGGATGGAGTTATGCTGGATGTCAACCCGATGGCTTTGAGTTTCATTGGGGGCAAAAAATCCGACGTGGTCGGTAAGCTTTTTTGGGAAACACCCTGGTGGACCCACGCAGCTGAACAGCAGGAGCGGCTCCGCGAAGCCATCAAGGATGCGGCCCGGGGAGAATTTATCCGTTTTGAAACTAACCATCCGACGGTGGATGGCAAGCTGATTTATCTCGATTTCTCGCTTAAACCGGTGAAAGACGGAAACGGAAAGGTGGTTCTTCTGCTGCCGGAAGGGCGCGACATCACCGAGCGCAAGAAGGCGGACGAGTCCCTGCGGGAAGCCGCGGTCAAATACCGGATCGTTGCGGACAATACCTATAACTGGGAGTTCTGGCTAAGCCCGCAAGGAAAGTTTCTTTACAATTCTCCCTCCTGCCAGCGTATCAGCGGACATCAGGCCGAGGAGTTCGATGCCGACCCTGCTTTGATCTGGGACATCGTCCACCCGGACGACCGACAGCTTCTGAACAACCACAGGCATGATATTGCTCATACAAAGGCGCTGGGAGAGCTCGAATTTCGCATCATTCGTGCTGACGGAGAGCTGCGCTGGATTCACCACGTCTGCCAGCCTGTTTTCGATGACAGCGAGAATTACCTCGGTGTCCGTGGAAGTTTCTCCGACATCACTTCACGCAAGCGAGCCGAAGAGAAGAACTTGCGGCTGGCGGCCATCGTGGAAACATCCGATGACGCGATCATCAGCAAGTCGGTGGATGGTATCATCACAAGTTGGAACAAAGGTGCGGAAAAAATTTTCAACTATACGGAGAGCGAGGTGCTCGGCAAGTCGATCACGATGTTGATCCCGGCCGAATATGTAGAAGAAGTACTCCAAATGCATGAAAGGATCCTGCGCGGAGAACACGTCGAACATTTTGAAACCGTGCGCCGAAGAAAGGATGGGGAGTTGATCAATATGTCGGTCACCTATTCTCCTATCAAAGATGCGCATGGCAGAGTAGTTGCCATCTCAGCCATCGGCCGCGACATCACCGAACAGAAAAGAGCCGCCCGTATTCTTCTGGATAATGCGCGGATCAACCGGGAATTGGAGATTGCCAAGGAGATTCAGCAGTCGTTTCTGCCTGTGTGCCCGTCGGAGCTCCAGGGAATGCTCATGACATGTCGCTGCGTGCCGGCGGCCCATGTGGGGGGTGACTACTATGATTTTTTCCCTCTGGACGAAAGCATCGTCGATGCCGTAATTGCCGACGTCACCGGCCATAGTGTCGGCTCGTCGCTGTTAATGACAATGGCCCGCAGCGTGCTCAAAGCCAGGGTCGGTCTCGAGCGTTCGCCTGGAGAGCTTCTTGCAGAGGTAAATAATCTACTTCACGATGACCTGACCAGGGCGGAACTTCAGATAAGCATGTTCTATGCGCGGCTGGATACCCAAAATCATTCACTTGTCTACGCCAATGCCGGGCACAACCGACCCTTGCTGTTTCGCTGCAACGAAGACATTTTCATGGAACTAGACGCCGACGGGCTGCTTATGGGAGTTAAAACGGATGTTCATTTTGAGGAAATTACCACCTCGGTGGATGCCGGCGACATTCTCGTCCTCTGTACCGACGGCATCATCGAGGCGGAGGACAGTACAGGCAAGTCGTTCGGTGTCGGACGGTTGAGCAGGTTTGTTGCCGAGTATTGTGAACGGCATCCACGAGAGATTATGGCAGCGATCTTTCAGGAATTGACCGCCTTCACCCTCGCCGATGATGTGGCGATGATCATCTTTAAAATTGTCTAGAAACCCAGAAGGCAGCGCTGGCAAGATTATGTGCCTGATCTGGACTCTCAGATAGCTTTTGTTTTGTCGTTGTCGTGTGAGAATTTTTCACGTGCCGCATTGGTGCCAGCGATTCTGCCGAATGCGAGACATTCTGCAATGTTTCCACCGCCTTGGTAAATTAGACCCCACATGGATCCTAATTCGCCGGCACTGTAAAGCCCTGGAATAGGTGCATCAAAGACATCGACAACCTGTGCCTTCTCATTGCGTCTGGGCCCACCTTGTGTGTTCAGCAGGCAGGGATAGACTTCCATGGCATAGAATGGCTGGTTTTCGATCGTTGCGGAGTGACGGTTATCTGGAGTCTCGCGGCCATAAAGAGTGTCTTTCCCCTGACGAGTGTCTTCATTCCAACGCTCAATGGTCTCAACCAAGGTCGTTTCATTAATATTCAGTCTTTGAGCTAATCTGGGCAGGGTCTCAGCCTGCTGAATCCATCCCTTTTTGATCTCTTCGCTGTTGTCCGTACTCCAGGCATATTGTATGCCGGCAGAGCCTAAGCCAGCTTTTCGGGAAATGGGACCCCTTCTCCGGGTGACCTCATCGAATATCAGGTAGAAGGGGATTCTCGGGTATTCCAGACTGTGAGTGTCGAAAAAGTCGACTGCCAGCAATCCGGCATGCCTTTCTACCGCTCTTTCGTTGATAAAGCGTTTGCCTGATTTGTCGACGAAAATCTGCCCCGCATTTCCAATATCCATCAGCAGGGCCGATTCAAACTCGGGCACTTTCATCCCGAAGGCGCATGATACGCCATTCATGTGCCATAGCTTGGCCCCAACCTTCTGCGCCATTCGCAGACCGTCACCGCGGTTCCCCGGGTGCCCCAACGAATAGACCGGATCACCTTTGATATTGTTCTTGATGGTTTGTGAATCGAACTCATAGCCTCCGGTTGCCAGGACGACCCCTTTTTGTGCCCGAATCGCGATTTCCTTCCCCTGCGCCAGTGCAATAACACCGATGACGGCGCCATCCCTATTGGTAACAAGTCTTTTAGCAGGGGTTTGCGTCAGAATCTGGATGGCTCTTTGCTCTTGTACGGCATGAGAGAGCATCTGCCACAGGTTCTGGGCAAAGGCGGTTGCTCCCTTGTTTAAGCCCTTGATAACATATCTTTTTATCGAACTGGCGCCCTTGATATCTGGATAGCTTGCGCCGCCATAGACCTGAAGCTCAAGACCCTTGTACAGGCTTTTCAGCCAATCGACCGTTTTCGCTGACTCTTCAGCAAAAATCCTTAAAAGCTCATCGTCTTTATCGGAATGTGAAAACTCATAGAGAGTTTTAAGATAGCTGAAGGCGTCAGATAAATTCTCGGGGTACATGAACCCACCAAAGGAGACCAGCGTATTACCTCCACCTTTGTCAGTGCTTTCAAGGATCAGTACGCTTGCTCCTGCGTCATGGGCTGCAATTGCGGCTGTTGCACCAGCTCCGCCATAGCCGATGACCACGACCTCAGCAGTCTTATCCCACGTGGTTGCCATGATAAATCCATTGTCTAACAGTATTATCGTAACTAACTATATGTTTTTTAGTTGCTTTTCTCTTAAGTAACTTTCTGCTTGTTCGAGATTTTTTAACCCAATTTTTTGGGTGAGGTTTAACAATAGTTCGGATGTTAAGTTCTTTTTATTTAGATAGGCGCTCATGGCGTGTTTAAAATAAAGTTCCACTGTGCGCTCACCATATGTTTCCAGTTCACTTCGTAAAAATATCCAAAGCTTGCCTCCATCGACGGCAGCATTCACATAGGGACAACAAAGTTTAGATAAAATAGGATACTTGACTTGTAGTTCGCGGTGCCAATAAACACTTATTGCTACAATATCGATTATGAGAGGATTTTGAGTAATATATGGAATACAATTGTCTATACGATCATATTTTTCAGTTATTAAATTTCGACCATTGTTTTTGGCACTTTTAATGTGACTCAGATAGTTCTCCAACATTTCATATGTCCATACTTTTAAAATGCAACTCCTTATTGTCCTAAATTTGAAAGGATCACTATGGCAAGCCCAAACATTTCGCGTCGTTAATGAAATCGACATCTCCCATTCTATATCCAGTATATAATTTATAATCGATTCTTTACCCATGAGTTTGATTATATCCATTTTTAACGTACAAATGTTTGAGATTTAACTTGGCATAAATATCATGAGAATAAAGATAAGACCTAATTCACAGGAAGAGAGAGACATGATTGGTGTTTTTTTATCTCTGATCGCAGTCCGTAGAACTGCAAAGCGACCACTGCGGCGAATACTCCCGCAGAGGTGTCTATAAGAGGTACTGGCCTACACGAAATGGCCAGTACCTCTCCTATGACTTTGTACACCATCCAAAATTAAAAAGAATGTATGTGATTTTTAATCTCAATCATTGTTTTGTCATAAGGGCTGAGACTTTTAACGACCAGCTGAACGCAGTTGCTGGACCGAGAACAATTCGGGCGTTGTTTCGGGGGCATTTGTAATGGTTTTGAACTCTGCCGTGGTGCAGTGATCGGCCTGAACATCGATCATAGAGAAATAATTATACATAGCGACACCGGTTCCCTTGTTTTGCGGCGCATCATAATCCGCATGTGTGTAGCCGATAATAAAGTTTTTCCAGAATTTCCCGGAGCGGTCATAAATAAAATTGAGAGGCATACCAAATGTTTGGGTATCAACATAGTGGATCCGTTTGCTGACCGGATGAGCTTTATCCACCGGCGAAGATTCTAATATATACATTTTCCGTAGCTGCCAAGTCACATCTGGGAAACAACCGCCTTTGCCCGTTACAGCGATCATCTTATAGCCATCAGGATCGTTTTTATAGATCTCTTGGTCCAGGGGCATCTCATTGTGGTTATAATATGGTACTAGGACATTTTTTGTTCCTTTGTAAGTCCAATTCATATCGCTGATACGGCCATTATATCCTTCGAAGTCTTCAAGAGTAATATCAGAGCCTAGAAAGGCATCTGTATATTGCCCGCTGGACATGCGGCGAACCCGACGTTGGTAACCGAGGTAGAGGTAGGAATTATCTAACTTTGTATCATCTTGATAACGCTGAATGAGAATCTGCGTGTTTTTTATATCAAAGGGTTCCTCTGCCATTATATAGGTGCTACGGAAAAGCTTGTCGGGGTTAGGGGTGTATTCGGGAAAGGGGGCGACCCTGGTGCGATTGCTGAGTTTCATAAAGTGAAAGTTAAACCTCAGGTTTCGCTCAACCTGACCGGTTTTCATGTTGCGGTACTGCCAGAACCAGGGATTGATCCACCAAGAATCCCCTTGGGAGTACGATTTTCTGAAATTCCAGATCAACTTTTCACCGGCCCTGGGATCATCGGTGGTGAGCTCGTTCACAAAGGGGAGTCCAGAATCAGCATTATAGATAACGCCAACCTTGTCGCCAAGCTTGGCTCGATTGAGGTTAGCCTTTGTCGCTTCAATAAAGTCCGGATGTACGTCAAAAGAGGTGGTCTCGCCGACCGTGATCACATAGTCGCCGTCTTTAATATAGGTCAGAATTTCCTCCGGGAGCACGTCTTTGGCAACCTGCCAGTTGCTTGCATTGATGACCATCCCTGGTGTGATCCCGGCAGCGGAGGGGACACCGCTCTTGTAAGGATAGAATGTCTTTTCCAAATCCGCCTCGGTCGCTGCCAAAGCCGTAGTTACTGCCAGGGTTAAGTACATCAGGTTCAGAATAATTTGGTTTCTCATGGCACTTTTCCTTTCTTTTGTCTAATTAGAAGGTGTAGCGAAGGGTCAGTTGGATTTCATCTTCTTGGTTGGCAACGCCCATAGGTCCGTTAGTAAAACGAGCCAATGGCTCATAATCGTTGGGCAGCGATTCTCCTGCCAAGGCATCATTTGCACTCCAGTCGAATTTTTTCTTGCCCCCGGATTTGACATTGGCGGTTAAGGTTATCTTCAGATTGTCGGTCATAAGCCATTCGATGCTTGGTGCAACTGCCATCCCGTCACTTCGAATGTCACGCGCCATCAGGAGTTGGGGGCTGATCCGGTCGCTGTACCACCAGCCCTTTAAGAGAAGGGTGGCGGTCCAATTGTCTTTGTAGTCGGGCATATCGTTCTCATGATCCAAGATGTGCTGACCAAATACCTGGGTAGAGATCAGGAAGGCGCGCTTCTTGTTAAGAAAGGGAATCATCTGGTTTTTGTCGAAACCGATTACATAACGGACAATGTCAGTTTCTTTGTGTCCGTCCTTATCGCGGGGAAGTTCTTCGCCATTTGTGTAGACGGCCTCCAGTCGCCAAACCGCATCCATCGACTGGGAGTAGTAGTCGATGGAACCACCGAATAAGTTGACCCTGGGGAAGACAATATCGAAGACCCCATCGGTTGCGGGCAGGCCGCTACCCGGGACTGCCGGATGCTCTCGAAAATGCAGAGACGGCAGTTGCTGACGGTAATGCAGAATATTGGCAGAGAAGGTCGTGTCTTTGTAGACACCTTCAAATTTCAATCCGATTTGAGTGTTTCTTAATTTCCAGCTGGGGATATCAACATCATGAATAATGGGTACTGGTCCTCCAGGATACAGGGGGCCAACTACAGGGTGAGCATCGATATTCAGGTAGGAGCTGAAGAAATTCCCGGCATCCAGGATCGCATACGGTTGGCCGGACTGGCCGAGGACGCTGGGCCGGAACTTGTCGAAATTCCATACCAGGGTGGAATTGAACTCACTGAAAATGCCGGTTTGTCCCATGCGTGATTCAGCCTGCAATATCCACTGTGGGATGCGGATATCCTCCAACTCGTCATAAATGTTATGGCGCGAATAATCGACCGGATTGATGACATCGAGCACTCTGAACAGGTCGGTTTTTCCCCAGACAACCTGTTGTTTGCCAAGGCGAACGGCAAATTTATCGCCGCCAGACAGGTCGTAGGCCGTGTCAAGATAGAGTTCTCTTATGAAGTCAAATTCATCATTGAACTCCGGGAACTTGGCCTCGTCCTCATCCAGGTCCATGTAATCATCAAGATTCCTACACAGAGTTGGATCGTTTTCGCAGGGGAATGGCACGGGAGCAGAGAGAAAGGGTTTCCCGCCCAAAATCGGGTGGCCGGTTGTTGCATCGCCTCGGGGGTGCCAGTTTTGCCCAAGATAGTCTTCCCTTGCAGACGCTCCGAATTCATCATCGTTCAGATCATAAACGCCATCATAAGTGGCACGCAATACACCATTGATGGAAAACTGGGAAAAGAAGTTGCTGTCGATCTCCTTCATAAACTCCAGCTGTGCGGTATTGCGAAATTTTGATAATCCCCGTCCGTCTCTGACATGTGTGGCGTTTTCAAGAAAGCCATCAACCTCGACTTTTTTCGCTCCTACCGGTGTCGTAAGCAGCAGCATGCCGCCAATGCAGGCGATCATACCTAGGAGCACCTTTGTCGCTTTCATTGTCCTTGTTCTGCCGGGCATGTCGTACCTCCTTGTGCTATTTTATGTGACGATAATGCTGCAGAGGGGGAGAAAGAGTGGATTACTCCATCCTCGTCCTCGTAGGCAGCGCAGATAAACTTCGGTCTAAACACCAACACCCACGCAGGGACCAGAATCATTGCAGCAATTGCGTTGAGAATGACCATAACAATAAGCAACAAGGCCGCGTCGGCCTGGAAGCGCAGATCAGACAGGATCACCCACATGACAATCCCAGAAATCAGGGTAAGGACCGTGAAGCTGATTGCCTGGCCTGTGGTGGTAATGGCTCGCTTTACGCTCGAACTAATGGATTTCAAAGTCACCATTTCAGTCCGAATCCGATCCATCATGTAAATTGAATAATCAATTCCGACACCAATACCCACGGCTATTATCGGTACGGTATTAATATTGATCCCCATCCCTGTCATTCCCATATACCCATAGGTTAGGGAGGTGGCGAAGAGCATCGCCATAAACATCATCAGTCCGGCTGCGAGGGAGGAGTAGAAGATGGTGACGAAGGTGAAAATCAGCAAAAACGCCAAGGGAAGCACTTTGAGGTTGGTTTCGTATGCCGCTTCGTTCATGGCCGCTGTTACTCCAATGGTGCCTCCCGCCAAGCGTATTGTCAGCCCTTCGACCTTGCCCTCGTTTTCGGCTATCCACTGCTTAGCGGTATGAATCGCACGCCGGATCGTCTCGCCCCGGTGATCCTTGTAATAGAAAACGAGATTGGCCATTCGTTCGTTGGGATCGACAAACTCATTCAGGGCACCTGGGATGGGGTTGGACATCATATAGGTGAACATCAAACCGCCAACGTACGACGAATCCTTGGGGATCTGATCCCACCGTGGATCATTGTTGTGCAACAGTCGGTTGACCTGCTTTACAAGCCCCTGAATGCCTTTGACGCCGCCTACCTCGGGGTCCAGCAGCATGTGCTTTTGCAGGTCTCCCAGGGCATGTAATACCTCGGGTCGCTTGATACCTCCCTTGCTGTCGGTCTCAGCGACCAGGTACAGTTCCTCGGACCCCGGGAATCGATCATTAATCTCCGTGGAAGAGATGTTGTAGTCATGATCCTGATACAGGATTGGAGAACCCGGTTCAGATTCGCCAATAACGACCCTCGATGAGGCAAACCACCCTCCGCACAGCAAGACACCTGCGCCAATCAATGCCACTACTGCCGCTTTTTTAGAGCTGATGATGCTGGCGCAAAAGGTACCAATCCCACGAAAGAAGGTCTGCTTGATCAAGGTATCTTTCGGTTTGGGTAATATTGACAACAGCAAGGGTACCGACAACAGAACGGTGACGATGAGGGACAGTGCCCAAAGGGAGGCGTAGTGGGCCAGCTTGGTATTAAGGGGGATGGAACCTATGGCGATCAACAGCAGACCAATGGCATCTGAAACAACACCTAGGGTTCCAGGGCGGAACAGGTTCTCAAATGTCTTCCGGGAAGCTTTGTGGGGGTCCGGGTCTATGGCGAGTTCTTGGTAGTAGCGTTCTACCAGTTGGATACCGTGAGACATGGCCCGCGCACTGATCAGGAAGGGGATGACCAGGCCAAGCGGGTCCAGGTTGTAGCCGAAGAGGGAAATGATGCCGAGTCCCCAGATGCAGGAAACAATCACCCCCGCCAGCGGAACCAGCACCCCGTAAACATTCCGAAAATAGAATATTAACAGGAGAACCATGATCAGCGCGGTAAACAAAAAGATCTGAATGACCTGGTCCAGGTATTGATATGCCCAGCCCACCAATATCGGCTGGCCGGTTGCAAAAATGCGGATTCCTGGGGCCGTTTCCTTTGTACGTAGCTCCTGAACCTGCTTAAATGTCTCAGCGTAATCGAGCTTCCCTTCATTCAATTGGCCCTTGATCAAGGCCATGTGCAGATCTGGCGATATCAGGGGGCCATAAACACGGGGGTCGGCCGATACCTCCTGTCGAATGGTTGCAAGTCTTTCTGCCGACAGGTCTGTTTGGGCAGGGTCGTAGTAGGGTTCGGAGTTGACGTTGCCGTCATTGGTCAACCAGACCTTGCGGGTGTTGCGATGGGTGAGACTGGTCACAAGGTTGTGATTTATTCCTGGCAGCCTATCCACCGCTTGGGTAATACGGTGAATCCTGGCCAAGGTTTCGTTGCTGAAAATATCGCCATCCTCAACCTCAACGCCTACAATTATCACGTTGGCACCGCCAAAGGACTCTTTGATTTCGTTGTGCAACTGGATGTAGCTGTGAGTTTGCGGCAGTAGGTCGGCAAAATCCGAATAGATCTTCACAGCCGGGATCTGCGCAGCGAAGAAGACCGTCACAAGCAGGATCAGCCCGAGGACGATTTTGGGATGATAGAATACCTGCTTGTCTAATTGGTTTAGCAGATGAGTAATTTTATGAGCTTTTCCGGATGTTTTGTCTGGCATTGCTAGGGCTCCTGATTATTGTTCCTGTTTGGTATTTGTGGTTATTATTGTTCCCCTACCACCGGCAACCAGCAGTAGATCATCGGCGAGGACCTCTCCATCACGGAGATAACCGTTCGCGTGGAGGTGTGACGTATCAAGAGCCACCCAGCGCTGATCACTCAGTTCGAGGACTGTGCCATGCTCCCCGAAGACGAAAAGTCGGCCACCCTCGGCATGAAACCCGTAAAGGGGAAAGTCGGTGGGCGTCTCTTGACGCCTCCAGGTTGCACCGCCATCGGTGGTGTGTAGAATCGTCCCATACAGTCCGGCAGCCCAGCCATGTTGGAGATCGGCAAAGTAGCTGTCCTGAGGATAGAAATCGGCAGGAAGCATACCGAAGCGTTGCCAGCTTTGACCGCCATCCTCGGTTTTGGCAGTCAAACCGAACTCGCCGAGAACAAATCCGTTTTGCGCATCGAGGAACTTAATTTTGGTCAGCATCGCATCCTGGTCGAGGCTGTTTTCTTTCCAGCTCTTACCCTGGTTTGTGCTGTGTAAAAGGGTGGTGAAGCTGCCCACAACCCAGTAATCACCGTTGGGAGCGCAGGTCAGGGAGAGCATGTCTTCTCGGGTAGGCAGATCTGACTTGGTCCAGTCCTGGCCGTTGTCGATGCTGATCCACACTTGCTGCTCCACGCTCAGCGCGATCAGCGAGTTGTCGGGACAGCTGTCAATGTCGATAAGATTGGGTTTCCCCATCAGCCCAGTACGAGTCCACTGCAGTGGTTCCTTAATGCCATTGGGCTTAGGGCTGGTAATAATTACCCCCGTGTCGCCGACAACTGTAACGACAGCCTCATTGGTTGCGACAGCCTGAAAATTATCAGTACGACGTACCGACTTTGTTCTCTCCTGATGGACGCCGTCAAGATCCAACTTTGCCTCGCAGCCCATAAGCAACAACGGGAATGCTAAAAGTAACAATACTGTTTTGATTTTCCGTGGATGTGACTCCAGCTGGTTTCTAAATGTCATTTCTTAGGTCTCCCTTTACAATTATCAGTGTGCTAATAATTTAAATATACTAATTGGTATTTATGTATTTTAGTTGAATAACTTTTTAAATACTAACGGAAGTTGATTTAAATTCTCAACGAATTGTACATATTTGCCATATTCTTTTCGAAGCATATCTTTATTCATTGGGTCACATTTTAAACCAAGAGTCAAAAGACGAATTTTACTCTCTTCGCAGTGTCGTATAGCATCACTTACACCGCATCCCCAATTTGATGCACCGTCGGTAAGGTGAATGATAATGGGCCTCCGTTTGCTGTCTCTTAAGAAGAGAGTTGTGGCAATAATTGCCTCACCGGAAGCTGTCCTCCCGTGGGGTGTAACGGAAAAGAATTTTCCCTGCATGTAGATTTCCGTAATGCGGCAAGTATCCTTTCTTTCGTTGTAAGCAAAAATTCTGGCATTAGAGTTATAACTGAGAATTGCCAAAAAAAGTGTCTGATAGATTGTTTCAATTTTTGCCCACTTATCAGGTTCAGCCATGGACCCGGTGCAATCAACGAGAAGTATGATGTCATTCTTGAGTTCGAAAAAAAATTTTTTCATGGTGAAAATTGAACCGTTGGTTGCAACTCTGAACAACCTTGAACGATCGATCTTCCCTGATTTGAGTCCTCTATTGTAATTGAAGTTACGTTGAGCAAGCGATCTGAAGAAGGTTTTGAGTTGATAGAGGAGTGCGTTGTCAACGGTGTTTCTTGCCGGCATAACGAAGTCGTTCCCTTCGACGCGGGCCATGTCGCCAAAATTAGCAACGACCCCTTTCACCTGCTCAGTGAAATCTACACGTTTCTTCTGAAGGTTTCTTTCTATCTCATCCGCGTAGCTGAGGAGTATCGATCTGACGGCTTCCTGAGCTCTGCCCTCCCTCTCATCATTTTCCCTGATGGCTCCAGAGACAAGAAACGGGTCTCTTCGGTCTGCTGGCCAAAACTTCACCTTTTCGAGTAGTTTGTCGAAGATGGCTGCATATAGTTCCAATCTAAAGTCACAGCGATCTTTTACGCTTGATCGTGATGAACACCCCTTCTCAAATCCTTCAACAATGCCATTGAGAATTGCCAATGGCTCTCTGTAAAACTGGGTAGAAGAAATACGCCCCACCATGCCAACGACTGTGGGATCATCATATTCCTTTTTGTACGCGACTTTTTCCCTGTCAGTCGCCATATCCCACCATATATGCATAAGTTCTATGAATGTCGGTGGTGAGATGAATTCGTTCTTGGCTTTTCTTTGCGCCCATTTCCTTGCTCTTTCGGTGTAGGCCCCGTAGATACTCCTATTCGAAATAAGGTCTACGTAGACCTTTTCGGCCATCTCGATGAATCTGGAAAATTTATATTTATAGACTGGGGACAAAGCGTAGTTTGTGCGTGCCATATGGATGACATGATCCGTCCATTCTGTTTTGTGAAAGGCTTCGTGTACAGCTATCCCTACGACAATATCTGCCTTGTCCGCTGGGATGGGGTACGCTCCTAGAACCGGTGAGGGGTCGAGAGCAATATCCTCCGTCTTGTAGGGCATTCCTTCCCAGACGACGGAGCCGATATTTCTGCCGATGTGCGAAACGGCTTTGCGGATGCCGCCCAGTAGCTTGGCCAGCTCCAGTAATTCAACGGACGATTTGTCCCTGCGCCAGTAGGCCGAGTGGCCGACTTCCGCGCTTACGAGGAGGCGCCTTTTGGGGGCTATGTTGCATTTGTATTCGCATCCACGCATGTGATGCCCTCAGATTGCCTTTTGCAGAAAATTGCTGTCGAACAGTACGTATTCGGTAACAACGTTTTCATCGTAGCCCTTGTTGAAATGCAAACCTGCCAGGATGGTTTCGAGTATTTCCTGGTTTGTCTGCAAGCTGACCGTCAAGGACTGCCGTAGCGTGGCGCCGACGGCCATCATGTCGCCCAACATAAGTGCTGTGCGGGTGGACACGTCCATGCCAAGGTCGCCGTGCCCGCGCAGAAAGTTCAGGGCGGCCATGATGTCCGCGGCCTGTTCCGGATTGATCCCCGTTTTCATAATCAGGACTTCTTTTTCGACTTCGTTCGGTAGGTAGTCCATCAGCAAAAAATAGAAACGATCACGGAGTGCAGCATCCAGCACCTCGGTTCCGACAAAATCTTCCCCTTCGTTTAACGTTGCGAAAAAGACAACGCCCTCTGCGACCTTCAGATGACCCAACTCTTCCAACCAGACGTCCCTAGTGTCCGAAAGGAGAGAAAAAAGCATGTTAAGAGCCTTGGGATGCTCCGGACGGTTGATCTCTTCGAGATGAATGACTGTGTTGGGCGTTTGAATGGCTTCAGGAAATAAAAACTGCCTGTATTTCGTCTCTCCTGCTTCCAGGGCGTACTCGCCGAACAGCTGACCCGGTTCGGAAAGAATCCCAACCTGAAAGGTCGACAGGGGGCGCTGGTAGATAGCGGCGAATTGCCTTACCAACGAAGATTTACCACACCCCTGACGGCCGGAGATCAGCACGTTCACCGGCTTTTTTTGCGAAAGCAGGTTGATCTTTTCGAAGATGTCGGCAAGATCTTTGCTCACATAGAAGTATGGATCTTCCGGAGGTATCGATAAATTCTCTTTTCTGTTTGCTGACATAATATTTGTACCTTACTGAAGTAGATGGAAATGATCTCTCTATATTTCCTTCACGGCTGTGAACAACCCTTGCAATACCAGGCTCCCCGATCAAGTAATGACGGGTAAAGTCATCAGGCCAGAAAATGCATTTGAGTCAGACATTTTTCGACATGGCGCAGGATGTCCTGACAGTCTTCGGTATAGAGATCTTTTGCGGACTTGCCGCCGGAGCGTAGTGACCGGGCAATGGCCTTTCCGCACCGGTAGCCACTATCCATGGCCGCGCTGATTCCTTCGCAGTTAAGGTAGATAAAGCCAGCCGCTTCGCCGGTAAGGAGCACATTCTCCTTGCCCATAAAGATCGGCAGGAGTTCACACATGCAACCCTCGTCCCGCCAATGTTCGCCAAAAGTGACGCCGAAGCGGCTCGAAAGCAGTTCTTTGAATTTCTCCATAGAATCCCGAAGGTTGCGCCCATCTACCCCACCCACATGCATAACCAGATATTCATCCTTCTGATGGACACACAGGATGTAATCCCCAATGTCAGGCCTCAAGAAGACGGTCCAACCATCTTTCTTTAGTGAGCCCAGAGACCCCACTTTGTAATAACTCTGAAAGGATGCGAGCCTTTGCCTTTGGGCGGATTCCGGAGTCTGTGCTCTGAGTAAACGCCGCACGGTCGAATCATTGCCATCTGCGCCCACGAGGTACTTGCAGGTGAAGACGGACGATTCGTTCGATCGAGCCGTTTGGACATGAACCTTCACAAAACTCCCGCTGCTGTCAAAGGCTTTGACACGCGTACCGTCACGGTACCCCGCACCCGATTGATCAAGCAGCCATTTATCAAACTTGTTTCGCCAGATGTTCTGATAGGTACGTGAGAACTTTTTGCCATCCTTGTCTATTTCCCAGGTATATGGGATATAGCCTCGTTCATCATCCCATTCGCAGATGTCGTCCGCTTGCACGTATTTGTTGCTGCAATAGACCTCAGGCGGAGCATCGCCCCCCAAATATGTCCTGACGAGTTCCTGGGTCTGTCCGAACAAGACACCGGAACAGGTCTTGTGTCGGGGGAGGAATTCTTTTTCGAGGACAAGGACACTGAACCCTTCATCCTTAAGTGCCTTGGCACAGCAGGAGCCTGCGGGCCCGGAGCCGGCTACGACGACATCATACAGTTGCATTCAATCCTCCTAGCCTCCCTTCCCAGAAGGCGTAATTTCCGGCCCAGTCAAGGAGAAAGTGATTAGGGTTTGGGAAGGGGATTTCCGGGATCACACATGCTCCCGGAAGCTGAGCTTGCCGACCTCGTGGCTACCGCAGGTCATATTGTTCACGTCGGTTACCCATCTTTTCCACACGCCACCCATTGGAGTTCTGTTGACTGTGCATTGTCCCCGAAGCGGATTGGTGGGATCGGCTATTTGCCATTTGCAGCTACGGCAAGGTTTTTTGGTTCCAATTTCCTCATGCATCATTTTGTGATTAGTCGTTGCGCTCACTGTTTCCTCCTTGCCTAGATAACGAGGAGGCATCCTCTTCTGGATGCCTCCTGGTAGGGGATTCCTAATTCAGTTCCGTATTCAGGTCTTCAAGCTCATTTGAACCAAAAGATTGCTCGTTTCTGGCAATAATCGTGTTTTGACCATATGTGGGGATATCCACAAAGCGGGCGCTGAACCCCGAAACCCTGACGATGAGGTCCTGATGTTTCTCGGGTTCCTTTTGTGCCGCCTTCATCTCTGCGGTGCTTACGCAGTTAAACTGGACATGGTCGATGTTGAGTTTCTCCCAGGTATCCATATAGGATTTCCAGATATCAAACCCATGGACGCTTCGCATGATCGGCACGGAAAGCCTCTGATTGAGCAGGTTGGCCTTTTGATTTTTCTGCACCTTGGAAACTGATTTCAGTACTGCAGTCGGCCCTTTCTTGTCCGTGCCCATGTAAGGAGAAATTCCGCCGTCGTCACCGGCATCGCCCCCGAAACGACCATCCGGGGTCGGGCCTGTCCGTGACCCGATTTCCATGTAGAGTCCGACCGCCTGACCTACCGGAAGTACGGGGCCGCCCGAGTAATTGGTGATCTTCGACATCTCGCCGCCAATAATATCTTCGTAAAAATCCTTGATGATGGCATCGGCGTAGTCGTCGTCATTTCCCCATTTGGGCGCATTCAGGAACTCCTGGCGCATGTCTTCAAAGCCGCTCCAATTTGCCCGGAGTGCAGTGACGAGCTGGGCCATCGTGTACTTCTTCTCGTCATAGATCAGTTTCTTGATTGCGACCAGGGAGTTGGCGGCAACGACCGTAGTGATGGGGTTGTGCCAACCGTTCGGTTGCTCGGAAAGCTCCATGGCATCAATGCCCAACTCCATGCAGCCATCGTCGATACTGGAGACAAAAGGCATCTGCAGGAACTTCGACTCGAAATAGCGCATTATGTCCTTGGCGCGGATCACCTTGCTCGTCGCGTAGGCATACTGGGCCCTGAAGGCTTCCCACAACTGTTCGAACGTCTTGAACTCGGTAGGATCACCGGTGTGGGGGCCCAGCTGCATTCCGGAATAGGACCAGTCAAATCCGTCAGCCAGCACGATTTCCATCATCTTGGCCGGGAAGATCGAGCCGCCACCTTCGGACCTGGTTTTGTGGGTCTTGCGCCTGCCGCACACGCCGGGAGACATGCACAGAACCAGGCCCCAGTAATGGGCCTCGGCATCGGTTGCGCCGTTGTTGTTCTTGCTGAACTTGCTGTAATACTTCATCTGCTCCGTACCAATGACGTCATGCTTGATGGATGGGTAGCCCAGACCATCGCGGATGCACTCGAAAACGAGGCGTTTGGTCTTTTCCCGGCCGACCGGATGCCACCTGAACACGATGGACGGTTCCGTGGTCCTGATATTCCTCGCCCCTTCGAGAATCGCGTCGGTCATGTCGCTGCAGGCATCCACATAGCCAAGCTTGGTCCCGCCAATGGTCAGAATGAAAAGATCGTTGGAACCGGGGAAAATTTCGCGGTACGCCCTGGATTTTCCGGCACCATGTTCAGAAATTTTCAAACGTTCCATTTCAACCATTTCGACGGCGTCGGCATAGGTCATAGGTTGAAAAGATTTTTCTTTGACGCTGATATTGTAGTAAGGCTCCAGCAGTTCATCTTCCTTATGGGCGTAGCCGCTGGCATAGCGATCGATGGCATGGCAGATGAGGTACGTATACCATTTCGCCTGAAAGGCATCCTTCAAACCCCTGCAAGGCTCTGCGGGCACACGGTGGCTTATTTCGGCAATCTCCAGCAGCTCTTCCCTCCTTGCTGGATCTGGCTCGAAATTCTCGGCGACGATTTTGGCCAGGCGGGCATGACGCCGAGCCCAGTTGATTACTGCTTCATCTGCAATAATCATTGACTTCCAGACATCGATCTTTCCTATCCAGTCGAGCCCGGTTGTCGCATTCCAAGGGATTTTTTGCATCTCTTTTTGGGCATGCTCGATCTTTCCTTTTGCCATCTCTATCCGCTTCAGCAAACCGTCCTGCACGACTGTCTCGTAAGGTGGGCAGATGCTGTTGTACCCAGTAGCAAAACCTGGAGCTTCCATGGTGCTTACCTGGTACATTTGCAAGAGCTCTTCTTGAGTAAAGTAGCGCTCTCCCTTCGCCTGCATACTGTATCGCTTCCAGTATTCGTTAATTTCAGCCGCCTCTTCTACCGGCTGAGGAGCATAGTCGCTCATGAGGTAGTCCTGGACGGCCATATAAGAAAGTTCAGGGTAGAGAGGGAACATCTCAGGATCTTCTGCGTGATAGCCAATAATGAATTCGTCCTGCTGTAGAACCAAGGTGCTCTTGTTTAAGATATTTTGAAGGCCCAATGCTCTTCTGATTACTTCCGGTTGGCCTGCGCTAGCCTTATGTGCCTCAGTGATAAAACGCATCCTTTCTATGCCTGCCCTAACATCACTGTCTACAAATTCACCGGCAGCGGCATGTTTCCATCTACAACGTGCCTTTAGTCTTTTAGTTCTTTCAGTACTCGGACGGGCAAGGTTCTCATGCAGCGCTTCATCTGCTATCTCGATTTCCTGTGGATTTGTTAACGGAAATTCTATTTTTTTGCCTCGATACTTAATTGATTCTGCGACCGTTGCCATTAGTTACCTCCTCTTTTTGAATTGTTGACATGATTCAGAAGTGTTGACTGTTGGCTTAGATAGATAATATTTGCCTTTACTATCTTCCTTTTCTGTCACACAATCCCCCTTTCCAGGTTGATAATCACCAGCATTCTCTGGAACCTGGAAAAACCACCTGCATTCTTTACATGTACTCATCATTTATCCTCCTTTACGGACTTGGGTGGGTGATCTAGACAAAAATACATGCTGCATTCACAGACATTCATGTCTATCCTCCTTTCTAAATAGGTTGTATTCACAATTCCTCGTTCCAAAAATTCCACCTATCGTAACATGATCCAGGCCAATCTGCTTTAAAGAGTTAAAAAGCGGTTTAACCTGTTGCTCTGATAGGTCTTTAAACTTCTTGTATTCGTACTTGTGGCCTAATTGTCTGTATTTAACAACTCCGTAAGAGTGAAATGGCAAAATATCAACTCCTGAGAGCTTATCTGAAAATTGGCTTAAATATTTAACATATGCCTCCAGCTCCGAGCTTGAATCATTGAAACTTGGTATGATAGGCAGATGTATTAGAACCTTTGCCTGAGATTCGATAAGTCTTTCTATGTTTCTTAGGATTTTTTCCAAGGACCCGCCTATGACTTTTTGATGTTTGTTTGGATCCATTGATTTGATGTCAACAATGAATAGGTCAACAAACTTGATCAGAGGTTCGATCATATCCCAGTCTGCATAAGCAGATGTTTCAAGGGCTATGTGAAGATTTTCCTTTGTTTTAAAAAGACGGGCCAGTTCAAGGGAAAATTTTGGGAAGAGGAGCGGTTCGCCGCCGCTTATTGTGATGCCTCCACCGCTGTGCTCATAAAAAATCTTATCAGCTACAGCTTCCCGAACGATGTCACCAATATCTAATGTTTTGCCTACGATCTCATCGCACCAAAGTGGCAATGTTTAATGCATTTGAGGCAAGAGTTACATTTCAGTCTGTTAAAAGTGAGGGCCCTCTTCTTGTTTAAACCTTGGATCATATGTAGCGAGCCCGAAGGACAGATTTTTACACACTGACCACATGCAATACACTTGTCAGTGTGATAATAAATCTCATGCCTGGGGTTAATAGACTCTGGGTTGTGACACCAAGGGCAATGGAGAGGGCATCCCTTTAAAAATATAGTAGTTCTTATGCCAGGCCCATCATGTAAACAAAATCTTTGGATCTCTGTTATAAGTGGTATTTTCATCGAAATAGACTCTTTAAATATGTTTATTTATACCGTTAACAAAGAGTTGTCCTTATATTTATATCTCTAGTATCAATTGATATGTGTATTTTGCAATAAACGTTCTACGCGTATATAAAGTTTCATATCCTCTGAATACGCTATACGTACTTTCCATCCATTGCTAAATGTAACCTCCGTAGGATACAAATCATCGTTCGAAGAGTATCTCAGCCCTTTAGTCAAATTACCTTTTTTCCCCATCTTCAAACCTCCTTTCGTGTCCGGAGCCACTGTAGCGGAGTGGATGTCCATTTTTTTTGAAACTTCGGAATCTTTCATCTGTACACCCTAGAGGCATCTACCTATATTCCTCCCGGCGGTTTTTCCTATGCTCATGTTCTTAGCAGGTCACGTGCCAAACATCGTTATAAAAAAAATCCCTCAGATTTTTAAGCCATTTTGAGAAGCAAGGCATTTGGAGAAAAATATTGTTAAAACAATAATTTATAAATTGATTTTCTTTCCCTCGAAAGAATCGCTGGTAGTTTTTTCGCTTTCTGGGTTTGTCTTTAAATTTTGGGGGTTGGTACAGAAGTGCAGAAAGAAGGATATTGATGTAAGTTGGCTATTTCATGTGGGTTATCGGGTATTGGTAAGTGCATGTAGCTTGCGACTCATAGGAAAATCGCCACCAGCCCGCCGTTATTTTCATCATATCCTCAATATCTGCCCACCATTTTCTATTCTTTTATCTAATAATGAAATTTGGTCTTCATCTGAGACAAGTCCTTGTGACATAAGGAAACTTTCATGTCGCCAAAGGAAATTTAAGAAATGGTGGTTAGGGAAAAGTGTATTTTTATAGTTAAGCACAGCCAATTAAAAATAGTTGTCTATTTTTTTTCCTGTTTCGACCCTCTTTGATGCTATAGTGAAACAATGTTTTAACGTTTATCGCATAGGCTTGATATTGACGTGACCATCACCTTTCTTGATAAGATCAAGGATTGTCTTAGGCAGCACTGTTTTAACGAAAAGGATGTTTGCGATGAGAAAGAGCGAGAAAGGGATAAAAGAGCCTGCTCCTAACGATACTTTCCGAAGCAATTTGCGTTCAGAGTTAAGCTTTTGTAGTGATACCGGTCAGATATGGCTACACGAGCATCGGATGCTTCTCGTTCATGCCGATGCGAATGCCCTGATGCGACGAGAGTTGATCGACATCCTTGGATTTAACCATGCGCGAGGTGTGCTTATGCGAATGGGCTATACTTCAGGGGTCCGAGACTTTGAACTTGCACACATAAACAAGGAACACACTAATCTTCACGAAGCCTTCATGGCCGGCCCAATCCTTATAACACTGGAAGGACTTGTGAAGACCACCATTACTAAGTTAGAAATAGACTCGAAATTAGGCAGTTTTTACGTTGAGTGCATCTGGGAAAATTCTTGGGAGGCCGAGGCACACCTTCGAGACTATGGGGTCTCTTCGGCACCGGTGTGTTGGAATTTGATTGGGTATGCGAGTGGCTATTGTACTGCTTTCATGGGTAAGCCAATTTTGTGCAAAGAGATCCAATGTTTCAGTACGGGGGCAAATAATTGCTACCTTGTAGGCAAGCCAGTCGAGGAATGGGAGGACGCGAGCGAGTTTGAGCTTTTTTTGAATAAGGAGTCGATTGCTGAACAACTCATGGGTCTCCAAACTGAAGTTGTACAGCTGCGGTCAGCATTAGGTAAACAACAAAAACATACGTCAGATATAGTTGGCAATTCACCGGCCTTCCTTGCTGCCTATGAGCTCGCTGTCCGAGCATCTGCTAGCCAGATTACTGTACTTCTGCAGGGTGAGACAGGTGTTGGTAAGGAAGTTTTCGCCCGCACCCTTCACAGCGGAGGTGATCGTTGCAAGGAACCGTTCATCGCCATTAATTGCGCTGCGATTCCTCATGACCTTGTAGAATCCGAATTATTCGGTGCTGAAAAAGGTGCCTTTACGGGCGCACTTTCCTCAAGGCCCGGAAGATTTGAACGGGCCAATGGAGGAACGCTCTTTCTCGATGAGATAGGTGATCTGCCTCTCTCGGCACAGGCAAAACTTTTGCGTGTATTGCAGGAAGGAGAGGTGGAGCGTCTTGGCAGCACAGAATCACGTAAGGTAAACGTCAGATTTGTGGCAGCAACCAACATCGATCTGAAAAAATTGGTTGAGGAAGGGAAATTTCGGGCTGACCTGTATTACCGGCTCAACGCATTGCAGATCAATATCCCACCATTAAGAGATCGAGGTTTAGATGTTTTACTTCTCGCGAAGAATTTCCTCAAAAAGTCTGCCATGTTGAATGGCAAAAAGGTGCGTGGATTTTCTGATAAGGCCAAGTTGGCACTACTCGCCTATCAATGGCCTGGTAATATCCGAGAACTGCAGAATGTTGTTGACCGCGGAGTCATGCTGGCACCAAACGGCACCCATATTGAGATCAATCACATGTTTCCGTCGTACAATAATGAGGGGCCTGAATTCGGCTTGGATGCCAGCGGGGGGCTCAGTGTCAAGCAGGAGGAGCTGGGTAAGGATTTTTGTGAAGCCATCCTGAGCGGGAATTTTACGCTGGAGCAGGCCAATACGCTGGTGGCAGAGGCTGCTGTGAAAAAGGCAAACGGCAATATTTCCGCTGCTGCTAGGATGCTCGGTTTGACCCGGCCGCAGCTTGCGTATCGGCTTGAGCGTAAATCGGGGAATTGAGCCTCGGGGAGGCGTTAAATCCGCCGCCCCTTCAGAGCGAATACGAAAATCCCGCCCAACCCATGGCCGAGATTTTCGTCTAACGGAGTGGCTCTCCGCCTCCTATGCCAAGTCGCTCGGTGGCCGCGCATCAAGGTTGAGAGAGGTATAAATCGAGGCTGTTGGCTTGCTTGCAATTGACTGGCGGCCACATTCCGATTTTCTCATTTCCCATCCCGATCCGGATGCGCGCATCGACCGCCACCACCCGTTCCCTCGTCCCGAGGAGGGGATTGAGGTCGAGCTCCCGGATCTCGGGGGCGATCTCGCAGAGGGCGGAGAGGCGGGTGATGGTGTCGGCGAACCTCGCCTCGTCGACCCCCTCCTGGCCTCTCGTCCCCTGAATGATCTTGTAGGATTGAAGGGATGCTATCATCTCGGAAGCCTGGTTTCTGCTCACGGGGGAGAGCTCCGCGGCCGTATCCTTCAGGATTTCGATGAAGACACCGCCAAGGCCGCAGAGGATCATGTGGCCGAATTTTTCTTCGTAACTGGCGCCGACGAAAAGTTCCGTGCCGGAAAGCATCGGCTGGATGAGAATGGCCGTGGTATCCTTTATTTTCATCATTCTTTCGAATTCGTTCTCCACCGACTCGACATCATTTACATCGAGAGCAACCCCCCCGACGTCGGATTTGTGAACCGGGCCGACGACCTTCATGACGACCGGCAGACCGAGCTCCATCGCTTTCTCCACGGCTTCTTCTTTGCTCGAAACCACGGCTTCACCGGCTCTGTCTATCCCGGCGGCGTCGAGAAGAGCCTGCACTTTCTCCGGGGGCATGTACCCATCCTCGCATCCGTCGAGGATGGTTCTTACGGCTTTCACATCGATCTCGGGAAGTTCTACTTCGCCTGCAGGTTTCGGAGTTTTTGCAACGGCCGCCAGGGCTCTGGCGAGAAGCACTTCGTCGGAGAAGGAAACGTTCCCCAGCTCATGGAAGTAATCCGCCTCCTTCTTCGCGGTGACGACGGAGGGAAGAACCGTATAGACAGGCTTCCGGGAAGTCCTGGTCTTTTCGGAAATCACATCCAGGGCTTCGGAGATGTCGGTAAGCCCGGTAGATCCGAAGATGACGGCCATGCTGTCGATGTTGTCGAACTTGTCGTTCATGGCGTCGATGATGAGGCCGATATGCTCCGGGGTTCCCGTTGCAAGGAAGTCGATGGGGTTTGCAACGCTCGATCCGGGGAATAAACCGGAAAGAAGCTCCTCCGTATCCGGCCCTTCCAGATGGGGCACCTGCATCCCGCCTTTCTCGAGGGTATCCGTCATCATCACCCCGGGACCTCCTGCATGGGTGACGATCGCCACTCTCCTGCCCGCAGGTTCCGGATGGCAGAAGACCGCTGCGGTGGTCACGAGGTCTTCCTTCCCGTGGCACCGCACGATTCCGGCTTTTCTGAAAAGGGCATCCACCGCGCTGTCGGGGCTTGCAAGGGCGCCGGTGTGAGAGGTCACCGCGCGGCTCCCCGATTCGGAGCTGCCCGATTTGATTGCGGCGATCTTGCACCCCTTCTTGATGAGGGAGGAGGCGTGCCTGAGAAGTTTCGCGGGCTGGCTGACGCTCTCGATATAGATGAGCTTTATCCTTGAGCTGCTATCCGGATCGAAGGTTTCATCCCAGTACTCGATGACCTCCTCGACCCCGATCTGGGCGGAGTTGCCCACGGTGAACATGCTCGAGAAGGAAAGACCCATCAGCATCCCCTTTTCGACGATCCATGCGGCGGTGGCGCCGGAGGCACAGACGAAGTCGCACCCCTTGGGGTCGAGTTTGGGGACAGGGCCGGCAAATATGCCGGCATAGTGCTGGGTCAGGGCGCCGATACAGTTCGGGCCGAGAAGGGAGCCGGCGTTTCTGTTGATGATTTCGAGGATCTCGCCCTGGAGGCTCTCCCCTTCGGGACCGACCTCGGAGAATCCCGCGGAAAGAATGATGAAGGCTTTACAGTTTTTGTGGTTTGCCAGTTCTTCGACGGTCTCCTTCACGTAGGCCGCGGCGACGCAGATGATCGCCATTTCGACATCGGGCAGCTCGGCCGCGGTCTTGAAGCATCTGAACCCCTGGACGTCGGTCTCTTTCGGGTTTACGGCGTAGATCTTCCCTTTATAATTCTTCTCGGTCAGGTTCTTGATGAGCGCACCGCCGACCTTGGACCGGTCGTTTGAGCCCCCAACAATGACGATCGATTTCGGATCGATCAGCTCCCTATTGATCATGGTTGACCCCTCCCATGAAAGCGGTGTGATTTGCCGACTTCACAAAGTCGTTCGGAGAATGCTTCATCAGGGATTTGAGCCAGACCTCCTTCGGTATCCGGTTGAAGGGTTCTATGGTCGAAAGGAGGCCGAGAACGACGACGTTGGCTGTCTTCCCCGTCCTGTCATTCAGATCGTAGGCCACCCGATTCGCATCGATGGTGATTACCTTGTACCCTTCCAGCGCCTTCTCGATATCCTCCAGCTGCGGGTAATCCTCCGGTCTGGTTTTCGGGGGAAGCGCCCTGAAGCGGTTGAACAGGATGGTCCCGTCCGGCTTCAGCAGCTCCAGGAATCCGGGCCTCAGGACCTCGCTCATCTCCATGACCACCAGAACGTCGGCGGAACCGGGCGCAAGGACGGGAGAGTGAACGTTGCCGCAGCTGAAGGTCGAGATGACCGGGCCGCCAAGCTGCGCCATGCCGTGAGTGTCTCCTTTGACGATGTGTTTCTCGGCGTAGGGCGTATCGAGCATCATGTCCGCCAGAATCTTTCCGAAGAACAGGTTTCCTTGTCCGCCGATGCCCCGAATGGCGAGTCTGAGGGATTCGGGCAGGTTCCCGCTGTCCATCTCCACTCTTCCGTAGGCTTTTATCTCCTGAAGAGCGGGACGGGTGTCCGCGGCCTGCATGATCCCAGGCTCGCTCATCGACTCGATGGCGTCGAAGGGGCACAGCTGCATGCAGACCTGCTCGCCCTCGGCGCAATTGGTACAAAGGTTCGTGAAGTGAGGATTTTTTTCCTCGTCAAGTTCGATCCCCGGGCACATGTTGCAAATGCCGCAACTCTTGCAGAGAGCCCCGTTCACCTCCACCCCTCTGACCTTCTCCTTCCCCGCTACTTCGTTGATGCAGGCGCCTTCAAGAACCAGGGTGGAGAACACCCCGGTTTCCGCCAGTTCGAGAGCTTCGACAAGCGCCTTTTCGACGGCGGCGACGTCATAGGAGTCGACCGCGACGACCCTTGCCTGCTCGGCTTCCAGGGCCTTTTTGAGGTCGAATCGGTTGGGTACGCCGGCGAGGTTCGAGGGAGAACTCGGGGCGGGCTGGCCGCCGGTCATGGCGGTGACCCGGTTGTCCAGGACGATCTTCACGCCGGGAGTGTTCCTGAAGACCGCATTCCTTGTCGCGTCGAGACCCGAGTGGCACTCGCAGGAGTCGCCGATCAGGGAGATCGTCTTCGCGGCGTATTCGGGCCGTGAAAGGACGAAGCCCTGTCTCATGGAGTCGGATGCGCCCATGCACAGGCAGGTGTCGATGGCGTTGAGGAAGTAGAGGAGGGTGGAACAGCCGATGTCCCCGAAGCTGGAAAAAATCTTCCCCTTTTTCCTCAACTTGTCGACCGTGAGTCCGAAGGCCCTGTACGGACATCCCGGACAGATCGACGGAGGCCTCATGATCGGTTGTATGTCGAGTTTTCTGCTTTCCGGCCGGCTGAATTTCACGCTCTCCACATGCCGGGTGATGTGATCGATCACGGCCTCGGGAGTCCACTCGGTTATAGTGCTGTACTTGCCCTTGGTCACCACGTCGATCCCCAGGAGCCTGATCTTTTCCTCCAGGAACTTGTCCCCGTCCTCGAAAACCAGGATCCTGCCTTTCGACCTGGAGGCGAAAGCCTTTATTCTCTCTTCCGGAATAGGATACAGGGCGGCCAGGGAGAGGATCGAAGGACTGACTCCCAGAGTGTTGAGGGCTTCCCGGACGATGATGTTGCTTTCTCCGCCGGCGATGATCGACCAGTTCTCCGTCCCTTCGGTCTCGCAGACGAGGTCGGACGACTCCAGCCATTCGACCAACTGGGGGATTCTCTCGGTCGTCGCCTTGTTGTAGTTCATCCGCGCAAGATAGGGCATCCCCATCCAGCTCTTCAGGTCCTGGGGGACCTCCCGCCTTTCAACCTTGCGGCTTTCACCCGTTTTGACGAGGGCCTCCGAATGGCACAGAACCCCATTGGCCAGGATGACGACGGGGGTGTTGAATTTTCTGCTGATGTCGGCCGCAATCCTCGGCATCTCGTACATGTCCTGATGGTTTCTCGGTTCGAGCACCGGAATTCTGGACGAGGCGAACAGATATTTCAGATCGATGACATGCTGAGTGCTGGAAGGGACGTAGTCCGATGCGACCAGAAGCACGATCGCGCCGGAAGGAGCGTTGTAGAAGGCCGAGGTGGTGATCGTGTCTCCGGCCTGAAGGGCGCCGGGGGTCTTCATGGTGATCAGGGTGTCGTCGCCGGCGATGGCTCGGCCGAATCCGACGGCTACCGCGACCGCCTCGTTGACCGACCACCCAACACTGATCCGGTCCTGCACTTTCGCAAGAGCCTTGTCTATGATCTCCGTGCTGGGCGTACCCGGATAGCCGTCCGCGCTGTGGTATCCGGCGTGCATGACGCCCAGAGCGAAAGCCAGATTCCCCTGCAATATGAATTTGCTCCCGGCGGGAGCATCTACCATTTTTGCGAATTGGGACATGTTTCTTCTCTCCTTTTCCTTTATTTGATACAACCCTTTGACCCATGATGTCCGGGACTCGAGTTGTGGGCTATCGGGGTACCTCTAAAAACCTCGTTAAAAGAATTCCCTGGCGAGTTTTTCCCAGGCCGGGAGACTGCGGCGGATGATCCCTTCATCGATGCAGTAGGCGATACGGAAATATCCGGGTGCGCCGAAGCCGGTTCCGGGAACCAGAAGCAGGTTGTATCTCTGAGCCCTGCGGACAAATTCAATATCGTCTTCGATGGGGGATAGGGGAAAGAGGTAGAAAGCGCCCCCGGGTTTGGCCATCCGGAAGCCGAGAGCGGTCAGATGCTCATAAAGCAGATCACGCTTTTCCCGGTACTTTTGAATATCGACACTTTCCCGTTGCAGCTTCGCCACCAGCCTTTGCACCAGGGCTGGAGCATTGCAGAAACCCAGCACCCGGTTGCAGAAGACAGCCCCCTCCATGAACTTTCCGACCTGATTCATCGCCGGGTTGGCGGCCAGGTAGCCGATACGCTCGCCGGGGAGGGCCAGATCTTTCGAGTGGGAAGTGACGACCACCGAATTGGTCACGAAATTGAACACGGAGGGGACCGGTGAATCGTCGTAGCGGATCCTGGCATAGGGTTCGTCCGAAATCAGAAAAATTGTGCGTCCCAGCTCTTTTTCTTTCCGGCGGAGAAGATCCCCCAAGATCCTGAGGTCGGACTCGGGATAAATAGCCCCTGTCGGATTGTTCGGGGAGTTGACGATGATGGCCCGGGTCAGGGGTCCGATGGCCGCATCGATGGCGGCCAGGTCGAGCTGAAAGGTTTCCCGATCGGTCCACACGACCGTGGTTGTTCCACCGTGATTGTCGACATAGGATTTGTATTCGACAAAGAAGGGGGCGAGGATGAGGACCTCTTCCCCAGGATTGAGGATCGTTTTAAGGACGACATTAAGGCCGCCGCCGGCACCGCAGGTCATCACGACGTGCTCCGGGCCGACGGGGACCGCCGAGGTCTCGGAGAGGATTTCGGCGACTGCGCTGCGGGTCTCTTCGTAGCCGGCATTATTCATATACCGGTGCATCCCGGGCTGCGGATGATTGGCGATCTTGAGCAGTTCCTCTCGAAATGCTGCCGGCGGTTCGACGGAGGGGTTGCCTATGGTGAAATCGAAGACATTTTCCGCCCCATGAATCCGGCTGAGATTCGCCCCTTCCTCAAACATCTTGCGAATCCAGGAAGAACCCTCGATGCTCTTTTTGATTTTGTCGGATACGCTCATCAGTAACTCCAGGCCTTAATTCAAATCCGGCGGGGCCGCGCGGCGGGATGAAACCTCATCTCAGCCGAGGAGCGCGGGCAGCCAGGTGGCCATGGCGGGGAAAAAAATCAGGAGGCCGATGCAGGCGACGAAGGCTGCCATAAACCAGCTCACGCCCCGGAAGACCGTCCCTATTTCCACATCGGGCGCCATGGCGGCGACGACATACGTGTTCACTCCCACCGGCGGCGTCACCGCGCCCATGGTGGTGATCACCGTGATGACGACCGCGAACCAGAGCGGGTCGTATCCCAGCCGCAGCGCGACGGGGAAAAAGATCGGGATGGTGATCATCAACAGGCCCAGCGCGTCCATCAAGGCTCCGCCCACCAGGTAAATGGTCAGCATCAGCAGCAGGACCACCACGCTGGGAATGGGGAGCGCGGCGACCCAGTCGGCCGCCTCGAAGGGGAGCCGGGTCACCGTGAGGAACCGCCCGAAGATCACCGCGCCGCCGACGATCATCATGATCATGCAGCTCATCACGACCGAGTCCTTGACTGCGGAGAGGAACTTCTTCCAGGTCAGGTGCCGACCCGCCACGCTGATGACGATGGAGAAAAAAGCGCCCGCCGCGCCCGCTTCAGTCGCGGTGAACCACCCCAGGTAGAGCCCGGCCATGATCAGCGCGAAGAGGATCAGCATCTCGATGGAACCGGGCAGGCTGCGCAGTTTTTCCCGGAAGGTCGTTTTGGGCCCTTTGGGTCCCAGTTCGGGGTTGCGCAGGCACAACAGGTAGACCGTCAGGATAAACAGCGCCATCAGGAGCAGCCCCGGAATCAGGGAGGCGAAGAAGAGTTTGGCGATGGACTCCCCGGTGGAGAGCCCGATGACGATCAACACCACGCTGGGAGGTATGACCACCCCCAGCGTCGAGCCGCAGGCGACCGAGCCGGTGGAAAGGGCGGGGTGGTAGCCGAACTTCTTCATTTCGGGGAGCGCCACTGCGCTCATGGTCGCTGCCGTTGCGGCATTGGATCCGCAGATGGCGGCAAACCCGGCGCAGGCCAGGACGGTGGCCATGCTGATCCCCCCCTTGATCTGGCCGCTCCAGGTGTAGGCGGTCTTGTAGAGACGATTGCTCACCCCCGCGCTGAAGCAGATGTTGCCCATGAAGATGAAGAAGGGGATCACCGCCAATCCATAGGAGGAAAAGACTTCCCAGAGCGACGAGGTCATCGAACTCATGGCCGCCCTGGGGTTGACCACGGCCGCGAAACCGCAGAAGCCGACCAATGCCATGGCGAAGCCTACCGGCATCCTGGTGAAGAAGAGCATGAACATCAGCCCGGCGAGGCCGAGCAGACCGATCGTTATCGGCTCCATTCATGACCTCCCTTTGCCGCCAGAACTGTCACCGCCTGCGTCAGCGCTAGCCCCGCCAGGCCTGCCGCTACCGCATAGACAACGGGGTAGACGGGCAACCCCAGGGTTTCGGAGACTTCGCCGGTCGTATAGAGACTTCGACCGAAGCGGAGCATCTGCCACGCCGCGATCCCGAAGAAGGCCGAGCAGACCAGATCTCCCGTCGCTATGAAGAGGTGCCTCAAGCGGGCGGGGAGGTAGTTGAACAGGATATCTACCGCGATATGGGTTCGCCCCTCCTGGGAATAGCCCAGCGTCAGGGCGACGATCAGCGCTCCGCCAAGCCCCATCAGTTCGAAGGAGCCGGCTATGGGCATTTTAAAGGGGCGGCCGATCATATTGATCACAGCCATGACCATGGTAGCGAGCAGTACGACGCCCGCCACCCACATGAGGGCGCGATTGATCCAGGCCACGACACGAACGACATAATTCAAGAGACATCTCCCTGAAGGAAACGCTGGGAGCCCCGCTCGGCGCGAAGGCTCCCGGCGATCATCATCTTTCCGCCTATTTGCCTAATTCCGCTTCATACTTCGCCTTCATCTGCAGAAGGTCGTCGAAGAACGCCTGGGCGGGGAGGTTCTTTTCGGCCGTCGTCTTCAACCACTCGTCGGTGATGGGCTGCATCGCTGTGTGCCAACTCGCATACTCATCGGCGGACAGCTCGATGTACTCGTGCTTGTGGTTCGCCTTCGACCACTCGATCGACTTTTTGCCGTGGTCGTCCACATAATTGCCGGTCCACATGGAATGCTCCCGAGCCAGGTCTTCAAAGACCTTCTTCACGTCCGCGGGGAGGGCGTTCCACTTG
Source organism: Desulfuromonas sp. TF (assembly GCF_000472285.1). Classification (NCBI taxonomy): domain Bacteria; kingdom Pseudomonadati; phylum Thermodesulfobacteriota; class Desulfuromonadia; order Desulfuromonadales; family Desulfuromonadaceae; genus Desulfuromonas; species Desulfuromonas sp. TF. The sequence continues at coordinate 63,742 of NZ_KI421423.1, forward strand.
TCCATGTTCATGAGGACGCCGAAGGAGGTCGTCTGGAGGTCGGCGCGGGTCGTGTAGAAGACCTGCTCGGCGAATTTGAAATCCATCAGGATGTCGGTGGAGGAAAGGACACCCTTCACCACGCCTCTTTGCAGGGCCTCGACGGTGGCCGGCATGGGCATGGAGACCGGCACCGCTCCGAGGATATTCAACGGGGCAACGCCAGCGCCGGTGGTGCGCAGTTCATACCCTGCCAGGTCCGATTTTTTGCGAATAGGATCCTTGGACATGATGGCGGCCGGAGGGGCGGTGAAGAGCGCCAGGACCTTGACTCCCTTGAGCGAGGCGGGATCATACTTCTTGTAGAGATCCCACAGAACCGCATTGGCCACCTTGGAATTGGGAAAGCCGATGGGCAGGTCGACCGCGGCGAGGAGCGGGAACCGGCCCGGCTGGTAGGGGAAGGCGACGCAGCCGATGTCGGCCACGCCGTCCACCACGCCGTCCATCATCGCTTTGGCCGTGAGCAGCGTGCCTCCGGGAAAGGTCTTGACGTCCACCTTTCCATTCGTTCGGGCTTCCACTTCATCGGCCCAGCGCTCCATTTGCACGCTTGGGAAGGTCATCGGTGGGGGGAAGTTGGCGTAAGTCAGCTCGATCGGGGAACCAGCCATGGCGCCGGCGGCCAACAGGGTGACGGCAAAAGTTCCCAATAACACGTGCATACCGATTTTTTTGAACATATCATCCTTCTCCTTTGGGCGATCCACTTGCACCGGGCGCCAACGCCTTCGGTCGGTGGTTCGCAGTGATGGGAATGGAACCAGACAGGGACCTGCTACATCATGCCCGCCACCGCCGCAGATTCCGTCTCGATCGGTCTCAGCCGGGCGGTGAAGTGACGCAGGATTTTAGGCTCATAGGTGAATTCAAGGCCTCTTATCTCTTTAGCACGGTCCTGAATAGCGACGAGAGCGGCGACGACGACATCCATGTGGTTCATGGTATAGACACGGCGCGGTATGGTCAGTCGCAGCAGCTCCATGGGAGAGTCCTGCTGCTCACCGGTTTCCGGGTCGCGGCCCAAAAGCAGGGAACCGATCTCCACACCACGGACGCCGCTTTCGATGTACAGCTCATTTGCCAGGGCGTGGGCGGGGAATTGCCCCTTGGGGATATGCGGCAGCATCTTCCCGGCGTCTACAAAAACGGCGTGACCGCCGGTGGGGTACTGGATGGGCACTCCGGCATCGCGCAGCCGGTTGCCCAGATAGCCGACCTGAGAGATACGATAGGCCAGGTAGTCCTCATCGACGCTTTCCTGCAGGCCCCGAGCCAGACACTCCATGTCTCGCCCGGCCAATCCTCCATAGGTGGGGAAGCCTTCCAGGGGCACAACCATGGCCTGGCAGGCCCGGAATAGTTCCTCATCGTCTTTGAATATGAGCAGCCCGCCAATGTTGACGAGCGGGTCCTTCTTGGCGCTGACCGTACTGCCATCGCCGTAAGAGTACATTTCGCGGACGATTTCCCTGACAGACTTGTCGCTGTAGCCTTCTTCTCGCTGCTGAATGAAGTAAGCGTTTTCCGCATAGCGGGCCGAGTCGAAAAAAAGGCGGATGCCGTGCTTTTTGGCGCAGGCATGGACAGCCTTGATGTTTTCAATCGATACGGGCTGCCCGCCTGAAGAGTTGCAGGTAACCGTGATCAGGATGAAGGCGACCGCTTCCGCTCCTACATCGTCGATGAATCGCTCCATTTTTTCAACATCGAAATTGCCCTTGAAGGGGTGGTAGGTGGTGGTGTCATAAGCGGCATCGATAACGAAATTGCGGGCGCGGCCGCCGGGCATCTCAATATGGGCCTTGGTGGTGTCGAAATGCATATTGCCGAGAACGTATTGTCCCGGCTTGATCAACTGGGGGAAGAGAACCTGTTCCGCCCCGCGCCCCTGGTGAGTGGGAATCATGTATCTGTAGCCGAAAATGTCGGCCACCGATTCAGCGAGGTGGTAGAAGTTGTCGCTGCCTGCATAGGACTCATCACCCAACATCAGCCCGGCCCACTGGTTATGGCTCATGGCACCGGTGCCGCTGTCGGTAAGCAGGTCTATGTAGACGTCTCTGGATCTCAGAGAAAAAGGGTTGTATCCGGCTTCGATCAGGGCCTGTTCCCGCCGCTCCCGAGAAATCATACGAATGGGTTCGACCATCTTGATCTTGAACGGTTCGGCCAGATGCGCATTATTCATATCGGAATGCCTCGCTAAAAAAGTGTTTTGTAGAGTCCTCTCAAAGCAAGCAGATGGATATCGCTATCTCCTGTTGCCACCCTGGTTTTCATGTTGCAATGTTTATCAGAAAAGAAAACCCGTGTCAACAAAAATTGTTTTATTTTCAATAACTTAACATCGTTTTGCAAGCCTTTTTAAAACTTTGCAAAAAAAGTTTTGGAGTGGTATTCTTAAAATCCGGTGCTGGTATCGAAGCGCCTTATATATATAACATTGTTTGTTTTTAAGGATTGACAATAGTCGAAAAGCGGGAAGGTGGCCTATGGCGAATATCGGTCTGATGGATATCCAGGATTTTGAGGCGAAGGTTCAGATCTCCCTGATGGTCGTTCCCATGCGGGAGGTGACCACCATTATTCAAGATCAGCTCGGGGGAACCCTGACCTCTGTCACTCTGGAGTCCTGGAAGGCTGGAAAGAGCCGTCCCAGCAAGAGCAAGCTGCATCTTTTTTGCCGTGCGATCGGGTTGAATCCGGCTGACATGTATGCTGATTTCACCGACTATGTGAAAATTTTGTGCCTTGCGCACGGCATCTCCGACCGCGACAGGGATATTTTCCTCAAGCGGATCGAAGAGCGACAGAGCGGAAGCCTCAGGCTTTCGGTATTCTCTCGTTTTTCTCGATCCCATACCCAGCGTCTGTTCGACAAGATCGGCGGCAACTATATTCTTTACAACTACTCGATCAACAATGTGGACAAGGTCAACATGACACTCGTCTGCATCGAGAGCGAGTGCCACCCATTCCTGAGAGTAAAGGTAAAAAACTTTCGGGACAACAGGTTTCTCGGTTACAGCGGTACCATCTTCCCGGTTCGCTCCAACCTGCACTTTATTCTGGAGACCGACCCCAAGACCCACGACGAGGTGGTCATGATCGTAACCAACAACCCCGTGGACATGGGACGAGATGTGGAGTTTCTCTACGGGATAATCCTCTCCGGCTCGGAAGATTTCGTCTCCCACCCCTCTGCCGCCCGCGTTTTCATGGAGAAGATGCCGCAGGACGCATCCACGGAAGATATCCTCTTGAAAATTGCAGGAACAGATCAGGAAGAAATCCCGGCTTACTGCAAAGACTTGATCTGCAACAATACCGACCGGGAGGAAGCAGGCTTTGTGCTTCGTGCCGAACAGCTCAATTGGGCTTTTGTTGAGCAACTCAGGCAGAAGAAACCATCGACTTGATCGATAAGGGATAGTTCCGGGGCTTGTCCGCTTCAGAAAAATGCCGCCACCCCTTTTGGGGGTGACGGCGAAGTCGACAGGAGGAGAGCCGACGATCAGGGCAGGAGAGAGACAGGATTAATCATTCACGTTGGGATCAAGTGCACGTCGTGCAAAAGCGGTCCCGAGCTGTATCAATGTTGCCTAAGCCTCCGAACAAAACTTCACCTCCAGCCTCTCCCAATTGCGATCGACCTCTTTCTGAATGAGATCAACCTCCCCGACGGAAAGGTGGCGGAATCTTTTTTGGCCGGAGACGTAGTCCGCCACGGAAATCCCGCTTGGACCGTGATTCAAGGTATAGTTCTCGCCGTTTTCCACCTCATAGAGGGGGAAAACACCGGACTCCACCGCCAGCCGCGAAGTCCTGGGCCCGGCCTTGTCCGCAATCCCCCACCCGTCGATGCAGGGGGTCAGCACGACGATGAATCTCAATCCTCCCTTGATCTCCTTGGCCCGGGCGACTTTCCTGGCCAGGTCGTCGGGGTAGCCCGTCGTGGCCGTCGCCATATAAGGGATCTTGTGGGCGGCCATGATTTCGGCGACATTTTTCTTCGGGGTCAGCTTTCCGGCGGGGGTCGAGGTCGTATAGGCCAGCGACGGGGTCGCCGAACTTTTCTGGGAGCCGGTATTCATGTAGCCTTCGTTGTCGAGGCAGATGTAAATGATGTCCTCGCCCCGCTCCGCCGCTCCGGACAGGGCCTGAAAGCCGATATCGTAGGTCCCGCCGTCGCCGGCGATGGCCACGACGCTGGTATGGTGATTGCCTTTCGACACCAGGGCCCTTTTGATGCCGGCGGCGGAGGCGGCGCTGGCCTCCAGGGTCGTCTGGTAAACGGGTATGCGCATGGAACTGAGGGGCTGAGGGCCCGAAATGATCGCGATGCAGGAGGGGGGGACCACCGCGATGGTATCGCTCCCCAGGGTATTGAGAATGAATCGAAGGGCCAGGGCCTCGCTGCAGCCGGGGCAGGCGGAATGGCCCGAATTGAAAACCTTCTGTTCCTCGATCTTATAGCTCATCTGGTCATCACCCTTTCCATACGGAATTCGCCGTCGGCTTCTCAGTCATGGCGCTGCAGACCATCTCCTTGATGGCGGCCGGCGAAATGTTCGTCCCTCCCACTCCGGCCAGGTAGCCGTGGATTTGCGGAGCCCCGTCCATCCCGTACAGAGCGGCTTTGAGCTCCTGAAAAAGGATGCCGCCCAGGCCTGGGGAAAAGTTGCGGTCTAGCACCATGACTTTGGGGATCCCGGCGAGTGCCTCCCGCACGTCCTCCAGGGGGAAGGGCCTGAAGAGCTTGATCTTGAGAAGACCGACCGGCAGCCCCTCTTCCCTGAGCTCATCGACGGCATCGCGAGCGGTCCCGGTCATGCTCCCCATGGTGGCGATGACGAATTCGGCGCCTTCGCAGCGGTACCGCTCCATGATGCCGTGGCCCCTGCCGACCAGTCGCTGCAGTTGCCGGTCGGCCAGCTTTGCGGCCTCCAGGGCCCGGTCCATCGCCTCGCTCATATCCCGGCGATGGTTCTGGAACATGATCTGGGAGACGGTGTTGCCCCAGGACTCACCGATCCGGGGATCGAGGCGGTGGGGCGGGTCGAAGGGGGGCAGATACCGGTCGACCTGCTCCTGGGACACGAGCTCGATCGCCTCCATGGCATGGGAGACGTAGAACGCTTCGTGGATGACCATGGCGGGGAGCAGAACTTCTTCGGCCACGCGGAAGGCCTGCAGGGTGGTGTCGTGGGACTCCTGCCCGTTTTCGCAGTAGTACTGGATCCACCCGCAATCCCGCTGCGCCAGGCTGTCGGTCTGATCGGGCCAGAAGCCCCAGGGAGATCCAAGCGTCCGGTTGACATTGGCCATGACAATCGGCGCCCGCGCGCCGGCGGCGTAATGAAGCATCTCGTGCATCAGCAGCAGCCCCTGGGAGGCCGTGGCGGTAAAAACGCGCACCCCGGTCAAGGAGGCGGTGATCGCGGCCGCCATGGCGGAGTGTTCCGACTCCATGGTGATGACCTCGGCCGCCAGCTCGCCGTCGGACTGGAACTCGGTGATTCTCTCCAGAATCGGTGTCTGGGGCGTGATCGGATAGACCGGGATCACGTTGGGCCTGGCCAGCTTGACCGCATAGGAGACGGCATGGTTTCCACTCAGAAGAAGCCTGTTCACGGCGGCGCTCATTTGGTTTCCTCCTTGACGCCCATCGCTCCCCGGGGGCACTCCTCCAGGCAGCACCCGCATCCTTTGCAGTACTGATCAAGGACGCGGTAATGGGTCGGTGAAGACTCATCCTTCACGACGGCCATGTCGGGGCAGAAATAGAAACAGTTATCGCATTCGACGCAATTTCCGCAGCTGAAGCAGCGCTCGGTCTGAGCCTGCGCCTGTTCGGCTTCAAGTCCCAGCCGGATCTCTCTGAAGTCGGCTTTCCGGTCCTTTGGATCGGCCTTGCCCCGCTCGCCTTTGGGCAGTAAAGGGAAGTAGAAGGTATTGATATCCGCGATAGCCACTTCCCGCGGCTCCGGCAACTCCCCATCGGCGGGGTCCGTCACGGCCGTGGCCTGCCGTCCCAGGTATTGGGCGATATGGTTGGCGGCTTTCTTTCCGTCGCCCACCGCGGTCGATACGAAACGCTCGGAACCGGCCGCGTCGCCGGCGGCGAAGATTCCCGGACGGCTGGTCATGAAGTTTCCATCCACCACGACCATGGACCTGTCGATTGCGACCCTGGTCTCCCAGTCTGCCAGCTCCGGGTCCTGACCGACGGCCAGGATCACGGTATCGGCGTCGAACGCGAAGTTCGTACCGCTCACCTCCAGGGGGCGGATCGTCCCGGCCGGAGCCTGCGGATCGAGCTTCACCTTGACGCAGTGCAGCTTCAGGGCAGAGCCGGTGTCCGCAACGCTTTTGGCCATGGCGCCGTCCATGAGAACGGCGCCCTCCTCGAGGACGTCTTCGATTTCTTCCGCGGGGGCGGGCATCGTCTCCCTGGTTTCCAGGGCGAGCACCCTGACCTTGCTCCCCTGTCGCAGCGCCGATCCGGCCACGTCCATGGCCACGCTCCCTCCCCCGATGACCAATACCTTCCGGCCGAGAAGAAGGGGAGAGCCGAGCCGGATGCTCTTCAGATAGGCGAGGGCGTCGATCACACGCCCGTCTCCACCTGGGAACTGGGGGAGGTGTTTCGGCTGGTGGGCCCCGAAGGCGATGAAGACGGCCGCGTAACGCGTCTCCAGTTCCTCCAGATCCGCGGCGGTGATCCTGCGCCCGGTGACGACCTCGATCCCCAGATCGACGATCCTGCCGGCCTCGGCGGCCAGCACCTTTTTTGGGAGGCGGTATTCGGGGACGCCGTAACGCAGCACGCCCCCCAACTCGGGATTGGCATCGTAGAGGGTGACCTGGAAGCCCTTGCGCCGCAGCTGGTAGGCGCAGGAGAGGCCGGCGGGACCGCCGCCGATGACGGCCACCTTCCGGTCGAGCTCGGCCGGAGGTGCCGGAAGCTCCCACCCCTCTTCGATGGCGAGATCCCCCACATACTGCTCCAGGGCGTTGACGGAAACCGCCCCGTCATGCTCCTTGCGGTTGCAGCCGCCCTCGCAGGGATGATGGCAGGTCCTGCCGATGGAGGCCGGAATCGGGTTGTGCTCCACCAGCGTCCGCCAAGCCTCCTGGACGTTTCCGTTGCGAAGCTGCTGCACCCAGACCGGAATCTGTCCTCCCACGGGGCAGGCGCCGTGGCAGGGCGCCGGTCTTTTCTGGTGCACGGCGATGGCGTTGCGCCAGGTCCCGGTCCGCAGGATGTCGGTCCATCCCGTGGTCCAGATCGAAGGAACCTTCTTCTCTTCTCTGCCCATTCAACAACCCCCTTCGTTGGCGAGGCGGTAGCCCTCCAGGCAGGCCGCCACATTCTCTTCGGCCTTCACGGGGCTCGTCTCGCCGACCACCTTTTTGAGCAATTCGACATTGCCATAGCCCATCAACCCCAACGCCGCCCCCACCAGGGTTGTATTGACGATCCGGCCCAGCTGGTTTTTCCTGGCAATGTGTTTTGCATCGATCGTCATGACCCTGAAGCTGCCCAGGTGACGGAAGGTCTCCGCGGGAAGGGCTGAATTGATCAGCACCAGCGTTTGCTCCCCGGCTCCTTTCAGCAACGTCCCCCCATCCAGAAGGCTGGGGTCGAAACAGACGATGACGTCGGGATTCTCAATGTCGCAGCGCAGCCGGATCGGCTTTTTGTCCACCCGCAGCAGGGAACTGACGGGGGTCCCCCTGCGGGCGCCGCCATAGGTGGCGTAGGACAGGACGTGCCTGCCTTCCTGGAAATACATCTCCGACAGGATCTTTCCCGCCATCTGGGCGCCCTGGCCCCCTCGCCCCTGGATAATGATCTGTAACACGCTTTACCCCTTTCACTTTCAGCTTCGCCTCGCCCTGCCGAACCGGACAGCCTCACCCGATCCGGCCGGGAAAAAACCGCTCGGCCAAGGGACCTGGAAATCAGATCTTCAGGTGCCCGAGCACCGGTTTGAAAACTCCGACCTTCAGCAGCAGGAAAAAGATGAAATAATGCCCGACCAGGTCGGCAACGGTGATCAGGGCCACCACCCCAGGCCCGGCATGAGCTCCGCCGATGACGGTCATCAGTAGGGTAAAGACCAGCCCGATCCCTATGGCCAGGGTGAAGAACGGAACGGCATAGGGCCCCTTGACGAGCAGGTCGAAAGACTCCCGGCCCGCCGCTCCGGTGTTGATGCTGGCACTGAGATAGAGGACGACGAGAATCAGGTTGACGACCAGCAGAATCATCTCGACGTTCGCGAGCAGGTCCCCCGCAATCGACAGGTTTATCAGGCCGAAATGGGCGAGGAAGAGGGTCATGGTCGTTCCCCCCAAGAGCGCGTAGAACATGCACATGACCGGCATCAGTGCCGTATTCCAGATGGGAATGGCCGGCGAGGAGGTCAGGAGGAACCCGTCGTAAATAGCCACGATGAAGGCGAAGACACCGGCGATGATCGCCAGGGGCATGAACAGCGGACTGCCTTCGGGCAGAGGCAGGGCGGAAAAGCCGAAGATCAGCATGAAAGTCATCGCCCAGAACCCCCGGGAGACCCAGGAACTTGCGGGACGGCGCATGCCGCGCCAGAAGCGCAGCGGTTTGCCGAGGTACAGCATGTGGGCCCCGCCCTTGCCGCAGAGGACGATCAATAAGCCGATCAGCATGCCGATCCGCGACTCGTTAAAAACGGAAATCATAAAGAGGCCGGCGCCGACTTTTCCGAAGAAGAAAGCGCTGGCGATCAGGCCCGCCCACTCAGTCTGCCGACGGAACCCAGCGACGAACTGGTTACCCACTACAAGGGGGATATTTCTGGCCATGGCCATTCTCCTAACTCAGATAGTAGACAGAAGGATCGGTATTGTCTTCGCACAGGGCCTGTCTGCCGCCCCGGCTGCGAATCAGGCGGCTGACCTGGCTTTCGGGGTCGTCGAGATCCCCGAAGATCCGCGCGTCCGCCGGACAGGTCTGCACGCAGGAGGGCTTCAGCCCCTCGTCGACCCGGTGTGAGCAGAACGTGCATTTCTGCACGATCCCGTCCTGGTGCTCTTTGTATTTCACCTCCTCATAGGGGGTTTTTTGGTTGCCGAAATACCCTCCCTTGAGGTTTCCTTTTTTGACGAAAATCCGGTTGTTGTACGGACAGGCGACATAGCAGGCGCGACAGCCGAAACACTTGTCCTGATCTACCAATACCAGGCCGTCTTCCCGCTTCGAGGTCGCACCCGTGGGGCAGACCCTCTGGCAGGGGGCGCTCTGGCAGTGGTTGCAGAGCACGGGGACAAATTGTTTCCGGACATTGGGATACTCCCCGGAAACCTGGTCCAGAACCTTGGTGTACAGGATGCCCTGCGGGGTCCCGTTTTCCGCCTTGCAGGCGACGGTACAGGCCTGGCATCCCACACACCGCTTGAGATCGATCACCATTCCATAATGCATTGCGGCCTCTCTCCTATGAAGAAATGAGGGCGTCGCAAAAATTCACCAACTGCTGCGTTGCTGCAATTGCCCTCGCTGCTTCGACGTAAGTAAGTACGCCTCCTTGCTCGACAATCGCGCGCCTTGCATTTGGCGCTTTTTGCTTAGCCATCTGCTGTTTTGCTTTCTTGCGAAAGCATCAAGAAATGATGCTGAGTTTGACTTTTGTCGACGTCTCCAGATGTCCGCTCATGCTGTCGGTCCATTTGACGTCGGCCGGCAGCAGCTTGTTGAAATGCGTGGAGACTTTTTGCTTGCCGACAGGGTGCTGCGACCAGCGACTTATGGTGTTCGAGATAGCGACACACTCGGGATGAACCTCCTCGCACACGGTGGCGCGCCCGGAGATCTCTCCGAAGGGGGACTCGAGCTTCAGAATGTCTCCGGTTTTGATCCCCTTCTTTCGGGCCGTCTTGGAGTTGATCATCACTCCGAGATGAAGGGGCTGACAGCCGATGACCTCTTCGATCCAGGGGATGGTCGTGCTTTCCGAAAAATTCGACTGGCACTCCTTGAAGGCGAAAGCGTACAGGTCGTACTCGGCAGGCATGTTATGCAGGGGGTGATGCTCCCGCCAGACCGGCACCGGCAGATAGCCCGAGGTATCCCACGGGACTTCGGCCTCTTTCATCTTCTGCGCCATGTCGTCTCCGACTTCCTTGATGAAGTTGAAGTACAGGGGGATTCTCTGCCCCTTCCGGGCGTAGGGGAGATACATTTCCTCCGGCGTCTGTTTGCGGGTGGTGTGGCCGTTCTCCTGGAACCAGTCAAGACCCTTGTCCTGACCGTAGCGGCTCTTGGCCATGCGGTCCATCAGTTCCAGGTTGGAGTACCTGGTATTCGGGTCGAGCTGATTTTCCGGGGTGAGGAAGAGAGTGAAGTTCAACAGCCCGTTCCAGTCGGCCAGGAACCCTATGCGATCGGCCAGTTCGGTAAAGATGTCGGTGGCGTCGCGGCCGTCGTAGAGCGGCTCGATAACCGGCCGGCGGTAGACGTGTCCCGTGACCATCGGCGGCTCGATGCACACCAGCAGGTGGGATTCGAGGTAGGAGAGGTCCGGCAGGACGATATCGGCCCAGTCCGTCGATTCGTTGAGGATGATATCGATGGCGACGATAAATTTGAGCTTCTTGAAAACTTCCATGACCTTCGTGGTCGCCGAGAGGTTCCACAGGGGGTTCGAATGTTCGATGATCAGCGCCTCGGGCTGAAAGTCGAAGCCGTATTTCTCCGGATCGAGGACATTCGCCGCCGTCAGATGGCCGGGATCGATGCCGATGGGATACCACTCCATGAGTTGATAGCTGTACGGTTTGGGGGCGAACTCATAGGGCGGGTGAAGGATGTGCGGCTGCGGCTTGAGCATTCCGTCCTTCCCCTCTTCGATGATGAGCAGCCGGTGATCCAGACCGACCCCGATATGCCCGCCGGGAACGTCGATATTGCCGATCACCAGGTTGATCAGCTTCATGGCCGCCGAATCGAGCCCCCCATCATAGTGGCCGATGGCCCCGCGATAGAAATTGAGCGCGGCCGGCCGGTAGGGATATTCCTTGCCTTCAATCTTGATGGTGCTGCCGATGCAGGCGGCCTCGCCGAATTCCTTGGCGATGCGGCGGATCGTCTCGGCCGAAATCGAGCAGATCTCCGACATCCGTTCGGGGGTGTGATCCTTCAGGGTGTCCTTGACCACCTGGAAGGACGGACGGTACTCCACCCCGTCGATCGTGTAGACGCCTTCGAGAGCGGCATCCTCAAGCTTGAGATCCGCGGCATCGAACTCTTTGGCCGTTTTTGAGGCCGCATCCCAGACCAGCGGCTTCTGCGTCTCGGCCCTTCTGAAAAGGTTGCCGTCCGGAGCCACCAGGTAGATCCCGTTGGTGTGCTTGCGCATGAATTCGGCGTCGTAGAGGTTCAACTCGTGCAGCAGCACATAGACCATCCCCAGGACGAAGGCCCGGTCCGTCCCCGGACGGATCGGCAGCCACTCGTCGGCCTTGGCCGCCCCGGCCGACATGCGGGGCTCGACCACCACCAGCTTCATTCCGCGGTCGACGCGCGCCTCGGCCATCCTTTTGATGGAGGCCGCTACGTGGAGGTGGGAGGAAAAACCGTCCCCGGCGCCGATCTGGATCCAGTATTTGCAGTGATCGTAATCGTTGACGGCCGCGAAGGAGCCATCGAGAATGCCGTTCAGGGGGTGGTAGGCCGCACCGCAGTACTGACCGACGGTGGAGAAGTAGTGGGGGGTCCCGAAGACCGCTCCCCATCCCCAGAGATGGATGCGATGGAAATCGTTGATCGCGGGAAGAAGCTTGCGGGGGTCGTCCTGGCGGATCGCCTTGAATTTTTCAGCCACCGTACTGAGCGCCTCCTCCCAGGAGATCGCGACCCATTTGGGATCCACTCCCGGCCCTTTTTCCGGGTTGGTGCGCTTCAGGGGGGTTTTGACCCTGTTGGGATCGTAAAGCCGCATGATCCCTGCCTGCCCCTTGGGACACAGCTTCCCGCGATTGCTGGGGTTGTCGGGGTCGCCTTCGATCTTCACGACGACGCCGTCCACAACGTGAGCCCTGATCGCGCAGCTGTGAATGCACATCTTGCACGCGCTCTTAGCCCAGTAATCCTTCTGTGCCACCAGTTCACTCTGTTTCAATGGTCGTCCTCCTCTTCTGTGCAGAAGCTATTTGTGATCCGTTATCTACATCTCGACAGCCTGGAGCGGACTATGGTTTTCCTGTCATCTTCGCTCCCCCCTCGCACGCAACCCCCTGGAAGCCCGCAAGGCCCCCCTGCCGGTATTTACGACGGACAACATGGACGACAGCTCGATCCTCTCCGGGCAGGTGTAAATGTTCAGCTTATCCCCCCGGGCGAAACCGATGACCGTGATGTTCAGATCTTCGGCCAGGCCCAGTGCGAGATCGGTCGGCGCCGAGCGGGCCACGAGAATGGGGATGTTCATCTTGGCCACCTTCAGCAGGATCTCCGATGAAACCCTTCCGCTGAAAAAGAGAACATGTCCGGACAGGTCCAGATCCAGCAGGTAGGCCCGGCCAAGGAGCTTGTCGAGCACGTTGTGCCGCCCGATATCATGACAGACGTAGCGGACCTCCCCCGCATACCCTATCCCGCCGTTGTGAAGCCCTCCCGTCTCCTTGAAGAGGGAGGAGTTCTCCTCCAGGTAGTTGGCGTAGTAAACGGCTTCTTCGAGAGCGATTCGTGATTTCGACTCCTGGACCCTGACCAGCTCGGCGTCGTTCTCAAAGTTGAAGGATGCCCGGCTCTTGCCGCAGCAGGCAGACATGACCCGGCGGTTCATGGCGCTTTTCTGGGCCGGACGCGGCCTGCCTTCAACCCGGATAATGTTTTCCGCGCAGTGATGCCCGATCGTGTACAGGTCGCTCCGCTCCCGAACAAAGCCTTCGGAGATCAGAAAACCGATCGTCAATTCCTTGATCTGGCTCGGAGAGCACAGGACGGTGACGATCTCTTCTTTGTTGAAGTAAATCGTTATCGGCACTTCTCGAACAACCGAATCCTCAACCTGCCACCTTTGCCTCCCCCTGACCTTGATGACGGGCAGCTTTATGGTCTCGTCGATCATTTCACTTATCCCTTCCTGGCAAAACGGTGTTATTAAGGACCGGCAGGCCGGCAATTCGCTCTTGTCGGTAAAAAATAGTTTGATATTAAGTACTTAGTTGTTTTTGCCGCTCATTCTTGCTTCGATATACGAATATGGCAATAATGATGCCAGGCCCAGCAAGGTCGGGTAAGTATGGAAAAACAAACGATGTTTGTTCAATGCTCGGGTGGGAGACCTCGGCGTAACGGGTATAAGAAAACTTTTGGGCAGGGGGTGGAAAGAGAAAGGAAACCTGAAAAGGCAGGGGGATGGATGCGTATAAGCAAGCTTGGGGTTATAACAAAACCTTGCTCCCTTCAAGGGGCTTGAAAAAAAATCCCCGCACGAAGGCGGGGATATGGTCTGCGATCCGGTGTTTTTTACTCGGTCATTTTCTTCAATCTGCTGCTGAGGGCAGGCTGGGTGATGCCGAGCAGCCTCGCCGCCATGGACTGGTTGCCCCGGGTCCGCGCTATGGCTTCTCTGACCAGAAGGTCGGCGGCCTCCCTCAGGGTCGGCAGACGCTCATGAAAGGTCAACAGGGGCCTTTCCTGGAAGGCGTCCTCGCTTACCGGATCCTTTCTGAAGATTCCCATGCTTTTTTTGAAAGATTCCATGGAAAGCGTGCGGCCCCTGTGCATACTCACGGCATTGAACACCATGGCCCGCAATTCACGGACGTTTCCGGGAAAAGGATAATTGGAAAGTAAAAGCGGGAGTTCCGATGGCGGGGTCGGCTTCTTCTTGTCCATCTCCCGGGCCGCCTCCGTCAGGAGATGGTCGAGGAGAATCGGAATATCCTCTTTCCTCTCTCGAAGGGGAGGAATTTCTATGCGATGGGTACAAAGCCTGAAATACAGATCCTTTCGAAACGCCCCGGTTTTCTGTTTCTGATCGAGATCGACGTTTGTCGCAACGACGATCCGGGCGTTGACCTTCTGAGGGGTATCACTGCCCAGGGGCATGAATTCCTTTTCCTGGATCAGGCGTAGCAGCTTGATTTGCGATACCGGGCTCAAATCACCGATTTCATCCAGAAAAAGGGTGCCGCTCGCCGCCTTCTCGATCATGCCGGCGCGAACATGGTCCGCTCCGGTGAAGGCCCCCTTCACATGCCCGAAAAGGGTGTCGGCAAAAACATTGTCGTCGAGACCGGCGATGTTGACGGGGACCCAGGGCTGTTGCGGCTGGCAGACATCATGGATGGCCCGGGCGATCAGCTCTTTGCCGACACCGCTTTCCCCAGTGATCAGGACCGGTTCGGAGCTGCAGGCAAGGGCTTCGATATATTGAAAGACGGAACGCATCTTTTCACTTTGGGAGACAATGCTTTTAAATGCCTCCGGGTGCCGCAGTTTTTTTTCCAGGATACCTTCCAGGTGGGCCTGAAATCTGGAGAGCTCCACCTCGGCTTTCTGGCGCTCGGCGATTTCCCGTTCAAGCCGGGCATTTTGTTCTTCGAGTTTGGTCTGCACCCTTCGAAGGGCCAGGTGGGTCCTGACCCTGGCCAGAACTTCCGCTGCCTGAAAAGGTTTGGAGATAAAATCGACCCCGCCGGCATCAAAGGCCTTGACCTTGTCGACAGTCTCCTCCAGGGCGCTGATGAAGATGACCGGCACGTCCCGGGTCCGTTCGTCTTCCTTCAGCAAGCGGCAGACTTCATAGCCGTCCATTCCCGGCATCATGATATCCAGGAGTACCAGATCCGGCGTGATGGTCCGAGCCGACATCAAGGCCAGACCGCCGCTTTTAGCCGGTCTCACATCGAAGCCGTCTTCGGTGAGAATCTCCGACAGGAGCTCAAGGTTTGGCGGAGTATCATCAACCACCAGAATATTCACCTTGGCCACGGACCTCTTGTTCTGGAGTCTTTTTTCTCTGCTCATGAATTTTTCACCAAGTTCAACAATATTTCGAATTGGTAATCACTCTCCAGTCGCCCCATGGCTTCACCCAGGTGCTCATCGAAGGTGCGGATGCGAGCGATGGCCTCGCGTATGGCCTGGACGTTCAGGGCGGTCAGGGCTTCTCTCAGCGACTCCCGATACTCCCGGGGGAGTTTGGCCAGGTCCCCTGGAACCAGTTCGGCGGGGACCGGTGCCGGGGCTGGGGGCATTCCGTCATCCGCGTAGCGGTACTCGATTCCCAGGAGTCTGCCGATGGCCTCGAAAAGGTCGCACTCCCTGTACGGCTTGCGGATGAACTCCTCAGCTCCGGTGGCCAGGATTTCCTCCTGGTCCTCGTCCAGGGCGCTTGCGCTGATCACGATGACCGGGGTTTTTTTTCCCCAACCCGTCTCCTTCAGGCGCCGCGTCGCCTCGTACCCGTCCATCACCGGCATCCTCATGTCCATCAACACCAGGTCGGGCCTCTCGGCCTCGCACAGGGCAAGCGCCTCCTGTCCGTTCGCCGCCTCCCGCGTCGCGAAGCCCACAAGGTTGAGCAGTTCCGCCACGAACCGCCGGCTTTCCTCCTTGTCGTCCACCACCAGAACGGTCCGGGGCCGGGCGTTCGGGGCAAGCGCGACCACCCGCCGGCATTCCCCGATCTTTTGAACCAGGTCCTCGCGGCTTTCCTCGACCCGGCAGGAGAAGGTGAATACGCTCCCCCTGGACGGCTCGCTGCGGGCGGTGAGGTCGCCCCCCATCAGGCGGGCGTACTCCCGGCTGATCTTCAGTCCCAACCCGGTGCCTCCCTTGCCGTGCCCGCTCAGGGTCTGCTCGAAGGGCTGGAAGAGCTTCTTCATCTCCTTGGCCGCGATGCCCGCGCCGGTATCCTCCACCTCGAAGAAGAGGGTGGCGGACGTGCCGCGGCGCACCGACACCTTCAGGGCGATGGAGCCTTCGCCGGTGAACTTGATGGCGTTGCCGAGCAGATTGATCAGAACCTGGCGCAGCTTCCCTTCGTCGCCGGTCAGGTAGCGCGGCATCCCCTCCGGCATCTCTACGCTGAAGCGCAGCCTCTTCTGCTCTGCCCGCATCCGGAACATCGCCTCGATGTCCTCCAGCAGACCGTAGAGATCAAAGGCAGCCAGGTTCAGGGTGAGGCGACCCGCCTCGATCTTGGAGAGCTCGAGCACTTCGTTGATGAGGGCCAGCAGGTGCTCGCCGCTTCGATTGATGGTGTCGAGGTGTTTTTTCGCCCGGGCGGAGAGGGAGGAATCCCGCTTCATCAGCTGGGAAAACCCGAGGATGACGTTCAGCGGGGTGCGCAGCTCGTGAGACATGCTGGCGAGGAAGACGCTTTTGGCGCGGTTGGCGGCTTCGGCCGCCTCCTTGGCCTGCTGCAGCGCCAGCTCCCCATGCTTGCGTTTGGTGATGTCGCTGGAGATGCCGCAGACGGCGTAGGTTTCCCCTTCCACGTTGCGCAGGGGGAATTTGACGGAGATGAAGGAGAGGGGGCCGTACTCGTGCCCGACCTGTTCCTCCACCTGGATGGCCCTCCCCGATTCGAGCACCGCCCGGTCGTTGCGGGTCAGCGTCTCGGCCACCTTTTTGGAGAAGACGTCCTTGTTGGTCTTTCCGATGAAGTGCTCCCGCCGCAGATGGAAGAGATCTTCGAATTTGCGGTTGATGAGGGTATAGCGGCCCTGCGTGTCCTTGACGTATATGACGGCCGGCGCATTGTCCAGAATCGCCTGCAGGCGCGCCTCGCTCTCATGGAGCGCCTGATCCGAATTCTTGCGTTCGAGGATTTCCTGTTCGAGCTGCGCCTTCTGCTTTTCAAGCCGGATCTGAGTTTTCCGAAGGGCCAGGTGTGTTCTGACCCGTGCCAGAACCTCTTCCGCCTGAAAGGGCTTGGAAATGAAATCGACCCCTCCGACAGCAAACCCTTTGACCCTTTCGGAGCTCGCTTCCAGGGTGCTGATGAAGATGACCGGCACATTCCGGGTCCGATCATCTTCTTTCAACAGACGGCAGACCTCATAGCCGTCCATTCCCGGCATCATGATGTCCAGCAGGATCAGGTCGGGCGTATTTCTTCGCACCGACTCCAGAGCCAGAATGCCGCTCTTGACCGGATGTGCCTTGAACCCCTCCCGGGTGAGGATCTCCGAGAGCAGCTCCAGGCTCAGGTCACTGTCGTCGACCACCAGAACATTCCCGTGGTCTTCGGAATTCGACTCAGTAAAAAACTTTGAGTTGCACATTACCGAATCTTTCACTTTCCCCGGGGGGAGGAAGTGGCATCAATGGAATTTCGCAGAACGGAATGAAACAAAACAATGTTTTACATCATAATATTATTTATAGGACTTGCCAAGACTTCTTTTGCCTGAAGGTGGTCAACAGACGTCCGGTCTCCCCCGGCACGGTCACCAAAACAGCGGTCGGCTATCGGCGAGAAAAGCGGGAAGCGCATTTCGGGTTTCTAACCGATGACGAGTTGTCAAGCATGGAAAATGCTATCCCTTCTTCGGTATAATGACGAGAGGACGAGAGAGATCTCTCAATAGTGCCCGGCAGCCATGTGTTGAAATTCATGGTTGGCATTTGGGAAGGTGGACTTACGGGGGAGACTAACATGGCGGTTCAAATACTTGATGGGCGCTCACTTGTGGCTCTTGCGCTTGGCTTCTCGATTGCTGTCGCGTCACTGGCGCCGACAACGGTTGCGGGCAAAGACAGTAACGACCGAGATCGGGTCCGTTTCTATGGTTGGGTGGAATCCATGCCCGAAGGCTTGCACGGCACCTGGATCATCGGCGGACAACAGGTGACGACCAATCCACGAACCCAGTTCGACCAGGTTGACGGCCCCCTGATGGTTGGCGGCTGTGCCAAGGTCGATATCCGCGGTGGCGTGGTGCACGAGATTGACAGCGAACCTGCCGTTGACTGTCGCTGAGCAACGATGGCGGAGGCGTTCCCGACAGTTTCGGTGACCAGATGTCAGATCATCATCCCTCCCACCCAGTACAGCACCATCCCCACCAGAACGGTCCCTCCCAGGCTGCGGGTTTTCACCGCGAACAACAGGGTCGGAACGGCGACCAGCAGCTCGAGCTTGCCGAGGGCGACGTTGCGCGCCGCGGCATCGGCGAACAGGAGTGGAGCCACCAGGGCGCTGAGGATGGCGACAGGGATCAGGCCGAGCCACTCGATGAGCCATTGCGGCATCCGCCTGTGGGCCAGGTAGAGCAGGGGGAGGGCGCGGGGCAGGTAGGTGACCGCTCCCATCCCGGCGAAGAGGAAGAGGTAGTCGACGAAGCTCATCGGTGTTTCTCCCTTCGCCGCTTCAGAAGGTATCCCGCCGTCGCGGCGCTCATGGAAGCGCCGACGATGTAGGAATTCCCTGGGATCATCACGTACCAGGCGACGGAAAGCGCCGCCGCGAGCAGGCCGGTGAGGAGATGGATGCGCCCCTTCAGCTGGAAGGCCAGCAGGCCGAGGAACATGCCGGTCAGGGCGTAGTCGATCCCCATCGCCCCCTGGGGTACGAACTGTCCGACCAGGGTGCCGAAAACGGTGGCCAGGATCCAGGCGGAATTGGCCAGGTGATTGACCACAAGGGCCCGCCAGCGGTCCCAGTCGCCCTCGCGGAAGCGGGTCATGTTGGCGGCAAAGCTCTCGTCGGTGATGCCGTAGGAAAAGACGGCCAAAAACCTCCGGCTCACCCCCTGCAGGTGGACGGCCAGCGCCGAGCTCATCAGCACGTGCCGCAGGTTGATGAAGAAGGTGGTCAGGATGATGGCCGGGGCCGAGGCGCCGGCGGAGAGCATGGCGACGCAGATGAACTGGGCGCTGCCGGCAAAGACCAGGATCGACATCATGGCCACGGCCCACCAGGGAATCCCCGCTTTCTGGGCCAGCACCCCGAGGGCGAGACCGAGGGGAAAGTAACCGAGGCAGATCGGCCAGGCCGTCGCCGCCCCCTGACGAAAGAGGTTTCTGGTGTCCTGGTTTACGTTCATGTGATCGATACCACGGGCAGAGCCTGCGAGGCTCCGGAGAGACGTTATTTCTTTGGAGATGCCGGAGTCTTGATTGGCGGGACTATAGCAGAAACGAAGGACTCATCCCAGCAAAAGGTGTCCCGCCGGGAAGGTGCCCAGCGACAAAAAAGGCCGCCCCGGTACGGAGGCGGCCTTTTTCAGCGGGGGCGGATGCTGGACCTATTCCAGCTCCTTCCACTTGTAATCGATGAGTTCGAGGAGCACGCCGTTCATTTTCTTGGGATGAATGAAGGCGAACTCGCAGTCGCGGAAGGGGCGGGACTTCCCAGTGGGGTCATCGGCCAGGGGTTCGGGATTGGGGATGAAGGGGTAGTCCTTTTTCTCGAGTTCCCGGATGGCGTCGCGGGTATTCTCCACGTTGAAGCTGATCAGCATGACCCCCTCGCCGTTCTTCTCGATCCACTTGGCCACCGGTCCGTCGGCCGTGGTCGATGCCATGAGCTCAAAGCCCACGCCGCCGAGCCAGTAGCGGGCGACGCGGATCTTCTCCGGCTCGTCCACGTACGGATCGTCCGGCTCCGACTTGCCGAGGACCGGTTCCCATATCTTCCTGGCGGCGTCGAGGTCTTTCACGGCGATGCAGATGTGATCTATTTTTTTCGATTCCATTGTTCCTCCATTTAAGGGGTCATACGGTCTTCGCGGCATGACCGGCCAGTATGTTTCAATTCAGCGTTTCACGGTTCTGGAAATCTGCGCAATCCTTTCCATGACCTTGTCCAACCCATGGTTGTCCATCAACGATTCCAGCCCTATCTCGATCTCGCTCCTCTTTACTTCCTCGGGGACTTCCTCTTCCCATTCCGTGTAGGTCAAAGCATCGACCCGGCAGACCTGAACACACATGGGTTCCGGCAGCGGCGGATCGGATTCGCACATGTCGCAGGTCAGCGGGAGCCCCGAATCGGGCTCCTTGAATAGATCCCGGGACGGACAGGAAGCCCTGCAGAAGCTGCAATCTCTGTATCCCTTTCCGTCGACCGTATAGGTGTTTCTGCCGGTGCATTCAGCCGGAGTATACTCGCCGGCCCGGATCGGAACATACACATCTTTCCGGTCATCGACGACGACCCGGATCCGGGACCGCGCCGGATTGGTGCTGCTGAATCGCGGAACGGCGTGAAATCCGGAGCATGCCATCTCACATGCGCGGCAGCCGATGCATTTGTCGAGGTCGACGTTGATTCTTTTGCCGGTTCTCTTTTTTAACCCATCCCTCACGCTTACCACCCCTTTCACTGATTTCTTCTAGATCGCAGTCCTTTCAAAAGGAGCAGCCTCATCCTCCGTCAGAATTCCCCGCTGGATGAAGTCCTCGCTCACGAAATCCAGGCCCAGCCCGTCCAGGGTCTCCCTGGTCGGAATGCCGTCGTTATTCCATCCCTTGAACTTGTAATATTCGTCCAGCAGCTTCTTTTCCGTTTCGGGTTCACGATTTTTCCAGTGGTCCTCGGGGGGCTTCTCATCGGCTCTCCTTAGTCCCCTTCTGATATTGAGGGCCCTGACAAGATTCCGATTTCTCTTCGCTGTCTCCCAGAGCCTGTCCGAATCAAGGTCGATCCCCGACGCATGTGAGATGAAGCCGGGCAGATTATAAATGTGATAGGGCGGCCTTCCGCCGAACTGCCCCCTGAACGACGACAGAAAGGCGCAGGTGCCGATGGCATCGTCGATGTAATGCATGGTCTCATTCCAGTCGCAGATGTGAACAGCGGCTTCGATCGATGGATTTTGACGGGGCTCCCATTCCATGAACCATTTTTTGAACCTCTCGGGAGCCGCGTCCCACTGCTTTACGAACTCCTCCCTCTCTTTCCTGTCGGCAATGGGCGCCTGTGGGAAGGATCCTTCAATCTGGGTGATATTGATCTTCTCGCCGGTGGCATACATCAGAAAATAAGGATAATTAACATGCCCCAGCTTGATGGGCACCTGTTCGAACTTCTTGATGGTGTTATGATCGTATTCTTCCGCACCGTTTCCGATCTGCCGGGCCGCCCAATAAACGCCGTTGGCCAGAACATCGCCGATCCCTTCCCGCCGGACGATCTTTTCGACGAGGTAGAAAAATCTGGACTCGTTGTCGGCAGGGAAGTCCGGCAGGTCCTTGTCCGTTAGAATACCGGCCTCGTAAAGTTCGATGGCGAAGGCCATGACCTGCGGCGTCGAGTAGGCGTCGAGTCCATGCTCCTGGGTCACGCCGATGATGTCATAGTCGAAATCGAGGTCTCCAAAGGCTGCCATCGCATATGTCAGCTTGCTGTAGCATTTCTGGAAATACGGAGGCCGCCCAGGATAGACGATCGCCTGATGGCAATCCTTCGGACAGTTGTGGCAGGCCGTCCAGCGAACCCGCAACTTCTCTTCAAGCGCCATCCACTCTTCTTCCATCTCTTTGGTAAAGAAATTCCTTCTCCGAGCCCGAGCATTCCCCCAGGCAAAATTGTCGACGTGAAAGGCGTCGCCTTCCCCGTGAGCCATGGTGTCCCCGCAATCCTTGTTGTCATGCATCTCCCGATACATGGGTATGCTGATCTCGGAAAGCTCAGCCGGCCTGGCAACATGGACGTCCCTGGTCCCCCGAACGACGATCGCCTTTATTCTTTTATCCCCCATGATCACGCCGACCCCTCGCGAGGCGCTGGAGTTGGCGTGTTCGATGCTCGCCATATAAACCCTGTTTTCACCCGCCAGGCCGATGGAGGCTACCTGGGCGTCAGGCTCATTCAATTCCTCCTTAAGGAGAGTCGCCGTTTCCTGAGCACCTTTTCCCCGCAGGTGGCCGGCATCACGAATCTCCACCTTGTCGTTCTTGATCCACAGATAGACCAGGTCGGGGGCCTTGCCGCGGAAGATTATTTTGTCGTAACCGGCATACTTCAGTTCCGGACCGAAAAATCCCCCGAACAGGGAGTGCGAGTAGAGACCCGTCTGGGGAGAGAAGGTATCGACCGACGTGCGGTTGGCGCCGGGAACGGGAGTGGAATGCAGGAGGCCGGTGCTGAATATGAGCAGGTTGTCGGGAGAAAAAGGGTCGACCTCGGGCGGAACCCTGTCCCAGAGGATCTTCGCGGCGGTCCCCTGTCCCCCAAGGTAAAGTTCGGTCATTTCCGGGTCGGTAGCGACCTTTTCGATGTTTCCCCGGGAAAGATCGATCTCCAAGTCAAAGCCTGTCTCCGCGTACCGCATTTCTCTTAACTCCTTCTATTTGACCGGCGCATATGGGTATTGGCGTACCTCTTTACCACTATGGCCGCCATAAAATCAAAAGCTTGAAGGCATTTGAACAGGGATGAAGGGGATAAAAGGGATGTAATCCCAATTCCTTAAGATGAATCATCCCCTTCATCCCTTTTATCCCCGTGAATAGTTTTGACTTGTCACGGACAATCTAAAAACTTGCCTCAGGCCGAGGTGATGGCAAACACGCGCACCGGGCTGCCGGACCCGCCGACGATCTTCATGGGCGCGGTAATCAGAATCGCCCCTGTGGGCGGCAGCTGATCGAGGTTGCACAGGCTGGCAAGGCCGTATTTGCCCGCGCCATGGATCAGATGATGGCAGGGAAACATGGGGTCGAAGAGATGGGACTGACCGGCGTCCGTCCCCACGGTCTCTGTCCCGAATCCGGCCACATCGCGTTCGATCAGGAAACGAATGCATTCCACGCTCGGTCCCGGGCAGTGGGCTCCGTCCTCCTTCAGGTTGAGAAAGGCGTCCGCGTCGGTGCGCTTGGACCAATCGGTTCGCATCAGCACCCAGGAGCCTGCGGGGATGCGGCCGTGCGCCTGCTCCCACTTCTCCAGAAATTCGGGAGTCAGCAAAAAGTCCTCGTCGTCGGCCGACTCCTTGCTGGTGTCGATGACGCAGACCGGCGCGATATGATTTTGTACGGGAATGCTGTCCAGGGTGTTGTGCGGTTGGTCTTTACCCGTGACCCAGTGGCTCGGGGTATCGAAATGCGTCCCGGTATGCTCGCCGAGCGTGATGGTATTCCAGTGCCAGCCCGGCCCCTTGTCATCATACCTGGAAATGACCTCCCTGGTAAAACCTGGCGATTGGGCGAACTCGGGCGGCAGGGCGATCACAGGCGTCTCCTCGCCCAGCGGTTGCGTCAGGTCCACCATTTTGATGCTTCCATGCGTCAGACCATTCAACACATGCTCCAACACCTGCGAAGGATTCGACATGTACATAGCGTATACTCCTGTCTTGTTAGGGTTGTTGATCGAAAAATTCGCATTTCCAGGGCCGCCGCAAACCGCCAAGGAACTTCGGTCGCATATCAGGCCGGGAGCTTACATTCTAGATAAGGCATCCGCACACTATGGGGCATATCCTTTGCCACTATGATGCCAATCCTTCCTGCTTCTCTTAACTGACTGAAAGTTATAGATTTTAGTCCTTTTTGGAGAAGTGAAACCGAGGTTGAACGGATATAAGAAAACTTTGCGGGATTATTAAGCCGGATGGAAAGGAGACGGAATAACCGGGGAGAGACAGGTATAATCTAGTCTTGGGCTCATAAGAAAAGCTTGCCCCCTTCGTCGTTCCTATTCGCCTTGAGCCTGGTACGTCTCGAACTTCCTGCGCAGGTCATCGGGAACCGGAGTGGGTTTTCCGTCCTCCAGGTTGATAAGGACGAGAACCGACTGGGCGCGCAGACGCTGTTCCTCAGCCACCGAGCCGATGAATTCGATCGTTATCGACGTCGATCCTATCTTCTTCAGCCGTACCGATATGTCGATCACTTCGCCGAGCAGACATGGCTTCATGAAGCTGCACTCGGTATGGGCGGTCGGCAGCCCCAGCCCCCGGTTCAGAATGAGCCCTGCGTAGTCGACCTTCAGTTCGATGTTGAACCAGTCTTCAACCGCCGCCTGAAACTTCTCGAAAAACCGCGAAAAAAAGACGAACCCCCCCGGGTCGGTATGAGTAAAACGAGCCCGGCTGCTGTGCGTATAGTAGGGTTTTTTGTCTGGCATTGTTGTTCCTGAGATCAAGGAAGGATATCCGGCGCCTGACGGCAAGGGGGTGAGGCTGTCCTGCCGGACAGCCTCACCGGATAGAAGGGGTTACGCTACTTTTTGTTTCCGAAGGGCCTGGAGAATCTTTTCCGGCGTGATCGGAGCTTCGGTGAACATGATTCCAAGGGCGTGAGAGATGGCATTGGCTGTAGCGCCCACGGGGTTCACCGGCCCGGCTTCGCCGACGCTCTTGAGACCGAAGGGAGCCACGGGGTCGGGCTGTTCCACCAGGATGGTCTTGATCTTCGGCATATCCATGGGTCCGAGCATTTTGTAGTCGGTGAAGCTGTTGTTGCGGCACAAGCCCTTCGCGTCATAATGGATATTCTCGGTGAGGGTCATGCCGAGTGCCTGCTGGGCTCCGCCCTCGAGCTGCCCTTCAACCGCCTTGGGATTGATGGCCCGCCCGATGTCGTGCGCCAGAACAAGCTCCAGCACCTTGACCTCACCGGTTTCGGTGTCCACCTCCACTTCGGCGAAGCAGGCGCCGAAGGGAGGGGAGTTGTGGCTGGGAAAGTGGCTGGCATATCCCTGGATCTGTCCGGGAACGCCGTTGGCTTCACCGGTCTGCGGATTGACGAAGTGATAGACTCCGGTGTGGCAGATTTCCCGGACGCTCATCGTCTTTTCGGGGTCGGCTCTGGAGATGACCCGGCGGTCCCTGATCTCCAGATCCTCCGCCGGCACGTCCAGGCGCTGCGCCGCGCGTTCGATGAGCTGCCGATTGACGTCCTCGCAGGCCTTGAGTACGGCGCCGCCGCCGACATAGGTGGTGCGGCTGGCGTGGGAGCCGATGTCGAAGCCGGCCGCGTCCATGTTGACGAGCAGGTGGATCTCCTCCATCGGCATGCCGAGGGTCTCGGCAGCCATCTGCTTGAGCACCGTGTGGGCTCCCTGGCCCAGGTCGGAGCAGGAGAGGGTGATGACGGCGGAGGCGTCTTCGTTCATCTTGACGGTGCAGGTGGTGTGCTCCAGGAGCATCGGCATGGCGCCGCTGGTATGGTTCATCACGCCGACGCCGATCCCCCGTCGCTTGCTGCCGGTCTGGTTGGCGTAGCGGGCGCGTTTTTCCTTCCAGCCGATGGCCTCCGCTCCCCTGTCGAGACACTCGTCCAGGGCGCAGGAGGAGTAGGGTACGCCGATGCACCAGCCGTCGTCGCCGGCCTGCTTGTGCCACTTCTTGCGCCACTCCACGGGATCGAATCCGAGCTTTTCGCAGGCCCGGTCGATCATCTGCTCCAGGACGAAGTTGGTCTGGGGATTGCCGTACCCGCGAAAGGCGCCGCTGGGGGCCTGGTTGGTGTAGAAGGTGTCGCCCTTGTAGCGGATGGCGTTGAACTTGTACATGCCGGTGAGCCAGGATCCGGTGGTAAACGCCGTCCCGGAGCCGTGGGTATAATAGCCGCCCCTGTCCGAGGTGAAATGCGCGTCGGCGGCGACGGGAGTGCCATCCTTCCTGAAGCCCATTCTGATCCGGTACTTGCCCGGATGCCGGCTTTCCGAGGCGACCCAGTCTTCCTCGCGGGCCGACTGGACTTTGACGGGCCGGCCGGGAACAGCCATGGCCATGGCGCAGGTCTCGGGCTCGAAGACCATCCCCAGCCGGGCGCCGAAGCCGCCGCCGATGGTGGTGGAGACCAGGTTGATCCGCGACATCGGCAGTTCGAACAGGCGGGCCAGTTTGTTGTGAACACATTTGGGCATCTGGGTCGAGGTCCAGCAGTTCAGCCGCCCCGACTGATCATAATGGGCCACATAGGCGTGGGGTTCCATCTGGGCCTGTTTGACCTTGGGCAGCGTGAAGGTCTCCTCGAGAACCAGATCGGCCTTTTCCATCTCGGCGTTGACATCCCCCCAGCCGTAAGCGTTGTCCGGAAAGAGCGCCTCGGGAAGCTGGAAGGCCATGTTGCCGGGCTTGCGCTCATCGAACTGGTACGCTTCCGGCACGGCGGATTCCTCGGCCCGCAGATAGACCGGCAGGGGCTCGTAAAGGACTTTGACCTTCCGGGCCGCGATCTCGGCAATCTCTTCGGTCTCGGCGATGATGCCGCAGATGGCGTCCCCCTGGTGGCGGACGTGGTCGGTGAAAATCCGCTGGTCCTCGATATCCCCCAGAAGCTGACCCAGGTCCTCTGGAACCATCAGATCCAGAACGCCGGTGTTGTATAAATTCCGGGTGACATCTCCGGGGCCCAGGACCTTGACCACCCCGGGCACTTTCTGTGCTTCCGAGAGGTCGAGGCGGGACACCCTGGCATGGGCATGTTCCCAGCAGCGCACGATTTTGCCGTAGAGCATGCCGGGGAGATGGAGGTCGGCGGCATAGACGGCCTGCCCGGTGACCTTCTGCCGGGCATCGACCTTGGGAACGCTCTTGCCGATATAGTTCAGTTTGCTCATCAGCTCATACCTCCAGCTTTTCGGAGTTGAGAATTGTCGATCATCCGGCTGGCACGCTGCACGGCCCGGACTATTTTTTCATATCCGGTGCAGCGGCAGATGTTGCCTTCCAGTCCACGGCGGATCTCTTCCTCAGAGGGCGTCGGATTATTTGCCAGGATGCTTGCGGTTTTCATCACCATCCCCGGCGTGCAATAGCCGCACTGAATGGCTCCCTCGTCGATGAAGGCCTGCTGGATGGGATGAAGTTCCCCGTCGCGGGTGAGGCCGCCCACCGTGGTAATGTGCCGGCCTTCGACCTCGACGGCCAGGGTGAGGCAGGAGCAGATACTCTCCTTGCCGTCGACGAGTACCGTACAGCCGCCGCATTCGCCGGTTCCGCAGCCGTATTTCGTCTCCGTCAGCATGAGATCGTCACGCAGGGCCTGCAGCAGAGTCCGGTTGGCGGGTACTTCCAGCCGGTGCTCTTTGCCGTTGACGTTGAGCTTTATGAATCGGGTTTTCATGCCATCCTCCCGTGCTTTGTTCGTGAAACGATTAGTTCCGGCCTTCCGCCGCCCGCTCGATCACTCTGCGGAGAATGACTCCGGCAACCTGCCGTCGATATTCAGCGGTCGAGCGCTGATCGTCGATGGGAGCGATCTCCCTGCGGGCGGATTCCGCGACTTGAAGGAGGATCTCTTCATTCAGGGTTGCGCCCGCGAGCACGGTTTCCGTCTGCTTGAGGCGCAGGAGAGTGGGGCCGACGCATCCCATGGCGATGCGGGCCTGCCGGCACACGCCCCGATCCATTTCGAGGCGGACGGCGACGTTGATCTTCGCCAGGTCCTCATGCACCCGGGTCAGGCGATGGAAAGCCGAGCGGGTCCCCGGGCCGGGCGCCGGAATCCGGAGCTCGACAGCCAGTTCATCGCTGCGGCGGGCGGTTTCGCCGTATCCCACCCAGAAATCATCGATATCGACCGACCGACGGCCCTCGGGCCCTTCCAGGACGACCTGGCCGCCCAGGGCGAGTATGGCGCAGGAGCAGTCACCGGCGGGGGAGCCGCGCATGATGTTGCCGACGACCGTGGCCATGTTGCGGATCTGCGGCGTGGCAAAAGTGAGCGCCGCCTCGTGGAGCGCCGGGTATTTCTCAGCGATCATGGAGCTGGCCAGGAGGCTGGATATCTTGGATCTGGCGCCGATGCGCAGCCCTTCTCCGGGGTTGAATTCGAGGCGATCGAGTTCCGGCAGGGAAGAGAGGCTGAGCAGTGCAGCGGGATTGATCTTGCGGATATAGTTCCAGATCAGCAGGTCCGTCCCCCCAGCCAGAATCGACACTTTGCCCTGGTATTGTTTCAGTATGCCGATGGCTTCCGGGATGCTTTGTGGTGTGAGATACTCAAACTGAGGCAATACTCGACTGCTCATAATGATCCCCTTCCGGACAATAAACCATTGTTTTGCATGTAGTGGACCGTCTCCGGTGTGCCGTCTACGTTGATCCCCTTGCCATCCGGTGCTATCCCGCTTTCAGAAAGATGCTCCGTGCGGTCAAGGTTACGCACCCTCCCAGCATAACACATTGTAAAACAATGTTATCAAGCCCTCTCTGATCGGGTCAATGTAAAAGGCAAACTGGTAAGCAATGGCTTGAGATTGTTTTTTTTCAGGACAATATCCTCGCCCCGATGGCGAGGATATTGTCCATTCCGAGCCTATTGCCCTCTCTTCCGAAGGTATTGCGGGGTGAACTGGTTGGGAGAAACATCGTCGGGGTTGTTATGAGCGTGGAACTGACCGGTCGTGCAGTGCATGGCCTGCGTATCGATCATCGTGAAGCTGTCCCACTGGGCGACGTTGCTCCCTTTGTTGATCTCCAGGTGGTGATCAGGGTGTGATTCCCCGATCAGCCAGGTTTTCCAGAGTTTGCCGGCCCGGTCGTAAGAGATGGTGCGGCTGAAAAAGCCGGTCTGGGCATCCATGTACATGATGCGCTTGCTGATCGGGTGGTTGGGATCTACCGGAACAGCTTCGATCACGTAAACCTTCCTCACCTGCCAGTTCACCTTGGGGAAACAGCCGCCTTGTCCGCCGAAATCCACATAACGGTAGCCATCGGGCTCCTTGAACTCGTCGGAAAGCTCCGGAAGCTCGTTGTGATTGTAGTAGGGAAGGAGAAGCTTCTCCGTTCCTTTGTAGGTCCATTTCTGGTCGGCGACGCGGTTGTTGTATCCCTCGAAGTCCTCGATCATGAGGTCGGAGCCGAGAAAGGCATCCGTCGTCTGGCCGGAGGAGAGCCGCCTTACTCGGCGCTGGAAGCCGAGATAGAGCCATGCGTTGTCGCGCTTCAGGTCGTCCTCGTGGCGCTGAATGAGCAGCTGCGTGTTCTCGACGTCGAAAGGTTCCTCGACCCGGAGGTACAATCCCCTGAAAATGTCGGAAGGATTGGGCTCTACGTTGGGGATCGGCTCCTGCGTCGTCCGATGCTTGAAGTTGAGGGAATGAACTTCGAATTTGATCTGTCGTTCAATTTTCCCGCTGTTCATGTCCCGGTATTTCCAGTAGAAGGGATAGATCGTCCCTCCGTCGCCGGCAATCAGGGCGTACTTGTTGTTGAAAGCGAGTTTCGTACCGGCCTGGGGGTCATTGGCGTCCGGCTCTTGCACGAAGGGCCTGCCGGCCAGGTAATCGACGAGATTCCCCTCAACCAGTTTTGTTTTGTTCAGGTTTTTCTTGGTCGCCTCGACGTACGGCGCGGGCAGGTCGAAGGAAGTGGTCTCCATGACGGGTATCTCATACCAGCCCTTCTGGATGAATTGATACATGGCGGGGTCAAGATATTCCTTCACCTTCTCCACGTTGTCCTTGTTGATCACCATGCCCGGCTTGATTTTGGTCGTGTCGTAACTGAAGTTCTTGTACGGCGACAGGGAGTTCTCCACGTCGGCATCCGAAGCTGCCTGGGCCGTACCGGCCATCGCGATGAGACCCGTCGCGAGCAGCGCAAAAAATCTTTTCATCATTTGTTGTCCTCCTCTGTTACGAATTTATCGTATCGAACCATAAAGTTTTAAATTTCCTCGCGGATCCTAAAAGGCATAACGGATGTTGAGCGAGACCTCGTCTTCATTTTTCGCCATGCCGAAGGGTCCCGACCGGAACCGTCCGGTGGGCTCATAGCCGCGGGCGCCGATCGTCTGTGCAACCGTCGGGTCCGAATGGAAAGGCGTCGCGGTAAAAGGCGGGAACTGGTTGCCGGCTCTCAGGTCGTTGAAGTTGCGGGCTCCGTGCCCGATCTTGGTGTTCCAGCGGGCCGTGATGCTCAGGTTGTCATTGATCAGGTAGCTTATGCTCGGTTCGATCGCCGCCGATCGGGCCTTGGTGTCCCAGGCTGTCAGAACCTGCGGACTCAGCCGGTCGTTCTTCCACCAGCCCTTGAGCAGCATGGTGACGATGTAGTTGTCTTCCCAGTCGGGGATGCCGATTTCGCCGAGGGGGCCTTTTTCGAGTTCGTGGTCGAGAAGATGCTGTCCGAAAACCTGGGTCGAAATGAGAAACGCCTTGTTCGGGTTCAGCGCGCGGATGAAGGTGTTGCGGTCCCAGCCAAAGACCCACCGGACGACATCCGAATCCGAAAAAAGTTCGGGACGGGCGGTGTTGATGAATTCTTCCCCCGTGGTGTAGGCGACCTCCACGCGGAAGACCGACTTGATGAAGTCCGCGTAATAGTCCAGGGAGCCGCCGAAGAGGTTGATCCTCGCAAATTCGATGTCGAAGGCCGGAAGGAATGGCCGGGGCGCCAGGTCCTCACCCGGCGTAAAGGGGTTGTTGGCGGGGACGAGACCGCGCAGGGTCGGCAGATGTGAGCGGTAGTTCAGATAGTTCAGCGAGAAGCCGAGGTCCTTGAACACGCCTTCGATCTTGCCCCCGAACTGGGTGTTGGAAAGCGACCAGGAGGGCATGTCCACATCCCGGATGCCGATCGTATGCTCCGGGAAATCGACGGCTGTGTTCAGGAAGGCGAAGTTGCTCACCGTGCCGCCATTGTCCCAGAGGTTTTTCATCCCCCGGAAGAAAGAGCCCGCGTCGAGGATCTGGTTCGGCGTTCCTCCCTGACCGAGATTGTGCGGTCTGAACTTATCGAAGTTCCAGACGAACGAGTAGTTCAGGTCGTCGAAGATCTTGCCGGGTCCCGAGCGGTATTCCGTTTCCAGCATCCACATCGGGATGCGTATGTCTTCCAGTTCGTCGTAGATGTTGTTGCGCGAATAGTCGACGGGGTTGATGACATCAAGAACCCTGAACAGGTCCGTGCGCCCCCAGACGATCTGTTGCCGGCCGAGTTTGAATCCCAGCTCCTTGTATCCGTCGCCCAGAGGCACGGTGGCCGTGAGGTAAAACTCACGGAGCCAGTCGTGTCGGTCGTTGAACTCGGGAAAACGCAGCTCGTCGCTGTCCGCGTCCATGTAGTCGTCGAGACAGCCCCGCGAATCCTCGTCACAGGGCCGAACCGGAACACCGAAGGTGAGGCCGCCTTTGGGGTCGTGCAGGTGTTCGCCAAGGACTTCCAGCCCCTCGTTCGGATTTCGCGCCGTATCGAAGTCATCAGCCAGAACGAGACCCCCGCCATGAGGCACCTGAGCGGCCGGGATGACGACGCCGGGTCCGAACGGCGGCGGAGGGGTCGGGCCGCCGGCCTGCTCAAGCGTGATCGGTCCTCCGGCCTCGTCGCCCCATTCGTCGTCATTCAGATCGTACACGCCGTCGTAGGTGGCGCGCAGCGTGGTGTTCAGGGAAACCTCCGAAAAGATGCCCTTGGAACCCAGGTCCTTGCTGTATTCAAGCTGCACGGTGTTTCTGAGTTTTGACAATCCCCGATCATCGGTGTAGCGATGGTGCGTGTCGTTTTCGATGAAACCGCTGACTCCCGCCCTCACGGGAGATGCGGCGGCCAGTGTGATGACCGCCGAGAAACCCACGAACATTGTGAATCCCGGCCTTGTGAACCTCCAATTTCTCAACTTCATGACAATCAACTCCCTTTCTTCATGCGCCAGGCTCCCGAGAGATCCCACTGTTCAATCGGGAGTTCCTGCCTTATTGGCATATGCCACCGACGGATAGGTCGGTTTCAGCTGAGACGGTTCTTGCGGGGTGGTATCCGCCCCATCGACGATCAGTATGTCATCCTTGTCATAGAGGACCTTCACAATGAAGTTGGGTCGGAAGATGAGCACCCAGGAAGGCACCAGGAAGATGGCGGCCATGGCATTGAGGATCAGCATGACGCACAACAGCAGAGCCGCATCGGCTTGAAACCGCAGGTCGGAAATGAATACCCACATGATTATCCCGCCGATGAGGGTTGCGGCGGTGAATCCAACCGCCTTTCCGGTCGTGGCGAAGGTCCGCCGGATGGCCCCGTTCAGGTTCAGTCCCGCGCCGATTTCCTCGCGAATGCGGTCCATGACGTATATGGAGTAGTCGATGCCGATGCCGATGCCGACGGCGATGATCGGGACCGTATTGACGTTGATGCCGATCCCCTTGATCCCCATGTAGGCATAGGTCAGGGTGGTGGCGAAGGCCATCGAGCACATCATCAGCAGTCCGGCATGAAGAGACGAGTAGAACAGGGTGACGAAGAGGAAGATTAATCCGAGCACGAGGGGAATGACCAGCATGTTGGTGCTGTAGGCCGCCTCGTTGATGGCTGCGGTCACCCCGATCTGGCCGCCTGCCAGGCGGAAGCTGAGCCCTTCCACTTTGGAGCCGGTTTCGCCTATCCACTGCTTGATCTGGTGGATGGCACGGCGAATGGTTCCGCCTTTATGGTCCTTGTAGTAGAAAACCATGTTGGCGGTCTGCTGCTCGGTGTCGATGAATTCCTTCTCCGCACCCGGTATCGGACTGGAGGCCATATAGGCGAACAGCAGGCCGCCCACGTAGGAATCGGAATCCGGTATCTGCGACCAGCGGGGATCGTTGCTGTGGAAGATCCGGTTGACCTGCTTCACCAGGCCCGGCACCGCCTTGACGCCTCCGAGCTCAGGGTCGAGCAGCATGTGCCTTTCCAGATCCTCCAGCGCCCGCAGCACTTCCGGGCGTTTAATCCCGCCCGGTTTGTCTGTGCGCGCCAGGACAAAAAGTTCTTCGGAGCCGGGGAATTTTTGATTCACAGCCTTGGAGGAAACGTTGTAATCGTGATCCTGATACAGCAGGGGAGATCCGGACTCCGCCTCGCCGATCTGGACCCAAGAACTGAAATACCCGCCGCAAGTCATCATCAGCACGATCAGACACAAAACCGTAATGGCGCTCCGTCGCGTGCTCACTGAAGCCGCAAAAGAGTCCATCCATCCGGCGAGTCTCGAATCCTTCCTCTTCACTGCCCGAGGCCGTGGCAGTACCGCGAGCATCAGGGGCATGAAGATCAGCACGACGAAAATCACCGAAAATGCCCATAGCGAGGCGTAGTGCGCCATCTTGGTGTTGATCGGCACGGAACCGAGGGCGATCAGCAAAAGACCGATCGCGTCCGAGACGACACCCAGGGACCCTGGACGAAAGAGGCTGTTGAAGGTGTTCCGCGCCGCGATCCGGGTATTATCGACGAGCTCCAGTTGCTCGTAATAGCGTTCGACGATCTGGATACCGTGCGACATCGCCCTGGCGGAAATCAGGAAAGGTATCACCAGGGTGAGAGGATCGAGATTGTAGCCGAGCAGGGAGATGGTGCCCAATCCCCAGATGGTCGCCATCAAAATGCCCAGCAGAGGCAGAACGATTCCGTAAAGACGTCGGAAGTAGAGGATCAGCAGGGAGACCATCATCAGCAGGGTAAAGAAGAAAATCTGCAATATCTGCCCGACATAGGTAAACACCCAGCCGACGAGCATGGGCGCACCTGTGGCGTGAATTTCAATCCCGGACCGCGCCGCCGCTTCTCTAATCGTCTGAACCCCCGCGAAAATCGCCTGATAGTCGAGAGCCCCTTCGTTGAAGGTTGCCTTGATCAGACCGGCCTTGAGGTCGGGGGAAACCAGCAGCCCGTACACTCGCGGATTGGACATGACGTCCTGACGCATTTGCGCCAGTTCGGCCTCGCTCATCTCTTTCTTGAGGGGATCGTAATGCGGGGCCGAGTTGACATCTCCGGTCTGGGTCAGCCAGACCTTGCGAACGGTCCGGTGGGTGACGCTCGACACCAGGTTGTGATTCACGCCGGGCAGTTTGTCGACATCCTCCGTCAACTGGTGAATCACGCCGACGGTTTCGTTGGTGAAAATGTCTCCATTCTCCACTTCGACCGCCAGGATGATATTGTTCGCCCCCCCGAAATCATCCCGGATTTCATTGTGTGTCTTGATGTAGGGATGCTCTTGAGGCAGCAGGTCGGCGAATTCGGAGTA
Organism: Desulfuromonas sp. TF; assembly: GCF_000472285.1. Taxonomy (NCBI): domain Bacteria; kingdom Pseudomonadati; phylum Thermodesulfobacteriota; class Desulfuromonadia; order Desulfuromonadales; family Desulfuromonadaceae; genus Desulfuromonas; species Desulfuromonas sp. TF. The sequence goes on from NZ_KI421423.1 coordinate 97,700, forward strand.
CATTTTCACGCCGGGGATCTGGACGGCGAAGAAAACCGTCATCGCCAGGATGATCGACAACCACAGGTAGGGCGCACCGAACAGCACGTCGTCTATCTTGTGAAACAGATGATGGATGGTCTGTTTGATTTTTTTCATTTTTTAATCCATTAATGAAATAGATTGTTTTTAATTTCGGGTAGAGACCAGAAATAAGGCACCGGCGCCGCCGGCGATCAAAAGTTCCTGGCCGTTGACGGGAAGTGCCGTTCGCAGGTAGGATCCGACCGGCTTGTCATGATTCACCCCTTCCCATCGACCATCTTTGCGATGCAGCATCACGCCTCCCTCGCCTACGACAAAGAGTTCCATCCCCTGCCGGGCCAGTCCGTAGAGAGGTGCATCAGTGGGCGTGTCCTCATAAACCCACGATTCGCCGCCGTTTGAAGTTCGAAGGATCTTGCCGTTCAATCCGACGACATAGCCGTTGTCACGATCAAGGAACAGGGCCGCCTGAGGATAAAATTCGTTCGATATGCTCGGTCCGATTTCCCAGCTTTCACCGCCGTTTTCGGTGATGGCAACCGTTCCGAATTCGCCCACGGCTACGCCGAACTGATGGTCCACGAATTGTAAGGCAGTGAACATGGCGTCCTGGTCGAAAGAGGTGGTTTCCCAGGTTTCTCCCTTGTCGGTACTGCTCATAAGTGTGGTAAAGCTTCCCCCTGCCCAGAGCCGGTTCCCGGGGTCGCAGGAGAGGGTCGTCATCGACTCGGGCGTCTCGAGCTCGTTTGCGTTCCAGGTGTTGCCGTCATCGGCGGAGACCCATACCCTGCGCATGGTGTCGAGGGCCGCGAAGGATCCGTCCGGGCAGGAGACGACCTCGATCAGGTTGGGAACTCCGGTCAGATCGTGCCGCGTCCACTGTTTTCCTTCGTCACTGGTCACCAGAACGGCGCCCGCGGAACTCACCACCACCGAGGCCCGATCATTTTTCGCGGCCGATAAGAACTGGTCGAATCGCTTAACCGGTCTTTCGGAAACTTTCTCCACGCCTTTCAGGTCAAGGGGCGCCTCACATCCCGTCATCGTCATCAACATCACGAAGATGCAAAACCCTCTTCTTACTCGTAAATCGTTTCGTAGCATTGAAAATCTCCCAAGGTGCATGTGGAGCTTTGGAACAACTGTTGTGGAATGCTCAGTACACGTAACGTTGTTTTGTTGATATTCCGCGAAGAGGATTAGAGGGTTGTCGGATTTCAGTTCTTGCAACCGGTAAGCACCCAGACTCTTCGCGTATTTATCGCAACTATGATGCCAAGCCTGACGAGACGTTTAAGTACCCAAAATAACATCGTTTTATTTTATTTTGAGGAGGACCGCGCCCGGGATTGGGTATAAAAAAGACTTGGCAGAATGCTGAATTGAAAGAAATGTCCCTTTAAATTCAATGAGATAAGAGGAGTATAAGATTGATTGGATCTATAAGATAATTTTGTCCCCTTCGAGGCTCGGGAGAATCAGACCGTTCACGCTCATCTCCCCCCGACCCTCTGCCCATTTACCTCTCCTTTCATTTATAACCATGTTCCCCCTTGCTTCGCAGTAGATCTCCTGAGCATTCAGACATTCCCGGTAGAAAAATAAAACAGCGTAATTTTTTCTTGACGCCAAGGCTCGGCCTTGATAGTGTTTTTATATGCAGAACAAGTGTTCTGTGTGCAGAACATAATCGGGGGCATCATGGACGATAAAAAGGACAAAAGCACGCAAAGATATCTGGTTCCCGCGGTGAAGCAGGCTTGCCAAATCCTGTTCTGTCTGGCGGGAAACCATGCCGCCCATATGAGCCTGATGGAGATCTGCGCCCAGGTGGGGATCCACAAGAGCAAGGCTTACTCCATCCTCCAGACACTCCATGGGTTCGGCTTGGTGCGCAGAAACGGCGACCGCCAAGGATACTCTTTGGGGCCCGCATTGATCGCGCTTTCCCGCAAGACACTCGACGATCTGGATGCGCCGCAGCTTGCAAAGCCCGTGTTGGAGGAGCTTTCATTGAAGCTCGGCTGCACGGCAACCTTCGGACTCATCGCCGGCAACAAGGTGTTTGTGGTCGCCAAACACGAGGGGGTGTCGGATGTGGGGGTCACCATTCGTACCGGACACCGTTTTCCGTTGTCCTACGGCTCTCACGGCAAGGCGATTGCCGCATTTCTTCCCAAGGCTGAACGTGAGCTCCTGCTTCAGGAACCCACGGTCTACTTCCATGGGCCCGCCAGAAATTTCGACAGGAAACGTCTGCATTTGGAGATGGAAGAGTGCCGCCGCGAAGGGTTTGCCCTGGACCTGGGAGAGATGAAGCCGGGGCTTAACTCGCTGGCCGTGCCGGTGTTCGGTCCCGGGGCGGCGCCCATAGGCTACATCGCCATGGTCGGCCTGTTTTCGGAACAGGAGGCCCGTGACTTCGGGCCGCAGGTGGTTGCTTCCGGGAAGTTCCTGTCGCGTCAACTGGGCGCCCGGATTGATTAATAAGGCTTCCAGCGGAGTCAAGTGGAGTTGAAGAAGCAACAAGGAGGCACGGTGGAAATGGTGACGAAGAGAAGGAAAAAATCCGTAAGCAGGGACGTCCGTTTTTTCGTCAACGGAACACCCGTGGTATTGGAGATCGGCAGCCAGCCCCATCAGCTGGAAACATCGCACACTCTGGCCCATACCCTGAGAGAGACACTGGGCCTGGTCGGCACCAAGGTGACTTGCGACAACGGGGCTTGCGGATCCTGCACCGTTCTTATGGATGGGAAGGCGGTCCTTTCCTGCATGACCCTGACGATCGAGTGCCAGGGGAAGAGTATAACGACCATCGAGGGGCTGCGTGATTTCGAGACCGGTCGTCTCGACCCCCTGCAGCAGTCTTTCATCGATCATACGGCTTTTCAGTGCGGCTTTTGCACGCCGGGGATGATTCTGAGCGCAAAGGCGCTCCTCAACGAAAATCCATCCCCAAGGGAAGAAGAGGTGAAAGAGGCTCTGTCCGGAAACTTCTGTCGCTGCATCAGCCATTACCAGGTGGTCAGGGCCGTCATGGCAGTCGCGGAAGATGGGAGCGAGAAATGACCGAATCCTATCGTTTTATCGGCAAGTCGACGCAGCGCAAGGATGCGGTGGAAGTCGTCACCGGTGCGACCCAGTACCTGAATGATATCAAGTTTCCCAACCTGCTCTACGGCAAGGTGCTCCGCAGTCCCCATCCCCATGCCTTGATCAAAAAAATCGACAAGAGCAGGGCCGAGCAGCTGCCCGGAGTCAAGGCGGTGCTGACCTGGGAGGATGTGCCGGACTGGAAAGGGGGCACGCCCCGCATCGTCCGGATTCTCGACCGAAAGGTGCGCTACGTCGGCGATGCCGTGGCGCTCGTCGCTGCCGTCACCGAGGAGATTGCCAAAGAGGCGGTGGGGTTGATCGCTGTCGAATACGAACCGCTTGCGGCCGTCTTTGACGTAGAAGAGGCGATGCGGCCGGATGCTCCCCAGCTCTACGACGAGTTGCCCGGGAACATCGTCACCCCCGGTTTTCCGGCCTACGGGCCCAAAAGCCTGAGGGAGGTCGTCACGGGAGATGTGGAGCTGGGATTTCGCGAGGCCGACGTCATTTCAGAAGGGACCTTCGGCTATGAAAACATACCCAACCCCATTCCGCCGGAGCCGCCGGGAGCGGTGGCTGTCTGGGAGGAACCGAACCGGGTGACCCTCTGGGTATCCAACCAGTCCTCCTATCTGGACAAGGTCGTTCTCTTCCACATCTTCGGCAAGAAGGTGGAGGTGAGAACTCATGGCGCGGCCTGCGGCGGCAGCTTCGGCACCAAGCTCATGTCCTGGCCGGTCCAGACCTATGCCACCCTCCTGAGCCGGGCCACAGGCCGGCCGGTAAAGCTCATCTTCACCAAGGAGGAGCATATCGCCGCCTTCGTCCTTCGGCCGGGGTCGCGGATGCAGGCCCGGATCGGCATGAAGCGGGACGGGACGGTGACGGCGGTTGCAGGCACGTGGCTGGTCGACACGGGATACTATTCGATGCTGACCCAGGCCCAGGTCGCCGTGGGGTGCGGGGAGGTGCAGCTCATGACCCGCTGCGCCAACTGGGATCTGAGGACCTCCATCGTCTGCACCAATCGCAATGCCTCCGGCGGGGTCAGAGGATTCGGCGGCCAGGAGTTGAAATGCTCCTTCATTCCGCTCCTCTGCCAGGCGATGGAAAAGATCAACCTCGATCCGTTGGAGTTCATCAAGAAGAACTACGTCAAGCCGGGGGACGGCTACTTCTGGCGTGACGGGGCCTGGTACACCTACCGGGGAATCGACTATTCGGATGCCATGGAGCAGGGGGCCCGGCGCTTCGGCTGGCAGGAAAATTGGAAGGGCTGGCTTCAGCCCAGCGCGGTGGACGGCAGCAGGCGAAGGGGAGTCGGGGTCGGCGTCCATGGCAATGCCGACATCGGCGAGGACTCGTCGGAAGCCTATGTGCGTTTGCATCCCGACGGGACGGCCATTCTCTTCTCCTGCATCACCGAGCACGGCACCGGTCAGCGCAGCAACTATGTCAAGATGGTGGCCGAGGTGCTGCAGTTGCCCATGGAGCAGATCTCGGTCACCCCAGCCGATTCGCTGACCAATCCCTTCGAGTTCGGACCGGTCGGCTCCCGCGGTACCTACGCCATCGGCAGCGCCGCCATCAAGGCGGCCGAAGACGCCAGGAAAAAGCTCCTTGAACTTGCCGCGCCCCTTCTTGCGGCGAACCCCGAGGATCTGGAGACCGCGGACGGGGTGATCTTCGTCCGGGAACAGCCGGGGCGGAGCGTCCCGTGGCGTGCCATCGGCCATGAACGGACCGTCCTCGGCTACGGCCGTTTCGATCCCGATTTTACCCTGGCCAACTGCATGACGACATTCGTCGAGGTCGAGGTAGATACGGAAACCGGCAAGGTCGATCTCCTCCGGGTGGTGAACGCCACGGATGTCGGCCAGATCATCGACCCCCCCGGCCTTGAAGGGCAGCTCAACGGTTGCCTCGGATCTTCCGGTATCGACAGCGCTCTCTTCGAGGAAACGGTGCTCGACACCTCCACGGGCCATATCCTCAACGCCAACATGATCGACTACAAGTGGCGCACCTTCTCGGAACTTCCCCCCATCGACAACGTGGTTCTGGAAACCCCCGTTTCCAGTCATCGTTTTAAAGCCATTGGTGTCGGTGAGGTGGCCACATCCCCCGGTCCGATGGCCGTCCTGATGGCCGTTTCAAATGCCGTCGGCGTCTGGCTGCACGAATACCCCGTCACGCCGGAAAAAGTCCTCATGGCCCTGGGCAAGGTTGCGCCAAAAACCCGGACAGGAGGTGGAGCATGAAGCCCTTCATCCATATCAACGCCCTGACCGTCGATCAGGCCGTGGCGGCCCTGGTGGAGTACGACGGAAAGGCTCGGCTCAATGCGGGCGGGACAGACCTTTTTGGTGTGCTGAAGGATGAGTTCCTCCCGGAATATCCTGAGGCGATCATCAATATCAAAACCGTCGCCGGACTCGATTACATCATCGAGGAAAAGGGGGGCATCAGGATTGGGGCGCTGGCAAAACTCTCCGACCTGGCGAGCGACCCCCTACTCAGAGAACGTTACGGCGTTCTCGCCGAGGCGGCCCGTGCCGTGGCCAGCCCACAGCTCCGCAATGTGGCCACTATCGGCGGCAACCTCTGTCAGGATGTGCGCTGTTGCTATTACCGCTACCCACGGCATATCGGCGGCCCCATTCAGTGTGCACGCAAGGGCAGCGGGCCTTGCCTTGCCGTGCGGGGTGACAACCGCTGTCACGCCCTCCTGGAGGGACGGAAATGTTTCGCCGTCTGCCCTTCGGATATGGCTGTCGCCTTGACGGCCCTCGATGCGCGGATGCTCGTGGCCGGTCCGGCCGGTGAACGGCGGATCGCGGTCAGGGAGTTCTACACCCCGCTGGGCA
>NZ_KI421423.1:103768-104319 GCF_000472285.1 Desulfuromonas sp. TF
GAAATCGAAGTTCCGGCGGTCACCGGCGCGGCGCGGCAGGTTTTTTCCAAATTCACGCTCCGGCAGCCCATCGATTTTGCCATCGTCAGTGTCGCCGCGGTCACTACGGTGACGAATGGGGTCTGCACCGATGCCCGCATCGCCCTCGGAGCGGTCGCACCTGGAGCCTATCGTGCCGCGGCGGCCGAGGAGTTCTTGAAAGGCCGGGCCATCGACGGGGATACCGCCGCCAAGGCAGGCGAACTGGCCTTGCAGGGTGCAAAGCCGCTGAGCCGAAACGCCTACAAGATCGAGATCGCCAAAACTCTGGTGACAAGGGCGGTCATGGGTCTCCTCCCTGACGAGAGGCAACACGAAAATTTAACAGATACCTCTGTTTACGACCCGACGGCGTTGTCCACGTTCCACAGATGTGGTTCCACCGCTTCGCCGGGGGCTGCGGTGGTCGATCCAGGAAAACCCTCCCGCTTGCACCTGGAGTAAGGTTGCCTATGCTGAATTTTATCGGAATCCTCTTCGACGGCCTGGCCCTCGGGATGCTGCTGTTCATC
>NZ_KI421424.1:0-4143 GCF_000472285.1 Desulfuromonas sp. TF
TTACCGACTACGTTAATCCATTGAGTGTCCACGATGTTGTGGCACGAAAATCCGTCCACGATGTCGTGGCACTTAACAGGTAGGTTCTTAGAAGAGATTGCGCCGTCGGCGCCTGCCGAAGGCCACGCCGGGAAAATGGGAGGGAGAGATGGACGAATACATGAGAGCCGCGCTGGAGGAGGCGAAAGCGGGGCTGGCGGAGGGAGGAATTCCGGTAGGGTCGGTGCTCGTCCACAACGGACAAATCATCGGACGCGGCCGAAACCGTCGGGTCCAGTGCGGGAGCGCCATCCTCCACGGGGAGACGGACGCCATCGAGAGCGCCGATCGGCAGCCGGCGGCGATCTACCGCCAGTGCACCATCTACACCACCCTTTCCCCGTGCGCCATGTGCAGCGAGGCGATTCTTCTGTTCGGCACAGTCTCGTCGGCTGAAATGAGACCCAACTCAAGGTTCGTCTGTTTGCAAAATTCTTCTGATCCTAAGCCTCTCTGCATATGGTTAATTTTTGCAGTAGTCGGTCTAGTTGCGTCCATTCTTCGGAGGTGATTTCATTTGCCGATTTCCTCAAAATGCAAGCCCACCCATCGATGTCGCCCCCAAACCTCTCATAGGTTTTGACTTTATCTATGGTCAGCATCATTTTCCTTACAAAGTCCGTCCACCGGAGACGCGAACTCCCGATGGTCCGATTCGCCCCTCTCCCCCGCCGACTGAATCTCGATCCTATTCAAAAACAAAAAAAACCGCGCAACACCCTTATGACGCCTGCGCGGCTCTTCTATTCGATCTCTGCTTTCAGTTTTCCGAATCCCACGCCCACTTCCCCCTGAATCGATCATCAAAGCACAGGGGTCTTTTATAGCACCAGGAAAATCTTATTTCAAACTAATTTCCCCTCCCCCTTGCGCACAAAAATCTCCCGGGCCAGCTCCTCGTCCACGGCAAAATCCGAATTCCCGACCCGGAAAATATAGGACGGGAAGGTGCGGCTGAGCAGCAGCCGGCTTCCGGGGAGCACGCCCATGCTCATCAGCTTCTGCATCTTCCTGGGATCGGTGGCGGCAAGATAGGCGATCTCCCCCCCCTCCCCGGCCTTCAGCTCGGTGATCGCCACGACTCCGACCGCACCGCTGGCTTTCGCCTCCTCGCAGCATTTGCCGGGAGGGATCGGCTTGCCGTGGGGGCAGGTGGTGGGGTGGTTCAGGAGGGTGCAGATCTTGGCGTCCACGCCGTGATGGAGCAGATGTTCGAACTCGCACGCCTTGGCGTTCCCCTTTTTTCCCTTCAGGTCGAGGATGTCCATCATCAACCGTTCGGCCAGGCGGTGCCTGCGAACGGTCATCATCGCCTCGTGGCGCCCCTCCTTGCGCAGATAGACCCTCTCCCCCTTGACGTCGATATAAGCGAGGCGATCCAGCTCCTTCAGTTCATCATCGTCGGCTGTGACCTTGAGCAGGTCGAAAGGGGCGGAATTCTCCCCCTCTTCCTCGGTGGCGATCCACAGAGCCTCGAGAATCTCTTCGGCTTTTTCGGAAAGTTTCATGGTTTTTCGTCCTCGCGTTGCTTGTTCTTGCCTTCGGCCCAGCGCCGGAGCCGTCCTGAAACGATGGGGTTGGCGTATCCGCAGTACGGGCAGTGCACCTTGCGGCAGCCTCCCGGGCAGGCGCCGCAGCTCTCTTTCCGTCCCGGTTCTTCGGGGATTTCCCTGTTGCAGAAACCGCACTTCATGCCAGCAGCCCCGTCAGCAGCAGAAAACGGTTCAGTCCCCAGCCGACGGTAAAGGCCAGAAGGGAGACAAAGACGAAAATCCCCAGGGAGGTTCTCCATCCGCGCTCCTTCTTCATCATCAGGAACTGGGCCACGCACGGCACGAAGAGGGTGAGCGTGACGCCGGCCACGGTCAGTTGGACCGCATCGAGCAGGCCGGCGGTCTGCAGGTCGTAAAGCCCTGCGGCGCCGAAATCACGGCGGAAGAACCCGAAGATGAAAGCCGCCGACGCCTCATCCGGCAGGCCGAGAAGGCGCATGACGGGGTTCAGTGTAGAGACCAGTCCGTTCAGAACTCCCGTCATCTTTCCGGCCCAGAGAATGACGGAGGCGATGACGAAGAGGGGGAAGATCTCGAGGAAATAGGCCTGCATGCGGGTCAGGGTCTTGACCAGCACGTTGCGGAGCTGCGGCATGCGCAGCGGCGGCAGCTCCATGTAGAACATGGGGCGCTCGCCGGGAACCAGGCGGGCGGCGAGAAAACCGATGACCACGAAGACCAGGGCGATGCAGATGCTCCAGACCACCAGGGTGCCGGGTACCCCTGCGAGGAGGCCGAGGATGACCCCGAGCTGGGCGCTGCACGGGATGGCAAGGGCCAGCAGGATGGTGGCGAGAATCCGCTCGCGGACCGTTTCCAGGGTGCGGGTCACCATCGTGGCCATGGTGTCGCAGCCGAAGCCGAGGACGAGAGGGATCACGGCCCGGCCGCTGAGACCGAGCTTCTTGAAGAGGCGGTCGACCAGCATGGCGAGCCGGGGGAAGTATCCCGTGTCCTCGATGACGGAAAAAACCAGAAAAAAGGTGCCGACGATGGGAAGCACCAGGGCAACGGCATAGCGCACCCCCAGGGTGAAGACCCCGTATTCGCCGACGATCAGCTCATGGAGCCAGTACCAGGGGATGAACCGGTCGGCCAGGGCGATGAACCAGGGGTTGATGTACCCCTCGAAAAGGGAGCCTTCAAGAAAATCGACGATCGTTCCGGCGCCGAACCCGCCGACGAACTGATACAGCCCGAAATAAAGGATCAGAAGCAGGATGGGAAACCCGGTCCAGGGATTCATGGTCCAGCCCGAGAGGCGCTCGGAAAAAGTCGGCTCCCCCCCTTGCGGCTGGTAGATAACGCCTTCCAGCACTCCCCGACAGACGCGTTTGCGCTCGAGGCTGATGCGAAGGTGCAGGTCGGCGCGGCGCTCGAAGATCACCTCATTGACGGCGGTCTCCACGGCTGAGTAACCTTCCTTTTCCGTCTGCCGCACCAGTTCGCCCACTTCCTCGTCCTTCTGCAGAAGAAGCAGCGCCAGGGCGCGGCGGTCAAGAGGATAGGAACCCTCCAGGGTCGAAGCGACCCGGGCGATGTCCCGCTCCAGATCGGTGGCGTAGGCGAAGACCGCCTTTTCGCCGGATGAGGGGCCGGCGATAGCGGCGCGGATCTCGTCGATGCCGCGTTTGCGGGCGGTCGCTGCTCCGATGACCGGAATACCAAGTTTCTCCTCCAGCAGCGGAATGTCAATCACCATGCCGAGGCGCTCGGCTTCATCGAGGATATTCACCACCAGGACCACCGGCAGACCGGTCTCGATGAGCTGAAGGGTCATGGGGAGCATCCGATCCAGATTGCGGCCGTCCAGGACATGAAGCACCACATGAGGCTTCTCGGTCAGGAGGATTTCCCGGGCCACCCGCTCCTCTTCGGTGATCGGCATCAGAGAATACATCCCCGGGGTATCGAGCACCTCATAGCGGAGGCCGGAGATTTCGCAGTATCCGCGGGAGACTTCGACCGAAGTGCCGGGGTAATTGGAGACGGTGGTATAGGCGCCGGTCAGCGCATTGAAGAGAACGCTTTTGCCGACGTTGGGATTGCCTACGAGGATGACCTTCGGGGGCCGGTCGCTGGAGGTGGACATTGCAGCAGATCTCATTTCGGAAGGCTTAAGAATTGACGAAATCAGTGAATCGGGTCTTTTACCGCAGAGGCTGCGGAGGAAGACCTTTTGATCTCAATAGCTTTTCTCGGCGTCCTCTGCGTTCTCCGCGGTAAATTTGTTTTCTCGGAGACCATAAAGATTGATTATCGATTTCACGACATGAGATTAAATAAAGCAGCGCCTGCACGGTGGGACGGCATTTATTTTTTGGCGCATTTGGCGCAGAGGCCGAAGAGCTCCAGTCGATGGCTGACGATCTGGAAGCCATGTTCGCTGGCCACCCTTTCCTGCAGCTGTTCGATGCGCGAATCCTCGAACTCGATGATGGCGCCGCAGTCGGTGCAGATCAGGTGATCGTGGGACCTTTTGATCTCAATAGCTTTTCTCGGCGTCCTCTGCGTTCTCCGCGGTAAATTTGTTTTCTCGGAGACCATAAAG
>NZ_KI421424.1:4153-88170 GCF_000472285.1 Desulfuromonas sp. TF
TGCTCTTCTCCGGAACTCGCCTCGTAGCGGGTCTCCCGATTGCTGAAATGGCATTCGGCGGCGATCCCGCACTCGGCGAAGAGCTTCAGGGTGCGGTAGACGGTGGCATAACCGATGGTGGGATGTTTTTTGCGCAGCTTGAGATAGAGTTCTTCGGTTGAGAGATGGTGGGAACCGGCCCTGAGGAACTCATCCAGAATGATATCCCGCTGCCGGGTCGATTTGAGGCCCTTCTGGGCCAGGTATTCCCTGAAAGCATTCTTGTTTTCAGCCATGACGACCCCCATTGAAATCGAAAATCAAACTAACAGGCGCACCGCATGATGTCAAGGCCATTCCACGAGGGGCTACACCACCGGGAACCACCGGTAGAGGTAACCGGCCAGTCGGCCGAAAACATCGAAGAAGAGCATCGCCCCCACGATCATCAGAAGAATGCCGGTGAGTATCTCCATGATTCGGATGTGCTTGCGGAAGCGGTTGAAAAAGGCGAGGAAGGTGTGAAACAACAGGCCCGAGATCAGAAACGGAATGCCCAGTCCCGCGGAATAGACGGTCAACAGTAGAATCCCGCGTCCGACGCCGCCCGTGCTCCCGGCAGCCAGGGCCAGGATGGCTCCGAGAATCGGCCCGATGCAGGGGGTCCATCCGGCGGCAAAGGCGAGTCCGACCAGGAAGGTTCCGATGAATCCGCTCGGCTTACGGTGGATTTGCACCCGCTTCTCGCCCAGTAGAATGCCGAAGTGGAACAGCCCCGACATATGAATGCCGAAGAGAAAGATGAGGACTCCGCCGATTTTCTGGATCCACACCAGGCCTTCGCGCATATGGGTCTGAAATGCCGTAGAAGCGACGCCCGCCACGGCGCCGAGGCTGATGAAAACAGCCGAGAAGCCGGCAATGAAGGTGAGCGAATGCAGCAGAACCGTCACGCGCACCTTGGTGCTGGGATGGGCCTCCTTGAGCTGGCCGAAGGAGAGGCCGGTGATGTAGGTGATGTAGGAGGGAATCAGCGGCAGCACGCAGGGAGAGAAAAAGGAGAGTATGCCGGCGGTAAAGGCAATCCAGATGGTGATGTCGGAACCAGAAGACATGGACTTATTCCTTCACCAGATGCTCGATCCGCTTCAGAAACTCGACGGCGGACCAGTCCCTGGCGCCGAGAAATCTTTCGACAATTCTGCCTTCCTTGTCGAGCAGGAAGGTTTCCGGAAAACGAAAAACCTGATAGAGGTTCTGCGCCGCGCCCTGGGGGTCAAGGAGCACGGTGAAGTCGTGGGGATGGCTGGAGAGAAAATCCTCAACGACGTCTTTGTCCTGCTCGGTATTGACCGCCAGCATGACGAAGTCCCTGTTGGAGAAGACTTCATTCAGGCGGTTCATGGCAGGCATCTCCGCCCGGCAGGGGGGACACCAGGACGCCCAGAAATTGAGAAAGACCACCTTGCCGCGGAACTGCGAGAGCGACACGGCATCCCCATCGAGGGTCTTCAGGGTGAAATCGGGAGCTGTCCGGCCCGCTTCGAGACTTCCCGCAGGCGATTCCTGGGGTCGTTCAGACAAGGCAAATGCGGGCACAACAAAAAAAGAAAGAAGCAGTACGACAAGAAGAGAACGAAATGCCATGGCAAAAAACCTTTCCGGCCCCGGAAGAAGCATCAGTGCGGCCGCCCTGCTGTTCTAGTCCGTGACCGCGAAAAAGTCAAGATCAACTTTTCCCGTCCCCCTCTCCGGCCCAGAGTCGTTCGATCGCATCCATCTCCTCTTCACTGAAACCGAAGTAGTGAGCCAGTTCGTGGATGATCGTCTCGCGGATGACCTTGCGAAACGGCTCCCCTGTCTCCCGGACATAGTCCTCCACCGCTCCCTGGTAGATCGTAATGACGTCCGGAAGGCAGCCGCCGTAGGCGTGGGACCTCTCGGAAAGAGGCAGGCCGCGATAATAACCGAGGAGATCGCGGGGATCATCGAATCCGACCTCCTCCAGGGTTTCGGCATCGGGCCAGTCCTCCACCTGGAAGGACAGGTTCTCGACCCGGGACAGAAACTCCTCGGGAACGGCGGCGATGGACAGCTCCACCTCTCTTTCGAAATCTTTCCTGTTCAATATTGACGCCTCCGCAAAAGAACCGTCCTTCGGTCACCTGTCACGCGTTACGGGCAATTCCGTATTTCTCCATCCGATAGATCAGGGTATGCCTGGGGATGCGAAGGAAGGCGGCCGCTCGGGTCTGATTCCAGTCGCAGCGCCGCAGGGCCTCCATGACGGCCTCTTTCTCCAACTCCTCCAGGGGATATCCGTCATCGGGCAGATTAAGCACTCCGCCTGCCACGGGCCTGGCGCGTCCGGAAATCTTGGGGGGCAGGTCCCGCTCCTCGAGCACTTCGCCCCGCCTCAGGATGATCATGCGTTCGACGGCATTTTCCAGCTCCCGCACATTTCCCGGCCAGTCATAGGCCGTCAGGGCCTCCATGGTCCGATCGGCCACCGGGATCCCGGTCCCTCCGCCGTGTTTGCCAAGAAAGTGCTGCACCAGCAGCGGGATGTCGGCCCGACGCTCCCGCAGCGCCGGCAGATGCACCGGGATGACCGCCAGACGATAATAGAGATCCTCCCGGAAGTTTCCGCCGGCCATATCGGCCTCCAGGTCGCGGTTAGTGGCGGCCACCAGCCTGACGTCGATTTTACGGGAGGCGCCCCCCACCGGCTCGATTTCCCGCTCCTGCAGGGCCCGCAGAAGCTTGGGCTGAAGCTCCAGCGGCAGATCCCCGACCTCGTCGAGGAAGAGGGTGCCGCCGTCGGCCATTTCGAACTTTCCCTTGCGATCCTTGACGGCGCCGGTAAAAGCCCCCTTGACGTGTCCGAAGAGTTCGCTCTCCAGCAGATCGGCGGGGATGGCGGCGCAGTTGACCGGGATGAAAGGCTCCTGACGCCGATCGCTGCCGTGATGAATGGCTTTGGCGATGAGCTCCTTGCCGGTCCCGCTTTCACCGGTGATCAGGACCGTCGCCTCGCTGGCGGCTACCCTGCGCACAATGCCGAAAACCTGCTGCATCTCGTCGGAGATGCCGATGATGTGAGTGAAATCGATCTTCTCCGTCAACTGCTCACGCAGGCGGACGTTTTCCTCCTTGAGCCCGCAGTAGGAAAACGCCTTGTCGACGGTGAGGCGCAGTTCGTCACGGCTGAAGGGCTTGGTGAGATAGTCGTGCGCCCCGAGCTTCATCGCTTCGACCGCCTTTTCCACCGTCCCGAAAGCGGTAATAACCACCACCAGGGTTTCGGGCGCCTCCTCTTTGATGCGCTTCAGCACCTCATAACCGGAGAGGCCGGGCATCTGGATGTCGGTGATCACCACCGGCGGCTTTTCCAGCTCGAAGAGCCGCAGCCCTTCATGGCCGTCGGAGGCGGAGATCACCCGGCATCCCGTCTCCTGCAGGGTGTATTCGGTCACCCGGCGCAGGGAATCGTCATCATCGATGATCAGTACGGTTTTAAAATCGTCATTTGTCATTTGTTGGGGAACCGTTGTTTGTTGTCCGTGGTTCGTGGCCCGTTCACTCCTCACTCCTCACGCGTCACCGTTTCTCAACCGGCAGCACCATGGTGAACGTCGTCCCCTCCCCGATGCGGCTGGCCACTTCGATGCGCCCTCCGTGCCCCTGAACGATGCGGTGGGTGATGGCCAGTCCCAGGCCGGTCCCCTCCTGGCGGGTAGTGAAAAAGGGATTGAAGATTTTCTCGAGGCTCTCCGGCGGAATCCCCTGACCGGTATCGGCGAAGCGGACCTGCACCTCTCCATCGAGAGGAGTTGTCGCAATGGTGAGAAGGCCGCCGGCAGGCATGGCCTGCAGAGCATTGAGAAGGAGATTGAGACAGGCCTGCTTGAGCTGCTCCCGGTCACCCGGCACCTTCGGCAGGTCGCCCGGCAGCAGCTCCACCCGCACTCCGCTCTTGACCGTCTGCTGGCGGGTGAGGACGAGAAGTTCCCGGAGCGCCTCGTTGATATCGACACGGCCGCGCTCTACGGGGGCCGGGCGGGCGAAATCGAGGAAATCCTGCACCACCCGGTTAAGCCGGTCCACCTCCTTGATCAGTATGCCGGCGAACTCGTGGCGCCTGTCGGCGGGGTCGATCCCTTCACGAAGGATCTCCGCCGTGCCGCGGATCGAGCCGAGGGGATTGCGGATCTCGTGGGCCATTCCTGCGGAAAGCTCCCCCAGGGCGGCGAGCCGGTCGGCCCGGCGCAACTGCTCCTCGATCTCCAGGATCAGATCGGCCTGAGCCCTGAGCTTGCCGTAGCTCTCTTCCAGGTGCTGGGCGGCTTTCTGATAACGGAGCTTCTGTTCGGTCTCGCGCTGGCTGAGAAAACCGGTGAGAAAACCGATCACGTTATAGAGAAAAATTTCAAGGTACTGTTCGGGACGGGAGGTGGGGTGATGGCCCCACTGGAAGACGACATGCGGCGCAAAGAGAATGGATACGGAAATGGCCGTTCCCAAACCGCCCCTCAGGGCAAACCAGAGTCCCCCGAGTACGATGGGCACATAGTAGAGGCGGCGGTAGATGTCATGAAAGTGGGCTTTCTGAACCGTCGTCAGGTAATGCAGGGCCGTGATTCCCAGAACCAGGGCTATCAGGACGGCCAGACGGATGATTTCGTTTCTGCGCATAGCATGTTTTTACTCCATGCCCCCTGTGAATTCAAGAGTTTTGCAAAGAAAAAGCCCCCTCCCGGTTACGAGAGGGGGAAAATCAGGAGGCAAAAGCGTAATAACCGCTTTTGTTGATTTAACTTTAACATCCTTTGTGCAGAATGGAAGCGCCGGGAGCAAATCTGTCTCCATCATGGAAAATCATGGAATTAAAATTTGATGGCGTCGCCATCCTCTGAGTTTTTGCGACGCCATCAAATTTATGTTGGACAGTGCCGAAGGTGATAAGGTATCTTCGCCCGCAGGAGATTCACCCATGTCCCTCTTCCTGGAAATCATCACGATCGTCCTTCCCGTTTTTCTGGTCATCGCCCTGGGCTACCTGCTGAAGCGGCTGGGGCTTATCGACAGCGTTTTTCTCCATCAGACCAACCGACTGGTCTACTACATCGCTCTTCCGCTTCTTCTTTTTTACAAGATCGGAACCGCCGATTTCGGGACTTCCTTCAACGGCGCCCTGGTGGTCGGCTCCTCACTGGCCATCGCCGCCGGTTTCCTTCTCTCCTACGGATACGCCTCCCTGCGCCGCTACCCGCCGGCGGCCCGCGGCACGTTCAGCCAGGGGGCCTTCCGGGGCAATCTCGCCTATATCGGACTGGCCATCGTCTTCAATGCCTACGGAGAAGAGGGGTTTACCCGGGCGGGGATTCTCATGGGATTCCTGGTTCCTGTTCTCAACTTCCTGGCGATCCTGGCGCTGCTGCTGCCTCATCGCGGCGGCGACGGAGGCAGAAGTCCCGGTTTCTGGATTCGCCAGATCGCTCTCAATCCCCTGATCGTCGCCTCCTTCATCGGCATCTTCTGGAGTTTCTTCCAGCTCCCTCTCCCGACCGTTCTCGACCGCACCCTGAATATCGCCACCGGGATGGCCCTTCCTCTGGCCCTGATCGCCATAGGCGGATCCTTTTCTCTCGCCAAACTCAAAGGAGACATGATCCGGGCGGGCTTTGCCACCGCAATCAAGATCGTCTGGCTGCCGCTGATCGCCGCCGCACTCCTGACCGCACTGAACGTGCGCGGCATGGACCTCTCCATCGGAGTCCTCATGGCCGGCACCCCGGCGGCGACCGCTACCTATATCATGGCCCACGAGATGAAGGGGGATGCCGAACTCGCCGGCTCCATCGTCATGATCTCCACTCTCCTCTCCGTCTTCACCTACACCGCCGCCCTCTTCATCCTGAGAACACTGGGACTGTGAGCGAGCCGCAGGTTTCGATTCTGATGCCGGTGCGGAACGAAGAACGCTACCTGCCGGCAGCCCTCGCCTCCCTCTTCCGCCAGAGCCTGAAAAACTGGGAGCTGATTGCGGTGGACGACGGCTCCACGGACGGAACAGCCGGGATTCTCCGGACGGCCGCACGGGCCGACGGCCGGGTGCGGGTTCTGAGCCGCCCGCCCGCAGGGCTGGTGCCGGCGCTCAATGCCGGACTCTCGTTATGCCGCGCCCCCGTGGTGGCGCGCATGGACGGCGACGATATCTGCCATCCGCGCCGCCTCGAGCATCAGGTCCATCTGCTGTCCAAAATGCCTGAACTCACCCTGGCAGCCTGCGCCGTGCGTCACTTCCCCCGTCCCGGCCTGCAGGAGGGGATGAAAGCCTACGAGAAATGGCAGAACGCCCTGCTCGATCACGACGCCATCTGCCGCGACCTCTTCGTCGAATCCCCCTTCGCCCATCCCAGCGTGGCTTTCCGCAGGAAGACCGTGGAGCGGGTCGGCGGCTATCGCGATAGGGGTTGGGCTGAAGACTACGATCTCTGGCTGCGCCTTGCCGCCGTCGGCGCCCGCTTCGCCCGGCTGCCCCGTACACTCCTGTATTGGCGCGACCGTCCCGAGCGCCTCACCCGCACCGCCGGGAACTGCACCCTGGAGGCGTTTCGGGCCTGCAAGGTCCACCACCTCAAGCTGGGCTTTCTGCGGGAAGAAGAAGCTGTCACCCTGTGGGGAGCGGGTCTCGAAGGAAAGGCCTGGCGCAAGGCTTTGCAGGCCGAAGGGATCACCGTCAGCCGCTGGGCCGAGATCGATCCGCGCAAGATCGGCCAGACCATTCATGGTGCACCGGTCGTCCCCATAGAGAACCTTAAGCCAGGCCAGGGCAAAATCCTGGTGACTGTAGGCGTCAAAGGGGCCCGCAGTCAGGTGCGGGCATGGGCGGGCGAGGCAGGGCTGGCCGAGGGACGGGATTTCGTGTGTGTTACGTAAAACCCAAGTCTCGGGTCTCGGTCTCGGAACTGATGCCTTCTTTTTCGGAGATTTGCATGTACCCACCATTCACCATCGGCGCCACCTTCCGCATCGTCCCCCCCGGCACGCCGGCATCGACCGAGGGGCGCATCGACCTGGTCATGGATCGCGGCGCTTTCGGCTCGGGGGAGCACGAAACCACCGCCAGTTGCCTGGAAATACTGGCGGAGCTTCCCGAGGTCCGGGGAGCAAGAGTCCTCGACCTGGGGAGCGGCACCGGCATTCTCGCCTTCGCAGCCCTCAAGCTCGGCGCTGCCCGCGCCGTCTGCGTCGACATCAACCCCCAGGCGGTGGAGACCGCCCGACGTAACGGAGAGCTCAATGGCCTGACCGATCGTCTCATCCACCGTGCCGGGACACTTGGTTCCGCAGGAGAAGACCCGTTCGACCTGGTGCTGGCCAACATCTACGGCGACATCCTCCTCAATCTGGCAGAGGACCTGACCAGGCGGGCCCGTCCCGGCGCCCTCCTGCTCCTTTCCGGCATTCTCTGGGAATACAATTTCGAAGTCCGACAGCACTATGAAAGGCTGGGATGCGAGATTATCCGCAACCGGATGCTCGAGCAGTTCAGCACGGTGCTGCTGCGCAAAAGAAAACCTGGAAATCATTTATGATTCGAAGCCTGTTCATTGCCTCCCTTGCCCTGCTGATACTGCTGCCGCCGGCTGCTTTCGCCGACCCCCTCAACTCCCCCCGTCCGGCCGCTGGCTCCGGAGAGGAATCGCAATCGACCAGCGACAAGGGAATCCTCGGGCGCATCGGCAGGGGGTTCAGTATGCACAAAGAAAACTATATTCTCCCGTTGACTTGGGGAAACACTGCCAGGGACGCCGAGGATGCGGAAGTCAAATTTCAACTCAGCTTCAAGCAGCACTTTGGCCGCGATTTCTTCCTGGCCTACACCCAGAAGTCATTCTGGCGCATTCTTGACAAGGAGGATTCGCGCCCCTTCCGCGTGACCGACCATAACCCTCAGGTTTTCTACCGCCTGCCTCAGCGTTCGCCCCCTTGGGGGGTCTGGGGGGCCGACCTGGGCTATGAGCACGAATCGAACGGCGCACGGGAGCCGACCTCGCGCAGTTGGGACCGCCTTTACATCACCCCCTTTGTCGAATACAGCAGACTGCGAACCGAGCTGAAGCTGTGGCACCGGATTTCCGAAGAGATCAAGGAGGACCCTTTGGACCCCGCCGGAGATGAGAATCCGGATATCGAGGAATTTTACGGCTACGGAGAGCTGCGCCTTTCCTATGAGACGCTCCGCCGGCACCTGGCCTCGATGATGCTTCGTTGGAACTTTGCCACCGACAAAGGGGGCCTGCAGCTCGATTACAGCATTCCTACCCGGATCGAAAACCTCTTCTTCCATGCCCAGCTCTGGACCGGCTATGGTGAAAGCCTGATCGATTACAACCGTTCCCTCACCCGCTACGGCGTCGGCCTGCAGTTCAGGCAATAGATAGAAGACCCATCCCCCCTTTGACAATTACCTGCCGCCAGTTAGAATTGTTGAACGAAACATTTGCTGGAGGGCTGAACAATGATCGAAATCTCTTTCGAACTCAACGGGCAGAAAGTCGATCCGAAAACGATGGGCGGCGGTCTTCAGAAAGCCATGCTGACCACCATCCGCGAGGCCCTTGGAGAAAGGGTCGGCCAAGTGGAATGCGAACATCATCATCGTCAGCCGCACATCCTCTGCAAGGGACCGAGCGTGGTCGAACTGTCAATGGAAGTGTGCGGGTGCTGCGATCAGATCATTGACGCCGTAGAGACTCGGCTGCAGTAAGGCGGCCCCTGGTGGTCGCCCGACAAATCTGTTTCGCCGGACCAATAACAGCCGCCACAGAGCGTTGATCATGAGAGGAGGATTCTTCTGCGCATTATGCGCATCCTTCTGCATGCTTCCCTCCCCCCTTTTGTGCTGGTACCCTCAGTCTCCGGCCGAGGCCTTTCTCCGGGATGAGATTCCGTCCCCGGTCGTCGGCACGGCCGCAACCTCCTCCGTCGAAGAGGGGGACACCCTGACGCAAATCGCCCGCGCCAAGGGAGTGGGATACGACGGGCTGGTCCGTGCCAATCCGGGGGTCGATCCCTGGCTTCCCGAGCCGGGACTTCCGCTGCTCCTCCCCTACACAAGCATCGTTCCTGGCCCGCTCACCTCTGGAATTACCGTCAACCTGGCGGAAATGAGACTCTATCATCTCTTTCGGGAGAACGGCCGGCTTCGGGTTCGCATCTACCCGGTGGGCATCGGGATCAGCGGTTGGGAAACTCCGGAAGGCGTTTTCACGATCAGCAACAGGGTCGAAAAGCCCACCTGGATCGTCCCGCACGCCATCGGCCTGGAAAGACCGGAGCTGCCCCCAACCGTTCCGCCCGGCCCGGAAAACCCATTGGGGGATTTCTGGCTGGGCCTGTCGCGGCCGGGATACGGCATTCATGGCACCAGCGAACCCTTCGGTGTGGGGAGGCGGGTCAGTCATGGATGTCTTCGTCTTTATCCCGAGGACATCCGCGACCTGTTCGAGAGGGTGGAGATCGGCACGCCGGTGAGGATCATTTACCAGCCGGTCAAGGTGGGTCTGAAGAGAGGAGCTCTGTTCGTGGAGATTCACCACGACTACTCGGATCGCCTGCCCGACCCTGTTGCGGATGTGAGCAGGCAGATCGGAGAGCTGGGCTGGCGGGGGGAAATCGACTGGAAGACAGTCGGTGAGGAGGTCGAGACGGCACGGGGCGTCCCGAGAGTCATATCGCGAGAGGCATTCGAGTGACGCAATCGAACGGAGGCTGAATCACTTCAGCCTCCGTTTTCGACAGCCTCGGCTACTTCCTCAGACCCGTTTCAAAGGCCTTTTCAGCCTTATTGGCCGCGGATTCGGCCCGATCTGCTTCCCCGCCCGCTTTCTGGGCCGCGGATTCAGCCCGATTCGCCGCTTGTTCGGCCTTGCCCGCCGCCGATTCGGCCCGGCTGGCGGCCTGTTCCGCCCGCTTGGCCGCATCTTCGGCCTTCTGCGCCGATTGCGCGGCATCCCGACTTTCCTGTTGAGCCTGGTTCAGCACCTCCCTGTCGGCGGGGGAAAGCTGAGCCGCGCAGCCGGTCAGGACAAACAGACTCAGACCGGCCAACCCCACTGCCATTTTGCCTTTTCGCATCGCCTCACCTCCTTGGAAATTCATTGTTGTACTCAAATAAGAGCAGATTTTGGCGAGCTGTCAACCGGTTCAGGCGGAGAGAGCCGATCGGCGGAAACCTGGATGGGCGTTGCAGCGGGATTCGGGAGGAGAGAATTGCGCGGAGTTTACTTCGGGCTCAGGAGGTGATCGACGGCCCGGCGCAGGGCCTGGCCGCGGTGACTGATGCGATTTTTCACGTCAAGGGGCAGTTCGGCCATTGTTTTGCCGTACTCCCGCACCAGAAAGAGGGGGTCATAACCGAAGCCCTCTTCACCGCGAGGGGCATCCAGGATGATCCCGGGCACCCGCCCGAAGAAGAGAAGACATTCGTCTTCGGGACGGCACAGGGCCATGGCACAGTGAAAGGCGGCCCCTCGGCGCTCGCGCGGAACCCCGGCCAGCTCCTCCAGCAGCTTGAGATTGTTCTCCTCATCGGTGGCATCGACCCCGGCGAAGCGGGCGGAGCGGACACCCGGCTGGCCGCCCAGGGCGTCCACCACCAGCCCCGAATCGTCGGCCAGAGTCAGCCGGCCGGTGAGGCGGGCGACGGTTTCAGCCTTCTTGCGCGCATTCGCCTCGAAGGTTTCACCGTCCTCTTCGATTTCGGGCAGGTCGGCAAAGGCGTCCAGCCCGAGCACACGGATTCCCGTTTCCGCCAGCAGACGGCTTATCTCCCGAAGCTTTCCGGCATTGCGGGTAGCCACGACAAGTTCCATATCAAGTGTCCTTCAACGCCTTTTCCTGCAGCGAGGTGAGTTCTCGGCAGCCGTGCACCGCCAGCTCGCGCAGGGCGTCGAGTTCGGCCCCGGTAAAGGGCTCACCTTCCGCCGTTCCCTGGACTTCGACGAACCGTCCGGAACTTGTCACGACGAAGTTCATGTCCACGGCAGCATGAAAATCCTCATCGTAATTGAGATCAAGAACCGGGGCGCCGTCGACGATCCCCACACTGACCGCGGCGACGCTTTCCTTGAAGGGAACCTCAGGGAGGAGCCCTTTCTCCACCAATCCGCTCAGGGCATCGGCGAGGGCCACATAGGCACCCGTGATGGCGGCGGTGCGGGTTCCCCCATCGGCCTGAAGGACGTCGCAGTCAATGAGAACAGTCCGTTCCCCCAGGGCTTCGAGATCGACCACGGCCCGCAGCGAACGACCGATGAGCCTCTGTATCTCATGAGTGCGCCCACCCACTTTGCCCCGCGTCGACTCCCGGGGCGAGCGGCTGTGGGTGGCCCGGGGAAGCATGGAGTATTCGGCAGTGACCCATCCCCGCCCTTCCCCGCGCATGAAGGAAGGGACATTTTCCTCAACGGTGGCATTGCACAGGACACGGGTCTCACCGAAGGAAACCAGCACCGACCCTTCGGCATAACGGGTGAATCCGCGGCTGAAAGTGACCGTCCGCAATTCTCGGGGAGTGCGGCCGTCAGGGCGTGGTCTTTCCGTCCTTGTCATTGTCGGGTCTCCTTCCGCTCGTCGGCGAAATTCTTAAGGCCGCTGTAAAGGGCCGTTGCAAGGCGTTCCTGTCCGTCCGGATCCTGCAAGAGGGCCAGATCGGCCGAATTGGAAAGATAGCCCAGTTCGGCGAGAACGGAAGGCAGATTTCCCCGTCCCAGGGGCAGGAGCGGAGCCTCCACGATTCCTGCCACTTCCAGTCCTCCGGCCCGGCAGGCGTCGGCAAGAAACTGCGCCAGGCGCTTGCTTTCGCCTTCCCCCACCGGCGGCGCTTGTCCTTCGAAGACCTCCTCTGGGCGGACAAAGAAGGTCAATCCGCGGGGAGCGGTGCTGAGGGAAGCTTGTGCGTGGAGGAGGATCAGGGCGTCGACCTCGGGATTGGCGGCAATCTCCAGACGCTGGCGCATATCCGGAGCGTAATCGCCGTCCCGGCTGAGGTAAACGGGGATACCAAGCTGCATCTTCACGAGTTTCTCCAGGCGTCTGGCAACCCCGAAAGCCACATCCTTTTCCTTGATGCCTCTGATTCCCAGCGAGCCCGTATCTTGGCCTCCATGGCCGGGGTCGATGGCGACTCCCCGCAGGGCGCCGCCCCCCCCTTCGGTCTTTTTTCGTACCATAAAGGAGAAGAGCTTGTCGAGGGGGGTCTGGGGTTTGTCGGAAGCCATGGCGGGGGGATCGAGATTGCGGTACCGTACCGGCGCATCAAGCAGGGACGACAGCCGGGATGTCACGAAATCTTCCGAGACCCTGAGACGGCCGTCGATGAATCGGGGCGGATGGGTCAGGGGAACAAAACGCTCCCCCAGCCGCAGATAATGACTGCCGGGAGAGATCACAGCGGTTCCCCTGGAAGTCCGGATCCGGTAGACATGCTCCACCGAATCCCACTGGCCGCCCAGGTGGAGAACATCAAGGACTTCCTCCACAGGCAGAAATGGGACGCCTTCGTGCAGGTAAACCT
Organism: Desulfuromonas sp. TF; assembly: GCF_000472285.1. Classification (NCBI taxonomy): domain Bacteria; kingdom Pseudomonadati; phylum Thermodesulfobacteriota; class Desulfuromonadia; order Desulfuromonadales; family Desulfuromonadaceae; genus Desulfuromonas; species Desulfuromonas sp. TF. The sequence goes on from NZ_KI421424.1 coordinate 16,719, forward strand.
CATTGATGGTCACCGACGGCTCATCGTTCAAGGCGATCTCCACGGTTGCACCGGCCGGAATTGCCAGGACAAGGAGGAGCAAAACTAACGGGAATAAACGAAACATGGTCACCTCAAGACTTAAAACGTCCCGTTTTATACCCCAGTTTCACCGCAGCTGTCAATGAAGAGGTCGGAAGGTTGATGGCGTCGCTTAGCCATCCTCTGAGTTTTTGCGAGTGCATCAAGTTCCCGTTCAGGAGGACACCAGTTTCTTGCCCCGTTGAGGCTTTTTGTTCAGCACCGTCAGCAGGCGCCTGGTCAGGGTGGCTTCCAGTTCCCTCTGGACGGCTTGCCCTCCCTGCATCGGCCGGATCTGGCCTCCGGCCATCATGCCGTGTCCTCCGGCCGTGCCCAGACCGTTCACCACCTCCCGGATAACATCTCCCATTTTCGCCTCCTGGGAGAGGGTACGGATGGAAAGGATTTCTTCCTCGTTGAAACAACCCATGCCCAGAACGTAGCGGATTCCGTCGACGCGGAGGAGGAAATCGGCAATTTCCGAGACGATATCGGGATTGTCGATGTCGTACAGATTGAACACCAGGACATCTCCGTAGGTCCTGGCGTTGCGAATGGCATTGCTGAAGGAAAGGAAATATTCCCGCGGCACCTCGGGGTGTGTGATGTCGAAGAGAATGCGGTTATTGGCCAGGGGGAGCAACCGGAGGTAAGCCTCCCGGTCGGAGCGGCACCACTCGCGGCCGAGATCCTGGGTTTCCGACTTGATGGCATAGAAGAGAATGGTGGCCAGCTTGGTCCCGAAAGAAACCTCCTGAGTCATGAGGTATTCGAAGAGGATGGTCGCCGAAGCTCCGTAATCCTCCCGGATATCGACCCAGCGACAGGTGGTGCAGATGTCTCGGCGGGGATGATGATCGATCACCAGATGCACCGGTCGATCGGCGGGAAAGGAATTGTTCCCTGTTCCAGGCTGGGTGTCGACCATGCAGACCACCTGGAACTCGTCGAGATCCAGGCTGTCAATGGGGACGGCGGAGATCTCCAGCTTCTGCACCATGACGCGGTTTTCTCCCCGACCGATGATGCCGCCGAAGGCGATGGTGGCGTCCTGGCCGGTCTTGACCAGAAGCAGGTGGCGCAGAGCGAATGCGGCCGCCAGAGAGTCGGGGTCGGGATTGTCGTGGGCCACGATGAGAATGTGCCCCTTGCCACGCACCCACTCGATGACCTGGCTGGAAAACTCCTTTGAACGGGCTAAATCCATCGGCATGGAGATCACCTCGACACTTCGGTTGTCAGTTGTCAGTTATCCGTTGTCATTTGGAGGGCGCCTCACGTCCCATGTCCCACGTCACAGCTTCCGCGCATACCGCTTCAGCAGCAGGCTGTTCGTCACCACCGATACGCTGGAGAACGCCATGGCCAGGCCGGCGAACTCCGGCTTCAGGACGAGGCCGAGGGCCGGATAAAGCAGGCCGGCGGCGATCGGAATGCCGACCACGTTGTAGAAGAAGGCCCAGAAGAGGTTCTGCCGGATCTTGCCCAGGGTCCTGCGTCCGAGGCGGATTCCCCGTTCCACGTCGCGGATGTCTCCTTTGACCAGGATGATATCCCCGGTCTCCTTGGCCACGTCGGTGCCGCTGCCGATGGCGATGCCGATATCAGCCTGGGCGAGGGCCGGGGCATCGTTGATGCCGTCACCGACCATGCCGACCACATATCCCTCATCCTGATAGCGGCGCACCACCTGCAGTTTATCGCCGGGAAGGACTTCGGCCTCGACCGCGTCGATCCCGATCTCCTGCGCCACCGCCCGGGCGGCTTCGCGCCGGTCGCCGGTGATCATGACCGTACGCAGACCGAGCCCGCGCAGCCGGGAGATGGTTTCGGCGCTGCCCTCCTTCAGTGTGTCGGCAAGAGCGACCACCCCGAGAGGACGGCCCCCGCGGGCGACGAAGACGAGGGACTTGCCGCCGGCCTGGAGACCGTCGATGGAGCCGAAATCTTCAGTCGGGATGTCTTCGCGGTCCATCAGACGCACGCTGCCGGCCAGCACCTTGTCCCCCTCGACGGTGCAGATCAGGCCGTGCCCGCCGACTTCCTCGACCGATTCGGCCACGGGCACATCCACCCCTCGGTCCTTCGCACAACGAACCACCGCCCGTGCGAGGGGATGGTTGCTGGCATTCTCGGCGGCGGCGGCAAGGCGCAGCAGATCCCCTTCTTCAATCCCTTCGGCAGGGACAAGGTCGGTCACTGAAAACTCGCCGCGGGTCAGCGTCCCGGTCTTGTCGAAGAGCAGAATATCCAGCCGGGAGATATTCTCCAGCACCGAGGCCCGCTTGAAAAGGATTCCGGCGGTGAGTCCCACCGAGCTTCCCACCATGATGGCGGTGGGGGTGGCCAGTCCGAGGGCACAGGGGCAGGCGATGACCAGGACGGCAATCCCCATCTTAAAGGAAAAGAGAAATTCCTGGCCGGCCCCGAAACGCCAGCCCAGAAAAGTAAAAGCGGCGATGGTCACCACGGCAGGGACGAACCAGTTGGAAACAGCATCGGCGAGGCGCTGGATGGGGGCCTTATCTCCCTGGGCCTCCTCCACCATGCGCACGATCTGCGCCAGCACCGTTTCCTCCCCCACTGCTGTGGCCCGCACGACCAGCCGGCCGGTTTTATTGATGGTGGCGCCGGTCACGGCATCCCTGGGCCCCTTTTCCACCGGTACCGACTCGCCGGTGACCATCGATTCGTCGAGAGCCGATTCGCCGCTTTCAATCTCGCCGTCCACCGGCACCTTTTCCCCGGGGCGCACCACCAGGCGGTCTCCGGTCCGGACCCGGCTGGTCGGCACTTCCTGCTCTTCGCCGTTCACCAGCAGGGTTGCCCGCTCGGCCTGCATCTGCAGAAGCCGGCGCAGCGCCTGTCCGGCCTTCCCCTTGGCCCGGGCCTCGAGCCACTTGCCGAAGCGGATGAAAGTGACAAGCATGGCGCTGGTCTCGAAAAAGACCTCGCCGGAGACGCCGAATACTCCGAAAGCCGCCAGCAGCGAATAGCCGTAGGCGGCGGTGATCCCCATCGCTACCAGCACGTCCATGTTCGCCGAGGCGTTCTTGAGGGATTTCCAGGCTCCGCGGTAAAAGGTGAGACCGGCGCTGAACTGGACCACCGTGGCCAGGGCAGCGTTGACGTAGAGAGTGGCGGCGCCGAAGGGGTGCCACCACATGAAGGCCATGATGGGAAACGAGAGAGCGGCGGAGAAGAGAACCCAGAACAGTTCCCGCCGTGTTTCGCCGCGCTCTTCCTCGGCGCTGCGCTCCTCAAGCGGAGTATAGCCGGCATCGCGCACGGCATCGAAAATCTCCTCCCGATCGAGACTCTTCGGATCGAACTCGATGGTGCCCGAATCCTCCGCGAAGTTGATCCGGACGGAGCGCATTCCGGGAAGGGAAGAGAGTTTCTTCTCGATGGTCCCGGCACAGGAGGCGCAGTGCATCCCTTGGATGACGAAGATCAGCTTTCCCTTCTTCTCCCCTTCCCGGTCTCGAACCCGGTAGCCGAGATCTTCGACCTTTCGGATAATGCCGGCCCTTTCGAGGCGATCGGAATCGAATTCAACCGTAAGCTTTTCGGCGGCAAGGTTGACCGCCGCCCGGACGATCCCGGGGAGAGAGGCGACCCCCTTTTCTATGGCTCCGGCGCAGTTGGCGCAGGTCATCCCCCCGATGCGCAGGACGACCTTCTCCCGGCCCGTCGTCAGAACATCCGAAGCGTCCGGTTCCCTGGCCGGGGTCTCTCTGTCTCCGCCCGTTTCTCCCTCGGGAACGCTGAAGCCGGCTTTTTCGATGGTGGCCACGATGCGCTCCGGACCGAGGAGCCCGGAGTCGTAGGAGAGGCGGGCCGCCCGATGTTCGAGGGAAACCTCCACCGATCGCACCCCTTCCAGGGAGCCTATCGCATCAGTGAGCTTGGCGACGCACTTTCCACAACTCATCCCGCGTACTGGAAGGGAAATCTCCGTCATGTCAGCTTTCTTTTTACCCCGGCCTTCTTGCCGCCGACCATGCGGCGGAATGCAACGGAGTTGCGCACCAGGTCGAAATCGGGATCGAGCCGGGCATCCTCGAGAAAATGTCCTTCCTGCGCCGCCGCCGCGGCAAGTTCCCGGGCCGCCGCTTCCGCCTTGCCCTGCAGGGCGAAAACGCAGGCGCGGTTATAGCGGGCCAGCGGATAGCTTTCGGTGCGCTGCAGGATGGCGTCAAAACAGGCGAGGGCTTCGTCCAGGCGGCCCAGATCCATCAGAATGTTTCCCATATTGTTCAGGGTGTAGACCGAGTCGGGATCCCTGCGCAGGCTTTCCTCAAGCTGGGCAAGGGCGCCTGTCAGGTCTCCCTTCCGGGCCAGAATGGCTCCCCGATAGAAAGGGGGCTCCGGACTTGCCGGCTCGAGTCCTTCCAGTTCCTCGAGGAGAGGGAGGGCTTCATCGAAACGGTCCATCTCGACCAGCAGATTCACCTTTTCGATCCCTGCGTCCAAAGAACGGGGATCGAGTTCGAGAGCCGCGTTGAAATCCTCCAGAGCCTCGTCCAGACGGTCGAGGCGGAAAAGGGACAGGCCGCGGTTATAGCGATACGTCCCCATTTCGGGCGCCTTGGAGATCGCCCGGCCGTACCAGCTAACCGCTTCTTCATCGCGACCCAGTCCTGCCAGAGCGAAACCCAGCCCGTTGAGGCTGGCGGCGTCATTGGGAACCATCTCCAGTGCACGGTTGAAACTCTCCATCGCCTCTTCATGGCGCCCCAATCGGTTAAAAGCGTACCCCTTGTTGTAATGGGCATCGGGAGATTCCGGCATGCGCCGGAGCGCCTCGTCGTACATCGGCAGCGCTTCCTCGGTGCGCCCCAACTCATCGAGAACATTGCCCATATTGACGTAGGCTTCGGGAAAATCGGGCTGCAGCTCAACAGAGCGGCTGAAGTGCAGCAGGGCGTCCTCGTATTCCTGGACACGATCCAGCAGCACACCGTAGTTGTGGTGAATCACCCCGTTTTTCGGGTCAAGACGCAGAGCCATCTGGTAGAGGGCCATGGCCTTTTCCACATCCTCGAGGTTGGCGGCGGCTACGGCGCAGATATTGATGGCGTCGACGTTCAGAGGATGGGATTCGAGGTATTCCTCGGCCAGGTCGAGGGCGGTTTCGTCTTCGCCCCGATCCAGGGCCATCTGGGCCAGCTCCAGCCGATCTTCCTCTTCTTCGGGATAGTCTTCGAATTCTTCGTCCATACAGGGCTCCGGATGAGGATGAATTCCGGACGGATAGTCCGGACAGAAACAGGGAGGCCACTATAGCAGAAAAGCCCTGCCGGCGCATCCTCTTCATTGCTCCGCAGAGACCTACTTTTTCGAAACCCCCGGAGCGCCGGCGGCGCGCAGTTCAGCCACTGTCTTACCCCGTACTCCCCAGCTCTCGGGCGGCACCTCGTCGATGACGACATGAGTCGATGCGGGATTCTTATCCAGCACTCTGCTCAGCAGTTCCGTAATCCCTTCGATCAGGGCTTCCTTCTGTTCCGCCGTGGCGCCCGAGGTGATCTTTACGTTGACAAAGGGCATGCTTAATCCTCCTCTTTTGTTGCATGGAATTTTTCCGCAAACTGTTGGACAATCCCTTTCGTTTCCGGGCACCAGGTTCGGCCGGTTCCCGCAACAAGGTACCGAATTCCATTTTACCTGCTCTCAGGTCCGGTGTGCAATCCGCCACTGAGATTCGCGGTTCTCGCTTCCGTCCAGATGGTGGACAACAAGTTCGGCGGACAATTCCCGGGCCAGCTCGCGGCCCCGGTTCTCGGCCTCGCCACGGCTTTGAAAATGCCCGGCGTCTTTGGCGGATCCGTCGCGCTTGATCAGCCATCCTCCCCGGGGGTCGGGATGTACATGCACGGTTATGGCCATGATGAACCTCCTTTCACATCGGCGAATACATCGCCGTTCCTGTCTTCATCATCCAACAAACCGAGGGCGTGTGCAAGAGATGCGCGAAAACGGAGGATGAGGCGGTCAGAACGTTTTTCATCAGTTCATCAGCGCGCCTCCGAGAGCGCACAGGCCGACCACGATCCAGGGTGTGACCTTCCATATCGCCAGGAGGCCGAAAGCGGCCAGCCCCAGGATGAAATCGGTTGAAGAGAGAATGCCGCTGCTCCAGACCGGGATGTACAAGGCGGCCAGAAGCAGGCCGACGACGGCGGCATTGATCCCGGCCAGGGCGGGGCGCACCATGGGGCGGCGGCGCAGGGCATCCCAGAAGGGCATCATGCCGGTCACCAGCAGAAAGGAGGGGAGAAAGATGGCTGTCAGACACAGCGCTCCTCCGGCCCAGCCGCCGGGCCCCGCCCCCATGACGGCTCCCAGATAGGCGGAGAAGGTGAACAGGGGCCCCGGCACCGCCTGGGTCGCGCCGTACCCCGCAAGAAAGAGATCATTTCCCACCCATCCGGGATTGACCACCTCGGCCTGCAGCAGGGGAAGAACCACATGGCCGCCTCCGAATACCAGCGCGCCGGAACGGAAGAAACTGTCGAAGAGAATCATCACCTGACTGCCGGTTGCGGCAGCCAGCAGCGGCAGGCCGAACAGGAGAGAGAAAAAGAGCGCAAGGCTGAAAACAGCAACTTTTTTACCCACAGGCACAAGGTGGGTTTCCGTTGCAACCCCGCCCGAGCCCCTCATCCACACCACCCCGCACAGCCCCCCGGCCGCTATGGCGCCGATCTGTCCCCAGACGCCGGGCCATGCCAGAACCAGGGCGGTGGCGGCCAGCGCCATCGTCTTCCGGGGGCGGTCCGGGCAGAGGCTCTTCGCCATTCCCCAGGCCGCCTGCGCCACCACGGCGACGGCAGCGATCTTGAGCCCGTGCAGCCAGCCGCCGCCGTGAACCGCAGCGTCGCCGGCTGCAGTTACTCCGAAGGCGAACAGGATGAGGACGACCGCGGAAGGCAGGGTGAAACCTGTCCAGGCCGCCAGAGCTCCAGGAAAGCCTGCCTGCGAGAGGCCGACGGCCATGCCGACCTGGCTGCTGGCGGGACCGGGGAGAAACTGGCAGAGGGCCATCAGGTCGGCGTAAGTTTCTTCACGCAGCAGTCGCCGGCGCACGACGAATTCCTCGCGAAAATAGCCGAGATGAGCCACCGGCCCCCCGAAGGAGGTCAGTCCAAGCTTTAAAAAGACCAGGAATACCTGTCCGGCCGAGAGCGTATTCTTCTGCTTCATTTCATCAGGCCCCTGCCGGGATCCGGAATGGATCGATCATCATCGCTGCCGCCGCCATCTTCACGGCAGGTATTGATAGCGGAAAGACGGCGTCAGCATCTCGGCGACGCCGAGTTCAACATTGGAGAGGGCGCGCAGAAGAGGCGCCGAACCGGCATAGATGCTCTCGGCCAGGGCTCCCGGACGGCGGTAGAGGATCACCCGGGCTTCGCTCACCCCGGCCAGTTTCCGGATCCGGCTTATCGCATCCTCCAGATAGCCGATCCCGTCAACCAGACCCAGGTCGAGGGCGGCCGCGGCGTCGAACACCCCGCCCTCGGCCACCTTTTCGAGAGAGGCGGGCGAAAGGGAACGATTTTCCCTTATAATCTGCAGAAAGCGCTGGTTGAGGCGGTCGACGATCCCCTGCATCACGGCGTTTTCTTCCGGGGTGCCGGAACGCAGCGGCGACCAGAAATCCTTCTTCGGCCCGCTCTGGACGGTGCCGATCCTCACTCCCCAAGTTTCGAGCATTTCCGAGATGTCGAACCTGAAGCTGATCACCCCCACCCCTCCGACAATGGAGGTTGAATGGGCCATGATCTCATCGGCCCCCAGCGCGGCGTAGTATCCCCCCGAGAGACCCTTGTCCATGATGCAGGCCACCACCGGAACACCCTTCTCCTTGCCGAAGGTTTTCACTGCGTGATACAGAATATCGCTGGCCGTCACCGATCCCCCGGGGCTGTCGATGCGAACCACCAGTCCCACGACGTCGCCGTCGGCCCCGGCCGCATTGAGCTGCTCCTGTAAACGGGGAATCATCGGCGGCTCCTTGCCGAAGCGCTCCAACCCGAGATGATCCATCGAGATGATCCCGGAAATATCGATTACGACGATCTTGGCCCGACCCTTTCCCGAGACGACCCGTTCCTCGAGCCCCTTGAGCTCGGAGCCGACGTTTACCTTGACAAAAGCGCAGCCCGAAAGAGCACTTATCAGCAGGGCCGTCAACACGTACCGCATACTCCTCCTTCGCCGCCAGGCGCCTCGACCTTAAACGGCATTGCGATATACTGGATTCGAAAAGAGCGAAAGATTGCCTGCAAACTCTCGGGGGCCGCGATGGGGAACGTGTCCAACATCCTGAAAGCCTGGCAGCGCCTGCTGGCGATTTTTCTCGTCGCCCTCTGCTACGGTTATTTCGGAGGTCTTGTCCTGATTTTCCTCTTTGGCGTCGATCCCTTCCAACTGTTCGGCCTCTCGACGGTCGGCTTGCAGCATGTCGGCTCTCCGGTCATCGCCAGGAGTGCTGAATTGCATATCGATCCGGCGGTCGTCATATTTGCCTTCAATACCCTTGCCACCTTCACCATCGCGTCCCTGCTGTCAGCCGCGACCCTCCTCAATCCCGATCGCATGGGTGAGTTTCCGGCGAACTTGAGAAAATCGTTTCTCCGGGATCCGACGATCAACCTCTTTTATCCGATGCAGGAATTCAGGTCGATCCGGCAGAGGCAGCTGCGTCCGATTTTCATCTGGCTCCGCGTCCTTCCGGCCGCGCCCCTGCTCGTACTCGGTCTGATGGCGGGCGGCATGATGGCCTCCGCCCATGCGGTCATCGGTTCTCTCGAATATGTCGCCGCCCTGCTGATCCCCCATGGCATCTTTGAGGTCTCCGCAATCCTCCTGGGTGCAGCCCTACCATCATCCGCCTATCTTCTGATCAAAAAAGACCTTGAGGCCGGCGCGACGGAGAAGGCATTCTGTAAAATCACCCGGTTCAGCCGCTCCCGGGCCATAAAGGCGAGCATGCTGGCCATCGTGCTTCTGCTGGCGGTTGCCAGCGTCATCGAAGCTCACCTCACCGGCACGATCGCGGCCTGGGTAAGATCATTCTGAGGCATCGGCCGCTTCGCCTCTATCTTGACTTCTGCACCGCTAAGAACCTATAGTTGCTCTCCATGAGAGATATCTTCATCGCAGATGCCCACCTGGTCGATCCCGAAGACCCCAATTACCGAAAGCTGCTGTCTTTTTTCGAGGAACAGAAGGGCCAGATCCGCACCCTTTTTCTGCTCGGCGATATCTTCGAATTCTGGGTGGGATACCGGCATACCGTCTTCGCACCTTATGTGCCACTTCTTGAAGCCCTGCGGCGCTTACGGGAAAGCGGAACCGAGATCGTCTATGTGGAGGGAAATCACGATTTCCACATGGGTCCCTATTTTGAAGACGTCCTCGGCTGCCGCATTCTTCCGGACGGCGGCCCCATCGATCTGGACGGCCGAAAGATCTTCATCGGCCACGGCGACCTTGTCAATCCCGACGACCGGGGATACAAAATCCTGCGCCGTTTCCTGCGCAGCCGCACTCTGAGTCGGCTGAAAAACCTGATTCCGCCCGACTGGGCCTGGGCCATCGCCCGCTGGGCCGGACGCCGGAGCCGCGGAAGCAGTTCCGAACGCCGGGCGCCGGTGGACATGCTTATGGCGCACGCCCGGAAACTCTTCGCCGAGGGGTACTGCGCCGTGGTGACGGGCCATTTCCATGAACCCTCGCTGACCGAGACGGAAAGCGGAACGATGGTGGCCCTCGGCGACTGGATCGAGCGGTATTCCTATGCCGTCTTCGAAAACGGCAGGTTCGAGCTCAGGTCCTACTGATTCTCTCCGTTTTTTCTCTCCCCCTCCTCTTCCTTCTTCTGCCCGGCCATTTTCGCCACCAGGTCTTCCAGGGTCAGTTCGCCCAGGCTGTCGCGGCCCGCCTGCTCTATCTGCCGTTCGAGGTCGGTGATGATTTTCCACTCCGGCGTTTTGTACATCCGCGATACGTTGACCCCGTCTTCCTTGAGGGCTTTGACCACGGAGTGCACCTTCATATTTTTCAGGGCACGGGCGGGTTGGTAGGCGAAGTCATCCTCTCCTACCCGCACTTCGGAGAGAAACCGCAGTCGTACCAGTTCCTCGATCACGCTTCTGGCCAGCCGCGGAGGCAATCCCTGCCCCTCGGAGATATTCCTCAGGCGCCAGGGTTTCTCCCCGCGGTTGAAAGCCTCGGCCGCCTGAAGCAGGATGGTGAGGGCGATCATCTCCCGACTGGCGAAATTGACGGTTTCCCCGCGAATCTCCAGACGAATGTGCCGAAGGTGCTGATAAGCATAGGAGACCTCCATGCCCAGCAGCACGATGATCCAGGAGACATAGATCCAGACCATGAAAATGGGCAGGGCGGCCATGGTTCCGTAGATGGCGTTGTAGCGAGCCACCCCGACCTGGAAGAAGAGATAGCTCCATTGAGCCAGTTGCCAGAGAGTTCCTCCAAAGATGCCGCCGATCAGTGCCGCCCGAAAATCGACTTTGATATTGGGCATAAAAATGTAGAGAAAGGTGAAGGCGGCCCACATCGCTATAAAGGGGAGCACCTTGAACAGGAGATAGATCACCTCCCCCACGTAGGCCATCTCCATCAGCGTCTGCACAAAAGCCTGACTCTCCAGGGTGGTGGTCATGGAGATGGCGACCAGGACGAAAATCGGCCCGAAGATCAGGACCGAGAAATAGTCTGAGAATCGTCGGTAAAGAGATCGGGTTTCCTGGACCCCCCAGATCGTGTTGAAGGTCTCCTCGATATTGGAAAGAAGAGCCAGCACCGTCAGCACCAGGGTAATCAGACCGACGGTTCCCAGGCGGCCCACATTGGTATTGTTGATATAACGGATGATTTCGGTGACGATCTGCTCGGAGCCGATGGCGATCTCCTTGAGGATGATCGGCTCCAGGGTGTTCTGAACTCCCAGGCCCTTGAGCAGTGAAAACATCAGGGCGAAAACGGGAACGATGGACAGCAGGGTCACATAGGTGAGCGCGGAGGCGCGCAGGATGCAGCTGTCAGCCTGGAAATCCCGAACGACAAGAATGGCCACCTGGGTCTGCCGCAGAAGGAAGGCGCGGGCGCGGGACAACTCGGCGGGCTCGAACTCCCAGACATCCCGGCCCAGGAAATCTTTGGCCTTTTGCAGTTTTTCAGAAAATCGAGACATGATTCCCAGGCAGATGCTGAAAAAAAGAAAGCGGAAGGCGAAACAGTGAAGGCCCTGGGTTCAATCCCGGAGCCCCGCTATACCAGCCATGAAAAAGCCCACCTGAAGTGGGCTTTTTCATGGCAACCTTCAGGCCGTCTCCTTGTGCTTGGAGCGTTCAGCCTCCATCGCTTCCCTGCCCGCCTCTATGGCCGATTTGATGATTTCCTTCTTCTCCGCCAGGACTTCCCGCCCCTCATCGATCGCCGCCCTGATCCTGGCTTCTGCCTCATCGGCGGATTTTTTTGTTTTCTCCAGCAATTCGTCGCTCATCTCCCTGAACTTGTCCCGAGTCTCCTGTCCGGAACGGGGAGCGGTCAACAGGGCCAGACCGCCGCCGATCGCAGCGCCCAGGACGAAAGCCATAAAGATGCTGCCGCAACTGCCGTTTCTGTACTCTTCAGCCATGATCAGTCTCCTCCTTGTTGTTTTATCTGTTTTAGAAAAACCTTGCTTGCCGACCTGATGCCCAGCCAGAGGCCGGCAGCATTTCCAATATATTTCCCCAGATCATGATGCAGAAAATCGTTGATCATATGGATCGACTCACCCGTCTCACCCAGCGATTCGAACAAAGTTCCCGCCCTGGCGGATGCCTGATTGAGCCGCTCTGACGTCTCCCGCAGTTCACGAAGTGCCGGCAGCAGGTCTTTCTGAGCATCGTTCAGGAAGGCGTCGACCCGCTGGGCCGTATTCTTTACCTGGATCAGAAGCGGAATGAGAAAGGCGGCAATAAGAAGGAGCAATATCGTAATGATGAGTGCAAGGACATCGACTTGAACTGGCATGGTAACCCTCCGGCAACAGGCAGTTGAAGAACAGACATTAAGCTAAGTGGAACACAAATAATTTCATTTACAATTGTACATGCGTTTTATGGAAGGTCCAGCAGAAGAGCATCGGCGAGGAGAAATCGTTCTTTGTGCAGCTTTCCGGCAGGAATTTCGGCAAGGAAGAGGGAATTGATGGTGGCCAGGGTGGTATTGAGCACATCCAGATTGATCACCGCTGCGTCAGGCAGCGACTTTACCCCCTTAAAGTTCTCGGGACACCAGTCGAGCAGTCGCTTCTTGCCGGTACCAGCGAGGAGGGGAAGCCCGTGAGTGCGGCAGATGATGGGACGGGCTTCGTAAAGGAGGCAGGCGCCGTCCTGCAACAGCGGACAGATGCCCTCTTCGGGGGCCAGTCGGGCCCGGCTGCGAATCCGCCCCGTCTCCTCTGCGCCCCGACTGTCCAGCGCCTGTGCCAGGGCGGCCGCTTCGACGGGAAAAAGAGAAAAATGGCGGCAGCAGGCATCGCATCCCTTTCGACAGGCCAGATGCGTCCTGAATTCCTCCTCTATGCGTTGACAAAGTTCATCGACCCTGGATACCAGGTCGAAATAGTTTCGAAGGGGGTCCATATTTCAGTCCTTTTGGAGAAATCCTACTGCCAGACACACCTCACACCTCACGCCACCGCAACTACCCTTGATGCCTTCGCAAAAACTCAGAGGACGGCTAAGCAAAAAGTTCGTGTGGTTTTTCAGGGGCGAAGGCATACATCAGGTATGTCGAGGTCCTGAAAAAACGCCGTAACGCCGTGGGGCGGACTTTTTGCGACGCCATCACTCTTCAACTGAGACCGCTTCCACCGGAATCCCCAAGGCTTCCAGCGAATTGTCGAAAGCCGCGCGGTCACCCACCAGTACGATTTTCTGACTCTCCGGATTCAGATGTTCCCGGGCGACCCGAAGCACGTCCTCCTTCGATACCGCTGCGACACGGTCGCGGAACGATTCCAGGTATCCTTCCGGATACTCGTAGAAATCGAGCCGCATGATCTGGGTCACCACATCGTGGGTGTCGGTAAAGGCAAAGACAAAGGAGTTGATCAGGCTTTCCCTGGCCAGCTCGAGTTCCGCATCCGTAACGGGTTCCTCTCTCATTTCGGCCATGATCCGCCGCATGGTCTCCACCACGTCCAGGGTCGAAGAGCTCTTGGTCTCGGCTCCCGCGATGAAGGGTCCCGGGAGTCGCCGTCCCACCTGATAATAGGAGTAGACAGAGTATGCGAGACCGCGATTGGAACGGATTTCGCGCATGAGTCGCGAGTTGAATCCGCCCCCGCCGAGGATGTAGTTCATCACCCGCACCGAATGCAGATCGGGATCCGACTTGTCGATGCCCAACTCGCCGATGAGGATGGTCGTCTGCGGCACTGTCTTGTCCCCTGCCAGCACTTTGGGCTCGCGGGATTTCTGCACCGGAGGGATGGCCTGAGGAGCGAACTCCACGCGCGGCCACCCGCCGAACTGCCGATCCAGAAGATCCAGAAGGGCTTTCCGGTCAAAATCACCGGAAACGGCGAACCACACATTGTTCGGATGAAAATAGCGCTGATGGAAATCGGTCAGCTCGCCGCGGGTGATGGAGGAGACGCTTTCCACCGTCGGAGTCCGGCCGAGGGGGTGATCGCCGTATACTGCCCTGGAGAGGGTTCTGGAAGCTATTGAGGAGGGCAGATCGTTCTGCCTGCGGATGTCTTCGATAATCTGCTTACGGGCCAGCTCCATCCGCTCCGGGGCGAAGCCGGGGCGTCGGAGCAGGTCGGCCACCACCGCCAGTCCCAGGGGAAGGTCACTGGCCTGTACCGAAAGATCGATTGTGGTTGCATACGTCCCCGTAGCCACGGAAAGATTCGCCGCCTGGCGCTCCAGAATCCGGTCCAGCTCATCGGGACTGTACCCGCCTGCGCCGCCGGTGCGCAGGGCGGCTGCGAACAGGCTCCCCAAACCGGTCTTTTCCGCGGGCTCGCCGATCGATCCGGCGCCGACCATGGCGGTCACCTGCACCAGGGGAAGTTCGTGGTCCTCCTTGAGATAGAGGCGAATTCCATTGGGAAGATCGATACGGTCCACCTGCGGCACATGGAAGACCAGGGGGTCGAATTCAAGTTGGTCCGGACGAAAAGCCTGAGGCCTGGGGGCGCAGGACGACAAAAAAAGGACGATTACGAAAAGAATACAGGGAATCACCGGAATCTTGCGCCGCATGACTATTCACCTTCCTTGCCGAGGGTTATCACGGTGCGCCGGGAGGAATCGAAATAGGTCCGGGCCGCTTCCATCACCTCCTCGGCAGTGATCGTGGCGACGATCTCATCGTAGTTCACCACGTAACGCCAGTCACCGGCGACCGTCTGGTAGTAGGTGAGCATCCGCGCCAATCCGCCGTTTTCTTTCAGGCTGCGCAGCTGATCGACGCGCAGACGATTTCGCGCCTGCTCCAGTTCTTCGGACGTCACCGGCTCTCTAGCCAGCCGTTCCAGCTCGGCATAGATCGCCTCCTCCACCTCCCGGGTGGTATGGGGATAGCGGGGCACGGCCGATACGACGAAGAGGTTGGGATAGCGGGAACCGGGAGCGCCGTAGGTGCCCACCGAGGTGGCCAGCTCGCGCTCCACGACCAGGGAGCGGTAAAGCCGCGAAGTGCGTCCCTGGGAGAGGATGTTGTCGATCAGGTCGAAAACGTAGTCGTCGCGCTCCGGAAGGGTCGGTTTATGGTAGGCGACGGCAAGCCGCGGCTCGGCGTCGAACACGATGTGGCGGCGCTTTTCGCCCCCCTGCGGCGGCTCCACCGTGGTGTTCGGCGGCACCGGAGTGCCGGGTGCAATCGATCCGAAGTATTTCCCCACCATCTCGATGGCGTCATCTGTATCAATATCGCCGACCAGGGCGATAACCGTGTTCACCGGCGCGTAGTACTTATGCAGAAACTCGCGGGTTTCGGCCAGGGATAGATTGTCAATATCTGTGTTCCAGCCGATGATCGGGTGCCGATAGGGATGAACCGTGAAGGCATCGGCGATGAGGCTTTCATACAGCTTTCCATCCGGATTGCTTTCATAGGAGCGGCGACGCTCCTCCATGACCACGTCCCGCTCGGTATAGAACTCGCGCAGGACGGCATTCTTCATCCGGTCCGACTCGATCGCGGCCCAGAGTTCCAGCTTGTTGGCGGGGAGCGAAATCAGGTAGGTAGTCAGATCCTTGCTGGTGAACGCGTTATAGCCGACTCCGCCGTTTTCGGAGTAGATGCGGGAGAACTCGTCCTTGACGACATATTTCTTGTGCTCCTGCTGCAGTTCGTAAAGGCGCTGCCGGAGGGCGGCCAGCCGTTCCGGCTCCGCATCCTTGCGGCCCTTGAGAGCATCGAGCGCCGAGCCGGCCTCCTCAATGGCTTCGAGCAGCGGCTTCTCCTTCTGATAATCGGTGGTGCCGAGAGTTTTGGTCCCCTTGAAGAGCATGTGCTCAAGGAGATGGGCGACCCCCCTGTACTCGCTCGTTTCGTCCACCGATCCGACGCCGAAGGTGACATAGGCCGCAAAGGTCGGCGATTCGTGCCGCTCGACAACCAGCAGTTTGAGACCGTTTTCGAAGGTGTGCTCCCTGACCTTCTCCTCCAGCGGCTGGGCGACGGCGTCCGAAAAGAAGAGGAGAGAGATCGTCAGGGCGGCGGCAAGCCGCCCGAGAGGTAAACGGAACATCTATGGCAACTCCTTATCGGTTGTGGGGTCGAATGATACCCTGCTTTTCAAAACGCACGTATGTTGCTCACAGAAACTCAGAAGGATGGCTAAGAAAAAATTTCGTCCTGCAAGGCCAGGTGGTTTTTCACGCCGCAGGGCGGACTTTTTGCGACGCCATCAAGTATATACCCTGGCAACGCGCCCGGTCGAGAAGAGAATCGGTAAATTTCGACCGGGCGGATTCGATCAGGGGCAATGATCGAAGGAAGGGGCCGAGTGATCGGCAAAAGGCTCTGTCGGCGTACAGCGCCGGGGCGGGAGAAGAGTTTTATCCACGACTTCCTGCAGACTGGACACAAAATCTATATTCATCTCCTCGCGAATATTCTCCTCGATATCCGAGAGGTTTTCCCTGTTTCGTTCAGGGAGCAGGACCGTAGTGACGCCGGCCCGCCTGGCGGCCAGAACTTTTTCCTTGACCCCGCCAATGGGCAGGATCCTCCCGGAAAGGGTCAGTTCCCCGGTCATGGCGACGTCCCTGCGAGCCGGGCGCCTCGTAAGCAAGGAGATGAGAGAGAGCGCAATGGTGATTCCAGCCGAGGGACCGTCCTTGGGAATGGCCCCGGCGGGAACGTGGATGTGGATGTCGCTTTTGGTGAAAAAATCGGGGTCGATTCCGAAGTCTTCGGCGTGAGCCCGGATGAAGGTCATTGCCGCCTTGGCCGACTCCTGCATCACCTCTCCCAGGCTTCCGGTGAGGGTGAGTTCTTTTTTGCCGGCCATGCGCGACGCCTCGACGAAGATGATGTCGCCTCCCGTCTCGGTCCAGGCCAGTCCCGTGACCACCCCGACACTGTCCTCTTCCCCGGCCACATCGGAAAAGTATTTGCGGGACCCCAGCAGATCTTCCACGTCGGCCGAGGTGATCGCCCGGCGGGCGGTCCTTTCCTGGGCGATTTCCTTGGCGATCTTGCGGCAGATGGAGGCGATCTGCCGCTCAAGATTGCGCACCCCCGCCTCTCTCGTGTAATCCTTGATGATTTTGAGCACCGCGGGCTCGACAAATTCCAGGGTATGGCCCTCCAGACCGTTCTCCACCACCTGCTTGGGGATCAGATACTTGAATGCTATCTGAACCTTCTCCTCGTCGCTGTAACCGGAGAGATGGATAACCTCCATCCGATCCTTGAGGGGATGGGGAACGGGATCCATGATATTTGCCGTGGTAATGAACATCACCCCGGAAAGATCGAAGGGAACGTCCAGGTAATGATCGGTGAAGGAATAGTTCTGCTCGGGATCCAGCACTTCGAGAAGAGCGGAGGAAGGATCGCCGCGGAAGTCCTGACCGATCTTGTCCACCTCATCGAGCATGAAGACGGGGTTGTTCGCCTCGACCCTGCAGATTTCCTGGATGATTCTCCCCGGCAGGGCGCCGATGTAGGTGCGGCGATGACCTCGGATCTCCGCTTCGTCCTTCATTCCCCCCAGTGAAATACGGATGAATTTGCGACCCATGGCTCGGGCGATGGAGCGCCCCAGAGAGGTTTTCCCGACGCCCGGAGGGCCGACGAAGCAGAGGATCGGTCCCTTGGTCGTCGTCTTGAGTGAGCGGACCGCGAGATATTCAAGAATCCGCTCCTTGACCTCTTGGAGATTGTAGTGGTCCTCGTCCAGCACCTTCTGGGCCAGGTTGATGTCGAGAAGATCTTGCGTTCCGCGACTCCAGGGGACGGTGCAGAGATATTCAAGATAGGTTCGCGCCACGGTGTATTCCGGCGAGGCGGGATTGATCCGCTCCAGACGACCGAGCTCTTTTTCGGCGATGCTTTTGACATTGTCCGGCATCCCCACTTTTTCTATGCGTTTTCTGAATTCGTTGATCTCGGCCTGACGGGGATCTTCATCGCCGAGTTCCTCCTGGATCTGCTTCATCTGCTCCCGAAGCAGGTATTCCTTCTGGGTCCGGCCAATGCGCTTGGCCAGGTCGGACTGGATTTCCCCCCGCACCTGAAGCTTCTGCACCTCGCTGGTCAGGTGAAGGTAAACCTCCTTCAGCCGTTCAAGCGGGTCAAGTATTTCGAGCAGACGCTGCTGGTCTCCAACCGGAAGGTTGAGATAAACGGCCACCAGGTCGGCGAGCCGGCCGGCGTCCTCGATCTGGTCGATCATCTTGACCACATCGCCCGGCAGGGGACGTCCGTAGGCCAGAGCGATCTTCAGCAGGGCGTTGACGCTCTGGACCAGCGCCTCGGAGACAAGACCGCCGCTGTCCTGCTCTTCCGTCACATTCACCTTGGCGATGATAAAAGGGGACATCTGGGTGGCAATGACCAGTCGGATGCGTTTGATCCCTTCAACGACGACCTTGCAGCCGCCTTCCGGAAAACGGAACACCTGGTTGATGCGGCATACCGTACCCACCTTTGCGAGATCCTGAAAAACCAGCGGCTCGTGGTTCGAGGAGCACATGACAAGGCCAAGCAGATGATCACTGCGCATGGCTTCTTCTATAAGAGGCATCTCATCCGGCTGGATGAAAAGGGGAAAGACCATATGAGGAAACATCACCTGTTCCCGCATGGGGTAAATCGGAAGCATCTGCGGTATAGGCTGGTGTCGACCGTTCATGAATATCTCCCTTGCTGATTCAGTCGGATTCGGGGTCCACTTCCTGAATTGTCTCGGCCAGAATCTGGGGAAACTGTTCCGCGAATGAAGGATAGACCGCGCTGAGAAAGGATCTCAAAGCGGCAGTTTCAAGTTTGAGTCTGTCCATCTCTACTCTCAGTTCGAGAAGACTCTTGTCCGTTTCGGCCCCCGCAAGGCTGAGCTCTTTCTGGAAACGATCAAGCTGTTCTTTCAGAACCTTTTCATTCATCGATATATTCCTTCGGCCTTGAGGAGTTTGAGCATCCTTTTGCGGAGCGTCCTGCATGCCCTTCATAGACAGGGTTGCAGATAAGAATATCAATGGGGCTTGGGGTGTCAAGATGGTGTGGGGCTTTGACAAAGCATTCTTTAAATGTTTAACTCTAAGATATTACTGAAAAACAGAGGTTGAGTGCGCAGTCGGTCTTCGCATTGGTCGAATAAATTCAGGAGGTGAAAGTGAAACGTATCGCGGTGTTGACCAGCGGAGGAGACTGCTCGGGGATGAATGCCGTCATTCGAGCGGTATCCCGGGTGGGTCAGGCGATGGGAATCGAGGTGCTCGGCATTCGAAAAGGATACAAAGGACTGCTCAACCGCGATTTCGAGACCCTGACCTCGCGCCTGATCAGCAATACCCTCCAGCGCGGCGGAACCTCCCTGCAGAGCGCCCGCTGCGCCGAAATGCTCGAAGAAGCCGGCCAGAAGAAGGCGGCCGAAATCCTCCAGGGCCTCGGCATCGAAGGGCTGGTGGTGGTCGGCGGTGACGGCTCCCTCCGCGGAGCGCATTCCCTGCATCGCCATGGGATCAACGTCATCGGCATACCGGCCTCCATCGACAACGACATCCCCTTTACCGACATTTCTCTCGGCGTCGACACGGCGCTTAACAACGTCGTCTACGCCGTCGACTGCCTGAAGGATACCGCCTCCAGCCACGACCGCGCCTTCGTCGTGGAGGTGATGGGGCGCAATTGCGGCTATCTCACCCTGGCCGCGGCGATCACCTGCGGTGCCGAGCACGCGCTGATTCCCGAGGCCGAGTATGATATGGAGGCAATCTGCAGGAATCTGCGCAAGCGCTACCTCGAAGGGCGAAGCAATTCGATCATCATGGTAGCCGAGGGAGTGGCCACCGCCCAGAAGATCGCCGACAGGATCAAGGACTGCGGAGGCTTCGAAACCCGGCTGATGGTCCTCGGCCACTACCAGCGCGGCGGCTCACCCTCCCATTTCGACCGCCTTCTCGGTTCGCGGTTCGGCGTGGCGGCGGTCGAGTTTCTCAAAGCCGGCCGCGGGGGGGCCATGATCGGCCTCGATCGCGCCTCGCTGCGACTGACGCCCTTCGACCAGGTGCTCAACAGCGGCAGCCACCCCATCGATCCGGACATGCTGAAGCTGGCCGGAGTGCTGGTCAGTTAATTTGAAGTGACGTCGCCAGCTGAAATGCCGGCCTGACGGTCGCCACATTCCCGGACCTGATCGTTCACCATCCCAATTCCTAAATGGCGATCTGATGGACGTTTGCCCGAAAAGCCGACCTTTAGCCAGCCTGTCCTTCGACAATCCGTATGCCCTGCTGGCATTCTTTCTTTCCCCCTCCAACAATGATGCGGCGGCCGGCCCCCTTCTTCAGGCCGCCGAACAGAAGAAGATCGACTGGGGAAGTCTGCTGTATAGGGCGAACCTTAATTTCTGCACTCCCCTCTGGTATGTCCGCCTTCGGCAAAAGGGGTTTCTACCCTTTCTACCCGGCGAGCTGCAGGAATACCTGAACCTCCTTCATCAAGCCAATATCGAGCGCAACGATGCCTTTCGCCTTGCCCTGGAGGAGCTCCTGCGGACCTTCCAGGTGCTCGGCATACGGACCCTGCTGCTTAAAGGAGCCGCCACTTTTTGTGATGACCTGTACGAAGACCCGGGGGCTCGGATGATGGGGGATCTCGACATCCTGATCGAACCTCGGTATTCGGAAAAAGCGCGAGCCGCTCTGCTCCAACTGGGTTATGAGCAACAGGTACGCCGCGAGCAGGACGAGATCGAGGTTTTCAGCGGCAACCGTCATCATCACCTGCCGCGCTTCAACAAACCGGGGACGCCGGTCGCGGTAGAGATCCATACCAGGACGGCAAGAAGGCAGGACGGCAGAACGCTGCCGGACGACCTTGCCTGGGAGGGAAGTGAAAAAACGACCTTGGAAGGCGTCGAAGCCGCCATTCTCTCGCCAACCCATCGCCTCCTGCACAACACCGTCCACGCACTGGTTCCGCAACGCAATTTCATCCGCTCTTCCATTGCACTGACGCATCTTGCCGAATTTGCTTCCCTGTCCCGCAGATACGAATCCCGTCTGGACTGGGAGGAGTGGTTCAGGCGGGGAGCCGGCCAGAAGCTCGGCATGGAGTTCATCGTCTACCTGTCGCTGGCCCACCGGCTGATGGCCCTGCCCTGGCCCGATTGCGTCCCGAGGCGTTTCACGGCCGGGATACATCTGTTCCGGATCGTGGCCGCGGGAAAACAAGGGGTTGCCGACGGCGAGTCGCCGTCGGCCGTCAGGGCAAAAATCATCGCCCTGGCCACCAGATTCCTGCTAAGGATTTACTACCGCGTGAAAGAGCCGGCCTGGATGTGGCGCAATCTCTACTATGCCCCGGAGGCCGCAAATTTTCCTCTACGAGTTGCGTTTACTTTTCGTAAATGGGCAAGGGGCGGCCTCGGGATTTCTGCCGAGGCAAAAAAACGGGCGGAGGGAGAGAAGAGACTAAAATAATTCCTTAGAGTAATTATTGACAAAACATCGGGGGGTGATAATCGTGTAGCAAAACCGGAACCCCGACAAAGCCGAACTTCCCATGAGGGAGGGGCGGAAAGCCGCGGATCTTCGATACAGAAGATGGCCGAGCTGCCGAAGGGTGCAAAAGCCCCGTGGTGCGCTCGGTTTTTTAATCGGGTTCGCCAGGGCAGACGGAGTTACAAAATCGAAGATCAGGAATGTATTGTTCTCCGACGTTAACATGGAGAGAGAGGAGGAAAAAAAATGGAAGAGGAAAAAGGGATTGAAGCAACGGGATTGAAGGATGAAGGACGCAGGGACTTCCTGCGCACCAGCATGTATGCCGCCTATGCCACACCGGTTATCATGGCGATGCTGGTCAACAAGGCGAGTGCGGCGAAATCCTGGAACTCGGGATACGGCGAGATCACGGGACCCGCAACGCCGAAACCGCCCGACGGCGGAACGGTCGGGCCAAACCCGGGAGTCGGCGTGAACAACAATCCGACTCCTTAACCGTGGACAACAATGCAATGACAGGAGGGTAGGGTGAACGGTGCACACTTTCACCAGGCAGGGGAATCACCGCTCCCCTTACCCTCCGCTTCTGTCCGCTTTTATCCGTTCGCCGGCGGAGGCGTCCTTTTTTTGGAAGGCACTCGCCGGGTATGGGGCCTGAATACCTCCGCCGCTTTTCTGTGGCGCTCTCTGGAGAATATCCGCCGTGTCGATGAGCTGGCTAGAGCCCTGGCCGAAGAGTTCTCACTCGATGAGATCACGGCCCTGCGGGATACCGCAGCGAGCCTGGCCTGTTTCGGGAATGAGGGACTGCTGGGCGAAGGAAAGCTGGTCGACCTTCCTGAGGATGACGGCGAGTGGAAAATCCCTTCCTCTGCCCTCCTCTTGACGGAGCCGGCGAGATGGCCCCTGCGGGAGTTGTTTCAAACGCCCAACCACATCATCGAACTCTGCAGCCAGGATCCCGGACCGGGGCGAACGTTCGTCGGGTACATGAAACACCTTTCCATGAATCGCAGGGTAAGGGCCGAAACCCGCCTGGCTGTCGTCGGAGACGGTGCGAAGAATACTTGGGACATCTACCTGGACGGCCGACGCTTCCTCGAAGGAGCCGCCGAGAATGAGGTCCTCCCCCATCTCTTCACGTTGGTCTTCGTCCGCACCTGCGCGGCCCTGCCCCACGCGCTGCTGTTTCATGCCGCTGTCATCGGCAGGAAGGAAAAGATGGTACTGTTTCCTGCCGAGGCAGGCAGCGGCAAGACTACCCTGGCGGCGGCGCTGGCCGCGCGAGGCTGGCGGTTTTTCTCCGACGAACTGGCGGTCCTCGACATCGGGGACCTGCGCGTTGCGCCGTTTCCAATGCCGATGAGCATCAAGCCGGGCTCGGTGCAGGCTCTGGAACGGTATTATCCCGGGCTCGCCTCGGGTGCCCTTTATCATCGGGCGGACGGCAAGCACGTGCGCTATCTCTCCCCGCCGCCGGAAAGCCTGACAGGTGTGGGAAACAGTGCCGCTCCCATCGACATCATCGTCTATCCGATCTATCGGGAGGGATCGAAGACCCGGCTGGCTCCGCTCACCAAGATTGATGCTCTGCAGAGGCTGGCGGCCACCGGTTCCTCCGACCGGAAATTCCTCTCCGGCGACATCGAGGCGATGCTTGCCCTTGTAGAACGGACACCCTGTTTTGAGCTCGTCTTCTCGAGCCTTGAAGAGGCACTGGAGTTATTGGAGGAGCTGATTCAAGATTGATGCCGGCTAAGGGCATGTCAAGAAATAAGTGAAATACTATGGCGCTCAGATTTAGGTCAGATTTGGCTGAGCTGATTGAGCCAAACCGCAGACGTAGCAAGGCTACGTTGAGGATTTGGCGATTGAGGCACGGTCAAAGATGGCCTGAAGATGAGATGCCAGATGTGATACTTATTTCCTGACAGGCCCTAATCAGGGGCAAACGGCAGGCTCAGATAGAAAGTACTTCCCTGCCGAGGGGCACTTTCCACCCACACCCTTCCACCATGGGCATGGGCGATTTCCCGGACCAGAGCGAGACCCAGCCCGGTTCCGGCCGCCCTCCTGCTCTCTTCCAGGCGGTAAAACTGCTCGAAAATTTTCTCTCGCTTCTCCATAGGAATGCCGGGACCCTCATCCCTCACCCACACCAGGGCCCGGTCGCCGTCCGCCTGTGCACCGAGGACGATCATGCTCCCGGCAGGGGAGTATTTGACCGCATTGTCGAGAAGATTTGTCAGCGCCTCCTGGAGCCTGACAGCTTCACCCAGAACCGGGAAGATGTCGGGGACACAGTCGATTTCAATCCGCTGAGGAACCAGGGGATTCCAGAAACGTCCCGCTACCTCGTGCAGCAAGGGATAGAGCTGTACCGGAGCGGGATTCATCAGACCGAATCCAGCCCGCAACCGCTGCAGGCCGAGCATGTTGTCGATCAGCCGCTTCAGCCTCCGCCCCTCTTTTTCGATCAGGCCCAGATACTCCCGCTGCTGCTCCGGCGACGTCGGGTTCTCCTTCATGAACTGGGCGAAACCCAGAACGGCGGTCAGGGGAGTGCGCATCTCATGGCTGACCGCGGAGAAGGCCTCCTCGCGGCTGTTTTCCAGCCGCCTTTGCTCGGTCACGTCGCGCACCACCTCGACGCAGGCCATCACCTTGCCGGCGGCATCATGCAGAGGATAAGCTGTGATCTCCAGATGGAGGGGCTCACCCCCTGGGGTCGTCGTTGTAAAGGGGCGGCGATGCACCTGCCCGTCGGCGATGCTCTTCTGCGCCTGGCAATCTTCACAGATCTCGTCGCGGTCGGCGTAAACGCGGTAGCAAGGTTCCCCGAGGCGGTGGCCCCGCCGGCGGATCAGGACTTCATTCTGATAGATGATCCGGAAGTCCAGGTCCTGGACGGTCACCCCGTCGCCCGTGGCCTCCATGATCGCCTCGACTTTGTTCCGTTCCTCGACCAGGCGGTTCTCGGTCTGCTTCCGCTTGGTGATGTCCCGCGCCACCGTGACGATGAAACGCTCAAGCCCGGCCTGCACCTTGGTCGCCTTGACCTCCACATCGATGAACATGCCGTCTTTGCGCCGATGCCTCGCCTCGAAAACGGCGACTCCTTCTTTCTCGATGCGGTCCACCATTTTGCGCCACGCCAGGGGCGAAACGGGAGCATCCGCGTAGCCGGACGGCAGCATTCCCAGCAGCGCCTCCCGGCTCTGGCCGAGGCTGCTGCAGGCCAGGTCGTTCACGTACAGAATCCTCCCGTCCTCCGGGGCGTGGAAAAAGACGGCGTCGCTCAATTGGTCGACGATGTTGCGAAAAACCGGCAGATCTTTTATCCGGGATTCCGGTTCGGAACATTCGCGGATGAAAGCCACCTTGGCGAAGGCGCCGTCGGAGAGGGGAAGGGGTAAATTAACGACGTGGTACCAGCGTCCATCCGTCGGTTTCTGGAAAATTCCGCTGGCGCTCTTTCCGGCAAAGACTTCCCGGGGGCACCAGGGGCAGGGTTCGCCGCGACCATGCAGGGCGTGAAAACAAGGTTCGCCGGTCGCATCGCGACCGAGCATTTCGATGAAACGGCCATTCATGAAGCGGATGCGGAAGTCGGGACCGCCAACGTATATCCATCCGTCCCATGCATTTATGATGGCATTCGGGAATCCTTCAACCGAATGGAATTCGAGCCCTTCTCCGGCTTCACCCGGAATGAAGATCGACATAATGCCCTCCATGCGGACGATGTATAGATTTGTTTTTATATAACAGAGCAGAGAAAAATGCTCTAAAAAAGCCTCTGATAACAGTCTTTCCTCTTTGATTAGGTTAGGATTGGCATAAAGCGAATATCTGGCGCGGGTGGACTTTCAAGTTGACTAAACTAATGAATTATAGATAATGTTAATGTGGCGGACGGAGATAATCGCCTAATTCAGTTCCCTGCGGCGCCGGTGCCGGAAGAAAAGGTTCTTATCCTTATGCGAACCGAACTCCTCCCTCCTTTCGGACGAACCCTCCTGTTGCTCGGTTTATTTCTTCTTTATTCCGCCTGTCCGGTCTCGGTCTCGGCCCACGCGGGGGAGCATAAGGACGTCCTCATCCTGCATTCCTATCACCCGGGGCTTCCGTGGACCGACAGCATCATGGCGGGGATGCGTGGAGTCCTGAAGGGTCGGGACGATATTCATCTTCACATCGAATATCTGGACACGCTGCGTTACACGAGCCCGGACTATGCGACCTACATCCTCGACGCCATTTTCCACTACAAGCTCGAAGAAAGAAGGTTCGACCTGATTCTCCTTTCGGACAATCCGGCACTGTCATTCGTCCTCAAGCACCGCGATGACCTCTTTCTCGATACTCCCATCGTTTTTTGCGGAATCAACAATTTTCACCCCTCGATGGTCGCCGGTTTTCCGGAAGTGACCGGAGTCGCCGAGTACCCGTCCTACCGGGAGACGATCGAGACGGCCTTGCACCTTCATCCGGGTACGACGGAGGTGGTCGTCATCGGCGGTTTCGCCAACATCACCAGCCGGCAAAACCGCCAGATGATTCAATCCGTACTGACCGAAAACGACTTCCCGGCTGGGTTCACCTTCTGGGACGATATTCCCATTGAGGAATTGACCGACCGGATGGCGGAACTTCCGGCCGACACGCTCGTACTCCTCAATGGTTCGGTCGCCCTCCGTTCAGGCAGGATCCTGTCCTATGAAGAGGGGATGCGCGCCCTCCGCGCGGCCTGTCCCCGCCCCATCTACAGTTTCTGGGACTTCTTTCTCGGGGAAGGAATCGTCGGCGGCAAACTGGTGAACGGCCGCGAGCAGGGAAAGGTTGCCGCCCGGATGGCTTTGCGTGTTCTGGCGGGAGAAGACCCGGACCGAATTCCCGTGGTTGCCGAGAGCAATCGCTTCATGTTCGATTACCGCGAGCTGAGAAGATTCTCCCTTTCCATGCGGCGGCTGCCGCCAGGGAGCGTGCTCGTCCACGAACCCTCCCCATTCTACGCCCTCAGCCGGGAGGAGTTGTGGATCATCATCGGCATCATGACGGCGCTGACCCTTGTTCTGGGCTTCAGCGTCGTTCTGCTCCGACGGGCCAAGTCGGCCGTGGGGAGGGAGAAAGAGAGGGTCGATCTGCTCCTCACCTCTACTGCCGAAGCGATCTACGGGCTTGATCTGGAAGGATCGTGCACGTTCTGCAATCCTGCAGCTCTCCGGTTGCTCGGCTACCATGATGAGAGCGAATTACTGGGAAAACCGATCCACTCCCTTATTCATCACACCCGCGCCGACGGCTCGCCCTATCCGTCGAACGAGTGCCGGATCTCCGAGGTGCTGAGAAAGGATGTAGCCATCCACGGAGAGGACGAGATTTTATGGCGAGCCGACGGCACCAGCTTTCCGATCGAATACTGGTCCCACCCGATCAAGGGAAAAGAAAAAATCGGCGCCTTGGTCACTTTCCTCGACATCAGCGACCGCAAGCGGGCCGAAGCGGAAAGGGAGCGGGCGCTCCAGGAGTTGAACGCTTTCGTCTACACGGTCTCCCACGACCTGCGCTCACCCCTGACGGCGATCATCGGGTTCTCGGATTTTCTTCTGGAGCAGCAGAAATCGACGCAATTGGATGAGAACGCCAGGGTGGCCTTGGCGGAAATCCAGAAGCAGGCGGAGCGGATGTCGGCCATGATGGAGGATCTGCTGGAGTTGGCCAGAGTCGGCAAATTGCCCAGGCCGGCTGAAGCGGTCGATGCCGGAAAAGTGTTGCAGGAAGTTCTCCAGGAATTGGGGAGCCAGATCGCCGACGCCGGCCTGCATATCCGGACCGAACCACTCCCCTCGGTCCACATACCGCCGACTTTTCTAGCCCAGGTCTTCTCCAACCTGATCGGCAATGCTATCCGATATGCGGGTCCGCAGGGCGGCCCGATCGAAATCGGTGGGACAAGAATAATGGGAAAGGCGCGCTTTTTCGTACGGGACCACGGACCGGGAGTGCCGGAGAGGGAGCGCGATCGCATCTTCGACGTCTTTTTTCGTGGCTCCACGGGGGAGAAGATCGCCGGTACCGGCATCGGACTGGCCACGGTGAAAAAGATCGCGCAGTTCTATGCCGGAGCCTCATGGGTCGAGGAGACCCCCGGCGGCGGGGCTACCTTCTGGGTGGAGTTGGGAGATCGTGAGAGACCCAACCCCCGGGAAAGCCGACCATCCGCCGAACCTTCGCAGTAAACTGCCGGACGACAAGCAGAAGAATTGAGAGCCGGTACCTTCACTCCAGCGGCGCGCTGTCACCATCATCCTTGAGCCCTACGCCGGTCAACCGATAGTGCCGTGCCCGCATCATGAGACGTACCAGAGTCTGCGCCGCCTCCTGGTAGCCGAGCCCTTCCGGGCGGATATTGGAAATGCAGTTGCGCTCGGCGTCGGTGCTCCCGACGCGGGGGGCATAGGTGAGATAGATCCCCAGGCTGTCCGCCGAGGAGAGCCCCGGCCGCTCGCCGATAAGGATGGCCACCTGCTCGGAGGCGAGCACCTCCCCGATTTCGTCGCCGAGCGCTACCCGCGACTGTTCGGCGACGACGACCGGTGCCAGCCGCCATCCCTGCCCCGTCAGCGACTGCCAGGCGAGCTCGAGGACGGCGACGGCATGGCGGTGGATCGCCAGGGGGGAGAGGCCGTCGGCGATGACGAAAGCGGCATCGAAGCCGCTTCCGCCCCCCGTTGCGAACTCCATGAGCGCCGTCCGTGAGGGTGCGTCGAGCCTGCGCCCGAGGTCGGGGCGCCGCAGGTAGACGGCGCGGCTTGCCGCCTCGCTGTGGACCCGCAGGACTTCATGGCCGCGCTCCCGCAGAAGACGCTGCACCCCCTCGGCGTCGAAGGCCAGATGCACCGCATCGCGAGCCCGGGCGTGGGCCAGCTGAAACTCCAGGAGCGGGGCCGTCGGCAGACTGCCGCCGACGCGGCCGAGAGCGATCCGCGCGCCGGTGACCTGCCGCAGCTTTGCCCATGAATCGGCGATGACCAGGGATTCCCGCACCGGCGCATCCTTGACGCTCATCCGTTTCCCTCCGGCAGTAGCTCTTCGAGCAGCCGGTGCTTCTCGCCGACCGGCAGCATTCTCTCTCCGCGCATCACCCCGATAGCCTCCAGCCAGCTTTCGAATTCGGGGGCGGGCCTGAGACCAAGCACCTGGCGCAGGTAGAGGACATCGTGAAAGGAGGTGCTCTGGTAATGGAGCATGATGTCGTCCGCCCCCGGCACCCCCATGAGATAATTGCATCCCGCGACGCCGAGGAGCGTCATCAGGGTATCCATGTCGTCCTGATCGGCCATGGCGTGATTCGTATAGCAGACGTCGCACCCCATGGGGACGCCCAGCAGCTTGCCGCAGAAGTGGTCCTCCAGGCCGGCGCGGATGATCTGTTTGCCGTCGTAGAGGTACTCCGGACCTATAAAGCCGACCACGGTGTTCACCAGGAGCGGCTTGAAGTGCCTGGCTACGGCATAGGCGCGGGCCTCGCAGGTCTGCTGGTCGATCCCGTGGTGGGCACTGGCCGAAAGGGCGCTCCCCTGCCCTGTCTCGAAGTACATCACGTTCTCCCCGACGGTCCCGCGCCGGAGCGACAGCGCCGCCTCCCGAGCCTCCTCCAGGAGCTTTAGCGAGATGCCGAAGCTGCGGTTGGCAGCCTCGGTGCCGGCGATCGACTGGAAGACCAGATCGACCGGCGCACCGCCCTCGATGGCGGCGAGGGTCGTGGTGACATGCGCCAGCACGCAGGACTGGGTCGGGATGTCGAAGCGGCGGCGCAGATCGTCGATCATCGCCAGCAGCGTGCAGACCTTCTGCAGGCTGTCGGAGGCGGGGTTGACGCCGATCACCGCATCCCCGGCGCCGTAGAGAAGCCCGTCGAGGATGGAGGCGGCGATGCTCCGCGGGTCGTCCGTCGGATCGTTGGGCTGCAGGCGGACGGAGAGGCGCCCCGGCAGGCCGATGGTGTCGCGGAAGGCGGTGACCACCCGGCACTTTTTCGAGACCAGGATCAGGTCCTGATTGCGCATCAGCTTGGAAACCGCCGCCGCCATCTCCGGCGTAACCCCTTGGGTGAGGGCGGCAAGGGCCGCGGCGTCCGTGTCATAGGAGAGCAGCCAGTTGCGGAAATCACCGACGGTGAAGGAACTCACCGCCGCGAAGGCGGCCGAATCGTGGGAATCGAGGATCAGTCGGGTGACGTCGTCCTCCTCATAGGGGACGAGCGTTTCGGCGAGGAAGGTCTTGAGCGGCACCTCCGCCAGACAGATCTGCGCGGCGACGCGCTCCTCCGTGCTCTGTGCGGCGATACCCGCCAGCTCGTCCCCCGAGCGTGCCGGACTCGCCTTGGCCATCAGGCTCTTCAGGCTGTCGAAGGTATATTGACGATGACCGAGCACCTGCCGGAAACGCGGCATGGGCACCACCCTTTCCTGAGTTAATATGAAGTCCGGGGATATGAGAATTATACAGCAGGCGCGAGGAATAAAAGGTGGCAGGAGTAATTCGCCATGAGTCCGGTTGCAGAGCCGATTTTCTAGTTCGACACACCTATTTCCAAATGGGGAGAGTGAAATAAAAGGTACTGCCGACGCCCATGGTGCTTTCGACCCAGATTTCCCCCCCCATCTTTTCGACGATCTCCCGTGTCAGGGCCAGACCAATCCCCGTCCCCCCATGCCTTCTGGTGAGCGACGAGTCGAGCTGGGTGAATTTGCCGAAAATCTTCTCAATCTGGTCCGCCGGAATACCCTCGCCCGTGTCCCTGATTGAAAACAGGATGAACCGGCGCCCGGCCGCTACGGGAGTATCGAAAAGGCGGACCGTTACCTCGACACGACCGTGCTCGGTGAACTTCACCGAATTGCCAAGAAGGTTCACCAGCACCTGTCGCAGTCTCCCGTCATCTCCCTTCACCTGTTCCGGAACGGACTCCTCGACCTTCCACGAAAGATGGAGCCCTTTCTCCAGGGCGTGTAACGAAACAACCTCGACGGCTGTCTTTACCACGTCGTTGGTGGAAAAAAACTTGTCCTCAAAGCTCATCATGCCTGCTTCCAGTCGGGAAAAATCAAGCACATCCGCTATGATCCGCAGAAGCGAATCGGCGGAGCGCTTCGCCATCTCCAGCAGTTTTCTCTCTTCGTCGCCGATCTCCATCTCCAGCACAAGTTTGATCATCCCCAGGGCTCCCGCCAGGGGCGTCCTCATCTCGTGGCTCATATTGGCAACAAACGCGCTTTTGGCGATGCTCGCAGCCTCAGCGGCGTCCCTTGCGGCGGCCAGCTGCTGGTTGGCCGTGACAAGATCGGCCGTCCGTTCCTTGACCACGCTTTCAAGATGTTCGTGATGAGATCTCAGCTCGGCTTCCGCGTTCAGCTTGGCGTCGATCTCAGCCACAAGCTGCGCGTTCAGTCCTTCGACGGCTTCCTTGGCTTTTTGGAGGCTTTCGATGATCTCCCTGTTTTCGAATCTGAGCAGCAGCGACATCCTGTTGACCGCATAGTTATGATTGGATATTCTCCAGAGCAACAGGCCGAACAAAGCGATCATCGCCGCCATGGCGTAATGAAAGCCGTCGTTCATCAGGAAGAAGTGCAGGGTGAGCGGCACCAGAGCGGGAAGGCTGAATGCCGCATAGGCATTTCTTACCATGGCGAATGTCGACGACGCCCCGGCAGCCATCCCCCCCAGCACGAAAGCGATGAAAACCTGGTGGGCCAGAGAAATGTCCGAAAAAGGGAGAAGACTGATGCTCCCCCAGGCGATACCGATGGCGACCAGACCCACAATAAAGCGGTTCGCCCAGATTCTGGCCGTTGCCGGATCGAGCTCTACCCTCCGGAACCGGACAACAAGCACCCCTCTGAGGAGGGTGATTATTAACACGGCAGCGAACCAGGGGACGAGCAAGCTGTAGCGCATCACATCCTTCATGATGAAGAATGTGAGCAGCGAATTCATGACTGTCGCCACAATGCCTATCGGTGCCAGGGCATAGAGCTGCCGGACCTGCTCCGTCAAGATCTGCTCCCTGTACAGGTCAGGATGGTCCAGGGGCTTCTCATCCGGGATATATTCACGCCCTTTGCCCAAATTTCTCTCTCTTTCAGGGGGGTTCGGCCCGCCTGTCATCTTTCCAAATAATATCAGCTCTTGAAGGACAATCTCCCCCAGCTCGAAGCACCCGACGGCGAAGGCGAAATAGAATGGCGGTTTTAATTGAGGAAACAGAGATGGGAATGTCGTGAGTTGAACGTGAGAAAGCGTCGGGTATCGCTATCGCCCTTGCTGTAAATAGTCGTCGACCAGAGAGAACAGCTGCTCGAAATCGATCGGCTTGGACATGTACTCATCCATTCCGGCGTCGAGACATCTCTTTCTGTCACCGGCCATCGCATAGGCGGTCAAGGCAATGATTATCGTATGTCCTCCACGTTCGCTTTCCTTCTCCCTGATCTTTCGGGTCGCGCTCAATCCATCCATGACCGGCATCTGGACATCCATCAGAATGAAATCGTAATCGCTTTCCTCCCACGCCTCCACCGCGCTGAGGCCGTCCCCCACCACGGTGCAGTCTATGCGTTTGCGGGATAGAAGCGTCGACATCATCTGGCGCACCGTCGGGTCGTCTTCCGCGATCAGTATCCTCAATTGTCTCCTCCTCTGCCGCCCCAAAACAGGGCTAGCTCTAGGATAGCAACGGGGTAAGGCCAAGTAAAGCCCCCTCCAAACGGCCGCACCCTGCTGCCACAGAATTCCTCGCAGAAACAAAAAAGCATCCCCGCTTGACTTGCCGATATCGGCAGATATAGTTGTGGTAATTAGTGGGAGTTGGTGGTTAAACGTGGGCAAATCTCAGGGAGTAACGGGTGGAGTTTTTTGGCGAACACTTCAAATCCCTTGACGATAAGGGCCGCGTCAGCATCCCCAGGGAGTTCAGGGACGTGCTGACTCAGGCCGGGGGAGAGGAAGGCCTGGTCGTCACCAAGAACATGGACGGGGGGCTCACCGCCTACCCCCCCGAGGAATGGGTCAGGTTCGTCAAGGGACTCGAGCAATGCGCCGGCGGCAAGAAACGCACGGCCCTGAACCGCCTCTACCTCGCCCCAAAAACAGAGGTCCTTCTCGACAAGCAGGGACGGATCCCGCTGAGCAAGGCCCAGCGCAAGTGGGCCGGCATCGGGGAGGACGACCGGGAGATAGTGGTAGTCGGCAATTTTCGGCGTATCGATATTTTCAGCCCTGATCGCTACCGCGAGGTAGTGGGGAGCGACGTTGAGCTGATCATGAGGGATGAAGAGTTGATCAACAACCTTGATCTTCCTTGACGAAAGAGGGATGCCCCATCGGTCCGTGATAACGGGCCTTGGGTTTTTGCAGCTGTGTAGACCACTTGCCACGGTGTGCCGGGGCAAACAGCGCGCATTCGAATGAAGGGAGGGCTCAACGATGGGAAGTCGTGCAATCCACCACGCCGGAGGGAACATTTCTTTTAACGGGCGAACCTCGTACCATTCTGATGTTTTCAGGACCCTTGAGCGTTGCAGGTACCACCTGCTCAGGAACGTGATCCCCATCCTCCTGATCGTGGTTGGTACCAGTTGGATAACACTGCTGCTGACCGAGCAGATCTACACGGCCAAACTGGCTTGGGAAGAGCGGTCTTCGGTAGCAACGCTGAAGATACAGCAGGGCGCTGCCATAAATACCCAAGAGGCCGGCAAAGCGCAGTCTCTGTAGCAGGAACCGCTTCCAACGATGCGCTTCCGTTGGTTCAGGGTGGCCCTTTCAGGGTCTTGCCTTGACCCTAAGGACCAGAAACAAAGGCCACCCCTGTTCCGAGCTAAGCTCCCCAGAAATCAGCAATCTCCCTCAGGATGCTGCCGGAAACCAGTTCCGTCGCATCGGATTCGAACCAGTCGGCCGGCATGGATCGGGTGTAGCCCGGTTCAATGAACCGGCTGTCCATGAGGACAATCAGCCCGCGGTCGGTCTCGGAGCGGATCACTCTTCCGGCGGCCTGAATCGCCTTGGCCATGGCGGGTATCACATAGGCGTAATCGAATCCGGCGCCGTACTTCCGCTGATAATATTCCTTCATCTGCTCTCGTTCGAGATCATAACTGGGCAGCGGCGGCCCGACCACAAAGGCCCCGATGACCATGTCCCCAGCGTAGTCCATCCCCTCGGCGAACGAACCTCCCTGCACGGCAAAGACAATCGTGGGATCCTCAGGGTTTCGCAGACTGTCGACGACGGTCTCTACGGCGGAGGCCTTCATCCCCCGTTCCTGCCTCAGCACGGTGAAGCCTTCAGGGACTCGAAAGAGAGCGGCCACTCTTTCAAGGAAGTCGAAGCTGGGGAGGAACACGAAATAGTTGCCGCGGCGCAATACCGTTATTCGTTCTACGGCATCGGCGATCCTGGCATAATTGCTTTCGCGGCGGGAGTATCTCGTGGAGATCTGAGGAATGATCAGAAGCTTTCGCTTCTCCGTCGGAAAGGGGCTTTCGAATTCCGCCGTCCTCACTCTCTCCGCATCCAGACCGGAGAGCCGCACGTAATAATCGAAAGGTTTCAGCGTTGCCGAGAACCCAGCCACCTGCTCGTATTCCCCATAGCAATCCTTCAGCATGGCAGAGGCATCGCAGCAGCTGATCTTGATTGTGCCGCCGGTCGGATGGGGATGAAAGGTGGTGAAGAACTCCTGTCTGCCGGGATCGCCGGCGTACTCCAGCATTTCCGTGAACTCAGACCAGTAAAAGCAGAGGCGCAGGACCACATCCTTATTCTTTATCTCCACGTCGGAGTCGAGGTAGCGGGACAAAAAGGCGCGAAGCCTGGCATCCTGTTCGAGAAAGCAATCTCCCGGCGGATCGATCCGCATCGGCCCTGGTCTTTCACCCTGGCGGCAGGACTCCACTGCCCGGATGCAGCCGTCTAGAAGCTCCTCCGCCTCGCGCCGGAAGCGGGCCGGGAGGTCGCGGATCTCTTCACGCATCCTCTCCAGCGTGACGGAGGAGAGGCCCGGAGAGTAATAGTCCATGGCCCGGGCGGGGAGATTATGGGCTTCATCGATCACCAGGCTGGGCTTTCCGGCCTGATCGATGCCGAGGTCCGTCACGCGGCCCAGCGCCGAACGCGGAGCGAAGACGTAGTTGTAGTCGCAGATGACGACATCCGCCTCCTGGGCGCCTTCCAGCTGCAATTCGAAGGGACAGACCTGGTATTGCTCGCCCAGATCGCGAAAGGTGCGGGCCTTCAGCTTCCTCTTTCGCGCCAGGATCTCGACAAGCTCGTGAGCCTGGACCTTCGCGTAATAATCACGGGCGTACTCACAGTATTCGGGGCTGCACAGCGGCTCGTCCTTGAAGCAGATTTTGGCTTTTGCCGTGATCGAAAGGGATTTGACGAGCGCGCCTGTCCCCTGAAAACGGGTGACCGCGTCCTCGGCAACCGAGTGCTGGCTGTTTTTCGGTGTGACGTAGACCGTTTTCTGCCCCCGGCTCAGCGCTTCCCGGAGCACGGGATAGAGGACTCCGACGGTTTTCCCGAGCCCGGTAGGGGCTTGGACTAGAACTGGTCTCCCCTCCGTCATTCCCTGCTCGATCTCCTGCATAAGTTCGACCTGACCGGGTCGCGGGTTCGGGAAGGGAAACATGAAGCGGGACGCGATTTTCCGCCGCCTGGCCGCACGCTTTTTCGCCCGTCTTGCGTCCACCACGAGCTCGTCGAGACGGGAGTTCAGCCATTGTTCATAAAGGGGGAGATCGAGGGTAACGTCGAGATCTTGGGATTCGCCGCTGCGGGAGGAGACGAGGTGGAAGGAAAGTGCGGGAGGGACGCCGTGCTCGCGCCAGTAGAAGTATCCGTAGGTCAGAAGCTGCAGGCCATAGGGGTGGTCCATCGGGTTGTCAGCGAGCCGGCGTCCAAGCTCCGGGATGTTGAAACCGGATTTGATTTCCTCGATCTTCGGCAGATCGTGCTTGAAGAGACCATCCATCCGGCCGTCGATCCGGAAGCGATACTCCTCCCGATCGAACAGAGAGCTTATCGCCACTTCGGACTGGTACAGGGGATCGTCCTTCTCCCTCTTCTTCTGCACGCGGACATGGATCTCCTGCCCATCGGCGGCTGAGCATCCATACCCCGAATGAGCTTCAATGCTTCCGGTACGGGGTACCGGCAGGGCAAAATCGCGCAGAGAGATCGTGATGAGTTTCGTCGCAGCACTCACCGGCAGGCATGTCCTGCGATCACCGCCTGTCCGAGGGCCAGGCCGCCGTCGTTGGGGGGAACAAGGGAGTGGGTGAGCACTTCGAAGCCGGCGCGCCGAAGGATCTGCACGCTCTTTTCCGTGAGATAGCGGTTCTGGAAAACGCCGCCTGAGAGGGCGACGCGGGACAGGCCGGTGTCGCCGCGCAGGAGCGCGCAGGTCTCGGCGATGACGGCGGCAAGGGTGTTGTGGAAGCGGGCGCTGACCACCCCCGCCGCCACGCCGCCACGCAGGTCGTCCACGATTGCCCGGATAGCAGCGGCCTGCTCGATGATGTAGCACTCCCCGGCATGGTCGATGTCATAGGGATAGAACCCCGCCTCCCCTTCCCCCTCGACCGCCATCTCCAGTTCCAGCGCCGCCTGCCCTTCATAGCTGATCCGGCTGCGGATTCCCGCCAGCGCCGCCACGGCATCGAAAAGGCGCCCGCAGCTCGAGGTAAGAGGGGCGTTGATTCCCTTCTCGATCATCTGCAGCAGCAGCGTGCGTTCCCTT
The DNA here is from genome assembly GCF_000472285.1 of Desulfuromonas sp. TF. NCBI lineage: Bacteria > Pseudomonadati > Thermodesulfobacteriota > Desulfuromonadia > Desulfuromonadales > Desulfuromonadaceae > Desulfuromonas > Desulfuromonas sp. TF. The sequence goes on from NZ_KI421424.1 coordinate 52,818, forward strand.
TCGGGAATTTCCTCCACCACCGGCAATTCCGGCAGGTCTCGACCGTAGGCGAGGTGGAGGTAGCTGAGGGCCATGCGCCAGGGCTCCTTTGTGGCCGCGTCGCCTCCGGGCATCGGCACATAGGCGAAATGCCCCGCCCGCCGGTATCCGGCGCAATCCCCCATCAGGAACTCACCCCCCCAGATATGGCCGTCGTCGCCGTATCCGATGCCGTCGAAGATGACCCCGATCGCCTCTCCTTCGGCACCGTGTTCGGCCAGGCAGCTCGCCAGGTGGGCGTGGTGGTGCTGCACCGCCACCCGGCGCACCCCCTCGAGCCCCTCGGCGTAGCGGGTGGAATGGTAATCGGGATGCAGATCGTGAGCGACGATCCGCGGACGCACCTCGAGGATCCCCTGCAGATGTTCGATCGTCCTTTCGAAGGAGCCGCAAGCTTCTGCATTCTTCAGGTCGCCGACGTGCTGGCTCAGATAGGCCCGGTTGTCCTGGGTGAGGCAGACGGCGTTCTTGAGCTCCGCCCCCACCGCCAGAACCGAAGGCTGGTCCTTGGAGAGAAAAACGCCGCGCGGCACAAACCCCCGGGAGCGGCGCAGCAGCAGGGCTTTACCGGCCATCACCCGGGCGATGGAGTCGTCGGTGCGGGTATGGATGCGCCGGTCGTGGGTGAGGACCGCATCGGCGATGCCCCCGAGGCGTACGACGGCCTCGCCGTCCTCGAAGACGATCGGTTCGTCGGAGAGGTTGCCGCTGGTCATGACCAAGGCGAGGAAGGAGTCTTTGAGCAGCAGATAATGCAGGGGAGCATAAGGGAGCATCACGCCGAAATAACGGTTTCGCGGGGCGATAGTCGCCGAGAGAGGATGTCCCGCCCTCTGCCTCAGCAGAACGATGGGGCGCTCGACACCGGAGAGAAGGCGCAGTTCGTCCACCTCGGCATGGGCGTACTCGAGAACTTGGGCGCTCGACCAGGACATCAGGGCGAAAGGCTTCTCGTCCCGCGCCTTGCGCCGGCGCAGTTTCCGAACAGCGTCATCGTTCATCGCATCGACGGCGAGATGATACCCTCCTATCCCCTTGATCGCCACGATCTTCCCCCGGCGCAGCAGTTCGGCCGTCGCCGCAATCGGATCTTCCGCAGACATCCTTCTCCCCTTCTTGTCGAGAAGAGAGAGGCGGGGACCGCATTCGGGACAAGCGTTGGGCTGGGCGTGGAAGCGGCGCGAGGACGGATCGTCGTACTCGGCGCGGCAGGCCGGACACAGAGGGAAATCGGCCATGGTGGTGTTGGGACGATCGTAGGGGATCGCCATGACGATGCTGTATCGCGGTCCGCAATTGGTGCAATTGATGAAGGGGTAGCGATAACGACGGTTTTGGGGCTCGAACAGTTCGTCGAGGCAGTCGGGGCAGACGAAGGTATCGGGGGAGATCTGGGCCGTCTTGGCCGCCTCCCCTTCGCTTTTGCGGATGACGAAATCGGTCTCGCCGCTCACCGGGACTCCGGCGACCTCAAATCGGGAGATGGAAGCCAGGGGCGGAATCTCCTCCCGCAGGGCCCAGAGAAAACGGGCCAGCCTTTTCATTTCCCCTTCCGCCTCCACGGTGACGCCCCGGCTGTCGTTGCGCACCCAACCGGCAATTCCCCATTTCAGCGCGGTCTGATAGACAAAGGGACGAAAACCGACTCCCTGAACGATTCCTTCGATTTCGATGCGCCTGCGCTGCAGATCGGACATTCAACTTCCCAGTTTGAAGAATTTCCCTCTTTTTACCATCACCGGGCAGAGGAGGCAATGAACATCTCGTCCCGCGTCCCTCGTCCCGCGCCTCAAAAAAAATGCCCCGCTTCGGAGGAGGCCGGAAGCGGGGCGAAGGGACCCGGAGGGGAAGGGTCCAAAGGGGAATTTTCTATTTTACTTTACGACGAGCTGAGCCCAGGCGGGCACTTCGTTGAGCATCACGCCGAACATGGGAAGCACCAGGAGATAGGTGACGACCACGGTCAGGGCGATGCCGATGATATTGAGCCCGAAGCCGCTCTTGACCATCTGCGGGATGGTGACATAGCCGGAACCGAAGACAATGGCGTTGGGCGGGGTGGCCACCGGCAGCATGAAGGCGCAGGAAGCGGCGATAGCGGCCGGGACGATCAGCAACAGAGGGCTCTGGCCGAGGCCGATGGCGACCGCCGAGAGGATCGGCATGACCATGGCCGCGGTGGCGGTATTGGAGGTCAGCTCCGTCAGGAAGATGATCAGGGTGGTCACGGCAATGACCAGGATCAGGATCGGGGCGTTGCTCAGCAGGCCCACCTGGGATCCGATCCAGTCGGCCAGCTTGGTATCCTTGAAGCCGGCGGCCATGGCGAGACCGCCGCCGAAGAGGATGAGCACTCCCCAGGGCATTTTGGAGGCCCAATGCCAATCCATGACGAATTCATTCTTTTTCAGATTGATCGGAATGAGGAAAAGGACGATGGCCCCGGTCATGGCGATGGCGGCGTCGGTCACCATCTTGGGATCAGGGAAGAGGAAATCGATATTCTTGCGGAAAATCCAGGCCAAGGCGGTCAGCAGGAAGACCAGCGCAGTCCATCGTTCGCCGGTGTTCATGGATCCCATCTGCCGCAATTCCCGATTAATCATGTCGCGGCCGCCCGGTACTTTCTTCAGTTTCATCGGATTAGCCACCCGGGTCAGCCACAGCCAGCACAGCGGCAGCATCACCAGCACCAGGGGAACCCCCACTTTCATCCAGACTGCGAAGGTGATCTCGTACCCGTAGGTCTTCTGCAGATATCCGGCCAGAATGGTGTTGGGAGGGGTGCCTATCAGGGTGGCGATTCCGCCGATGGAGGCGGCATAGGCGATGCCGAGCATGAGGTTGAGGCCGAAGGCGAACTTGTCGGGGGAAAAATCGATCTCCCGGTCGAGACCTTCCTTCTTACCTTCCTCGATGACGTGCGTGATGATGGCCAGGCCGATAGGCATCATCATGACGGTGGTGGCTGTATTGGAGACGAAAGCGGAGAGTGCGGCGGTCGCAGCCATGAAGCCGAAGATCAGCCGTCCCGGCGAAAAGCCCACTATTTTGACAATATTCATGGCGATGCGCCGGTGCAGGTTCCAGCGCTGCATGGACAGGGCGATGATGAAGCCCCCCATGAAGAGATAGATAAGATGACTGGCGTAGGGAGCCGTGGCCTTGCCTGTGGGCATGATCCCCAGCATAGGGAAAAGGGCGATCGGCAGGAGGCTCGTCGCCGGAATGGGAATCGATTCGCACATCCACCAGGTAGCCATCAGCATGGCTACGGCCGCCATCTTCTGGGCAATCGGCTCCATGCCGGCCGGCGTGGGGGCCACCAGCATCAGGGCAAACAGGATGGGGCCCAGGAAAAGACCGATCTGTTGGCGTCTGGTGTATTCCCGGGGCTCTCCCTCCTCTATTCCCCCAGGACCCGACTGGATGCGGCGGGAGTGCTCCGCCGGCGCCTCCTCAAATTCGTCAGCCAGGTCGACGTCTCGTTCCAGACGGCCTCTGCTGAACTGGAGGTTTTCTCCCTTGATCTTTTTGAAAAGGGCCTTGGGGCTGAACAGGACGAGGGCCTTGGTCTCATCATGCATTTGCCAGAGACGGTTCCAGACTGCTGTCATCATGATACGTACTCTCCTTCCAATGATGTAAATGAAAACTCAAAATCGACACGCTTTTTTACTTTTAGCAACCCGGGTGCCAATTCGCCGCTGAACCACGGGGGTCTGCGAGGCTCAATGCGTATACACCATTGGAGTTTCAATGACTTAGAAAAGAATTAAATCGATAGATTTCAAATATCGTTATAAAAACCACTGGCCATTGCAGGTGCTCAACGCAGAAAAAGCGGCCGGATTTGGCCGCTTTTTCTGGATGGGTCTTTAGGTGTCTGCCATAAATGGCTATTTTTGGCCAAAATTCCCGTGTCAGCCTTCTCCGGCCACCCCGTACTTTTCCAGTTTATAGCGCAGGGTCCCGCGGGGGACATTGAGCAAACGGGCCGTTTTGGCCACATTGCCGCCGGTGATCCTTACCGCCTTTTCGATCAGATCCTTTTCAATCTCTCCGATCATTTCTTCAAGCATGATCCCCTCGGGAGGGATGTCATAGGAACAGGGCGCCTCCCGGCGCGGCGCCTCCCCCCATATTTCGCCGGGCAGAAAGTCCGGTTTGATCACTTCCGCATTGTGCATGATGCAGATTCTCTCGACCACGTTCCGAAGCTCGCGGACGTTCCCCGGCCAGTGATAGCGTATAAGCAAGTCGAGGGCGTCGCGGGAAATCTCCCGGATCCGCTTGTTGAATTCGCGGCTGAAGCGTTTGATGAAATAATCGAGCAGAGGCGGGATATCCTCCCGCCGATCGCGCAGTGGCGAAATATGTATGGGGAAAACATTGAGGCGGTAATAGAGATCTTCGCGGAAAGTTTTGTCTTCGATCGCCTCTTTCAGGTTTCGGTTGGTCGCGGCGATAACCCGCGCATCGATGTCGATATTACGGTTGCCCCCGAGGCGCCGGATCTTCCTGTCCTCCAGAACCCTCAAAAGCTTTACCTGAAGATTCATGTCCATTTCCCCGATCTCATCGAGAAAGATGGTCCCGCCGTTTGATTCCTCGAAAAGACCTATTTTGCGGTTCTTGGCGTCGGTGAAGGCGCCCCGCTCGTGGCCGAAGAGTTCGGTTTCGAGCAGGTTGAAGGGAAGTGAGCCGCAATTGATTTCGACAAAAGGGCGCTCCTTTCGCGGCGACAGGTTGTGAATGCCCCGGGCAACCAGTTCCTTGCCGGTACCGCTCTCGCCGGTGATAAGGACGGTCGCCGTCTCATGCTTGGACACTTCCCGAATCTGGCGATACACCTGAAGCAGCGCGGGACTGGAGCCGACCATGTCGGCCGAATCGAGGAGGTCCTTGTCCTTGGCGTCGCGCCGCAGGTGCCGGACCTCCCTGCGCAGACTCTGGGTTTCAAGGGCAAGCTTGACGATCAGTCGGATGGCGTCCGCCTTGAAGGGCTTCTTCATGTAGTCGTAAGCCCCCATCTTGAGAGCCTCTACGGCGCTTTCCACCGTCCCGTAACCGGTAATGATGATCACCAGAACCTCGGGATCGATCTCCTTGAGCTCGCGAAGAACGTCGAGACCGCTTTTGCCGGCCAGATTCAGATCAAGAAGGACCAGGTCCACATCCTCCTCGCTGACTTTTTTTACGGCTTCGGCGCCGCTCTCCGTCGAAAATGGGCGATAACCGTCCTCCGCCAGAATGCGTTCCAGATTCTCGCGGATAAAGGCTTCATCATCGACGATCAATATGTTTACCATGGACGCTCCTTGCCGTTCCGGACGGCGGACTCGGCTTCAAAATCACTCACACAGGGACCCTTCATCCCTTGGGAACAGGATCTTTCGTTTTCGTCGACGATTGAGCTTCGGCGAGCCAAAGAACTCATTAAGGCAAAACGTATACCATATTAGGTGCGCACTTCACCAAAGGCAATAAAAAAATGGTGGATTTTCGCCACAGATACGGTAAAAGATGCGATCAAAGGGTTAAGAAAGGGGCTGGATCGGCGTTTAACCGCCACTTGAAGTCAAGGGAAACAGGAGGGTGAAGGAACTCCCATGCCCGGGACGGCTTTCAACTTCGATGCGTCCGCCATGCTCAGAGACGATGTTATGAGTGATAGACAGCCCCAGGCCGGTCCCCTCCCCCTTGCTGGTATAAAAGGGTTCGAAGATCAGAGGAATGCGTTCCGGAGCCATGCCTTCTCCGGTATCCCGAACCATTATCAGGATATTTTCCCCTTCCTTTCGGGCGGTGACCGTAAGGGTGCCGCCGCTGGGCATGGCCTCGAGGGCATTGGTGAAAAGGTTGAGAAACGCCTGCTTCAATTTGCTTTGATCGAGCATCAGGGGGGAAAGGTCTTCGGCAATGAGCTCAACCAGTTCGATCCCGCTCTGCTGGCACTGCTTCTTGATAAAAAAGAGACTATCCCCGAGCACGGCGCCCACATCGCCGGGCTCCAGTTTGATCTGGGGCTGGGAAGCAAAGTTGAGCAATTCACCGACCAGGCGCTCCAGGCGCTCCATCTCCCCCAAGGCCCGGCGGATCAGCACCTGATCCCCGGTCTGGCCGATGAGTCGGTCATGAAGTTCATCCAGCAACAGACTGATTCCTGTCAAGGGATTGCGGACCTCGTGGGCAATCCCGGCGGAGAGCCGCCCCAGGGATGCAAGACGTTCCATTCTTTCCATGCGCTGGCGGAGATTGACCCTTTCGGTGAGATCTTCAACAGCCAGAATGCGTCCGCCCTCGTCACCGAAGGTCAGGGGAAGAAGCGCAATCCTGAAGGTCAGGTTCTTTTCGTTGCGCTCCAAGTCGACATAACGGCTCCAGTGTCCCTGTTCTTTCTGAAGGTCGACATCCTCCAGGGCCTGCAGTATTTCGGGCCAGTCGGTGAACAGATCCGAAAGCGGGGCGGAGACGAGGGAGCCATCCAGGCCGAGGATGCGGCATGCTGGGCCATTGACCGATGTGACATCACCACGGGCATCCAGCGTCAGAATGCCGGTTTCAATATTTTCGACGATCGTCTCCTTGAAATTGCGCTCCCGGAAGATCTCCTTACGGGAGCGGCGCAGGGCCTCAAAGGTCTTCAGTAGTTTTGCCCGCCGGGAATTGAGTTCTCCGGCCATGGCATTAAAAGATTCAGTCAACTGCCCCACCTCGTCATGAGAGGTGACCACCACCCTGGTCGAGAGATTGCCACGGGCCATCTCCCGGGTCCCGATGATGAGCTGCATCAGAGGTTTAGTAATGCTTCGCGAAAGAAGGTAGGCGGCAAAAAGGACCAGAAAACCTGTCAAGGCGATCAGACCCCATGTCTGCCCGACAAACTGGGTGAATTTCTTCCGGATAAGAACCGATGCCTCCAGGGCAGGCCTATGAAAGTTCTCGACCTCCGCGCCGATGGTAATCCCCCCGAAGATACCATGGCGCCGGTAATCGCCGCCATGGTAAGGGATAGGAGCAAAGGCCATGATTTTCTGAGAACCGCCGACATTGGTGACATCGACCACCCCGGATCTGCCGGAGAGGACCTCCTCGGCCACAACCGGGTAATTGGGATGAATAAACCCGGCAAAAGGGAGATTGTAGGGGATGATCCCCTTCTTCACCACTTCCGGCGACGAACTGGAGGTATAGGGAGGAACCAGCTTACCCCTTCGGTCCAGCCCCCGGATGTCCCAGTATTTTGGATGAGTGATGATCCAGCCTTCGTCATCGAACATGAAGGAATAATTGCCGCTGTCATAAGAGGGGAAAAGGACGTGATTTTCCGCGGTCGGGATAATGTGCTGGGTAAACTCCATCAGGTGGCGATGATCAAGGGAGAGAACCACGACTCCGGAGACTTCCCCGGACCGGTCCCGCACGGGCATGGCGAACCGGACGACTCCGACATAGGAGACGCCCTCCACGGCCAGCTCCGGTGTGGACGCCCCCTGGAGCTGCTGCTCCTTGTCGACATGCCAGCCGGTGACGTGGGAAACGTACACCTCGCCCGGTGGAAGCTCTCTGGCCTCGATAAAGTAGGTTTCGGTCAGGTAGGTCGTATTGGCCGGATCCGAGAGATCGCGCAGAGGACCCGCGGCACGGTCGCCGACCACGCGCAGCCGCTCTTTTCCGTCTGCTCCGATGAAAGCCAGCTCGCTATAAAGGGGAACGGCCTCCCGCACCTCCACAGGAGCATCGTTTGTCCCGTCGCGATACCAGATCTCGCGACGATGATTGCGACTGAAGGCGAGATACGTCTGCTCTTCCGGAGAGAGCAGGGCCAGTGTGCGCAGATCTTCTTCCGCCGAGCGAAGGAAGGTGCCCACCTCGCCGGCCACCATCTCCGCCCTGAGTTCCAGGGCGCGTGCAGCCTGCGTGTCGAGAGCTTCGGTCGCACTCTCCCTCAAAAGCGCTTCGACCGAGCGCAGACTCTGGATCGAGTTCAGGGCGAGCAGAACCAGGGGCGCCAGAGAGAGGACCAGAAAAGCAGTTAGAACTTTTTTATGGAGATTCAGGCGAAACATGCGTGATTATAGCAGAAAACGAGGCTGGATTAAAAGCTTAGGAGCGGCGCAGAGATGCTGGGGAAAACCGGGATGGAAAAAGTCTTGATCAAGTTTCGCGTCGGAACTCTTCAAGAATATGCCTTGAGTTAACGGCCAGGGGCAATAACCGTTGATGCTTATTGAGGACATGATCCAGAGACGGGCCATCATTGATGATCACATCGTCGGAAGTGAAGTAGGTTTTGGCGACATGACTGCCGTCAGGTCGGCAGAACACCAGGACTTCGTAGTCGCGTCCTGCAATATTGAAGTGGCTTCTGTGAACAAGATTCTCGGTATCCATAGCATTTCTCGCTTGGCGGAGCAGAGTGTCCGGTAAATTTTTCCCGTAACCGGAATACACATGAGCAAATTCTGAGCCAACATCATCGCGCGAATCCACAGTCTTGGAATCCTCTGTTTTCTCACACAAAAAAGAATCGCCCCTCCGGCCTGATTCGGGCGAAGGGGCGATATAACTAAGCTCGACTAAGTCAAATAACAGGAAAATTCCAGCTTACTTGCGCCGGTCCACCGCATAATCGGCCAAACTGAAAAGGGCCTCTTTTTCAGGTCCATCCGGGAAAACGTCCAGGCGTCTCTTGGCCATTGTCACCAGTTCCCGGGCGCGCGAGCGGGTATAGTCAATACCCTTGCAGCGTTCTATCAGGTCGATGACATAGGCGAAATCATCAGAAGTCAACTCCTCCTTCTCGACGATTTCGGCCACCCTCTTCCGCTCCTCGGCATCGCAATGCCGCAGAGCGTGAATCAGCGGAAGCGTCATCTTGCCCTCCGCCAGATCGTGCCCCTTCGCCTTGCCGAATTCGGACTGATCAGCCACATAGTCCAGGGCGTCATCCATAAACTGGAAAGCGATACCGAGTTCCAGTCCGAATTCTGAAAGCGCCGCTTCCTGCTGCGGAGTCACCTGACCCAGAATGCCGCCGCATTGACAGGCGGCAGCGATCAAGATGGCCGTCTTGTTCCGCACGACTGAGATGTAGCTGTCCTCATCCAGATCGAGGTCGCAGGTGTTGATGAGTTGAAGAACCTCTCCTTCAGCCATCATGGTGGTGGCGTCGGAGAGGACTTCGAGAATCTGCAGATTGCCGCCACGGACCATGATGGAGAACGACTTTGCAAAGAGAAAATCGCCCACAAGAACTGAAGCCTCGTTGCCCCAGACGGCATTGGCCGAAGCATTCCCCCGCCGCAGTATGGCGCTGTCAACAACGTCGTCATGCAGCAATGTCGCAGTATGGATAAACTCCACGACACTGGCCAGGCCGATGTGATAATCTCCCCGGTATCCTCCCAGACGGGAACAAAGCAGAAGAAGCATCGGCCGGATACGTTTGCCGCCGCTGGCAAGGACATACTCTCCGACCTTGCGAATCAAGGCGACTTCAGAGGTCAAGTCCTTTTTAAACTGAGCCTCGACCCTGATCAGATCGTCGTCTAATAATGCCAGGACTTTATCCATCGAAACACAAGTATCCTTTTAGAGGGAAAATCTATCACATCCTAAAGATCGGTTGATCTGTTGTCAAAACATTTTTAAGTTGCGGCGCCGGATCTCGCCTTCCCGCATCCGAAGTGAGGCAACCTTTCACAGGTCTTTCAGACGCCGATTCTTACCTCAGCATCCATTGGGGGCATGATAGAGGAGGGCAGATGAAGTGTCAAGATTTGCTCAAGCGAGCAGATTTGCCCAAGCTAACAATACTCGTTTTTTATCATCTTCTCTTTTTTTATTTGACAGATGTCGATATGAAAATTATATTTATGACCAAGTTTGTAATAAATTGGATCGGATTCATAATTCCTGCTCAGGATTTTTGACAGAGCCTTCCATCCATCTATAATTAGTCATTTGGAGATTTCTTTTCGCAAAGGAGGCGTTCATGGAGAATCCGGCGTACAATAGCGCCATCGTCAAGAGCTTCGTTCACTGGAGCATTCTGTGGGGCCTGGTGGCTATTCTGGTGGGCGTGCTTATTTCCTTCCAGATGGTCGAGCCCGCCCTCAACTTCCCCCCCTATTTCACTTACGGCCGGCTGCGCCCCGTACATACCAATGCAGGCATTTTCGGCTGGGCTATCGGCAGCTTTTTCGCCACCTTCCTTTACATGGTCCAGCGTCTCTGCCGACGCCCCCTCTGGAGCGATCGCCTCGCCCGCTTTCAGCTCTGGTTCTTCAACGCCACCATCATTGTCGCCGCAATAACCCTTTTGCTGGGATATTCCACCAGCAAGGAATACCATGAACTCGAGTGGCCGGTGGACATCATGGTCGTCGTCCTGTGGGTGGCGTTCGCTGTAAACATCATCATGACCATCATGAAGCGACACGAAGAGCAGATGTACATCTCGCTCTGGTTCATGCTCGCCTCCATCGTGGGAGTGGCCGTCCTTTACCTGGTGAATGCCGCCGAGGTGCCGGTGTCCCTTTTCAAATCCTACTCAGCCTACGCCGGGACCAACGACGCCAACGTTCAATGGTGGTACGGCCACAATGCCGTGGCCATGGTTCTTACTGCTCCCCCTCTGGCGGTCTTCTACTACTTCCTCCCCAAATCGACGGGGGTCCCCATCTACAGCCACCGCCTCGGAATCATCGCCTTCTGGAGCCTGATCTTCATGTATCTCTGGACCGGCGCCCACCATCTGCTGTGGACCCCGGTCCCCGACTGGATTCAGACTCTGGCCATGGCCTTCTCGATCATGCTCATCGCCCCCTCCTGGGGTTCGGTCTTCAACGGGTATCTCTCCATGCGGGGACAATGGCACCAGATGCGCGAGAATTACCTGGTCAAGTTCCTCATCCTCGGCATCACCTTCTACGGCCTCCAGACCCTCCAGGGTCCCCTCCAGGCCGTTCGATCCTTCTCCGCCTTTATCCACTACACCGACTGGGTTCCCGGGCACGTCCACATGGGGACCCTCGGCTGGGTTTCGCTGGTCATGTTCGCCGCCATCTACTACCTGGCGCCGCGCATCTACAACCGGGAACTCTACAGCATTCCCCTGGCGAACCTGCATTTCTGGCTGGTGCTGGTCGGCCAGCTTCTCTACTCCGTGAGCATGTGGATGGCCGGCGTGCAGCAGGCCGGCATGTGGCATGCTCTCAATCCGGACGGCAGCCTCTCCTACTCCTTCATGGAGACCCTGATCGAAATGTATCCCTACTGGTGGGCCCGGGCCATCAGCGGAGTGATCTATCTCGCCGGAGTCGGGATCTTCATCTACAACCTGGCCATGACGGCCCGCAAGGAGGAGCCCCTTTCCTCCACGGCGAAACAGGCATGAGGGAGGAGGGACGCACATGATTTTCTGGGAGAAGAAACCCGTTGTTTTTCTGCTGCTGGCGACCGCCGCTATCTCGGTCGGGACCATTGTCACCATGGTCCTGCCTTTCGCCTGGGTCAACACCGAGACGGACCGCATCGAATCGGTCACGCCCTATACCCCCCTGGAGCAGGAAGGACGCGACGTTTATATTCGCGAGGGGTGCAACAACTGTCATACCCAGACGGTCCGTCCGCTGGTAGCCGAAGTGCTTCGATACGGAGATTACTCCAAGTCGGGCGAATTCCTCTACGATCGGCCTCATCTCTGGGGCTCGCGGCGCACGGGCCCGGATCTCGCCCGTATCGGCGGCAAATATCCCGACGCCTGGCACGAGCAGCACATGAAAGACCCCCAGTCGATGGTGCCCAGATCGAACATGCCCGAGTACGGATTTCTGGCGGAAACCGCCATCGACACCGCCTACACCCGGCGCAAGATGAAGGTGCTCGGTTTCCCCTTCACCGAAGCGCAGATCGAGGACCTGCGGAGCAAAACCGAACTCGACGCCATGATCGCCTATCTGCAGAAGCTGGGCAGCGACATCCCCTGGCGCGAAGCGGCCCGCGTGGAGATCGTCGGCGAACTGACCAATCCCTTCCAGGGGGATTCCTCGGTCATTCCCGCGGGCCGGTCTCTGTACGAAACGCACTGCGCCGCCTGCCACGGCGAAGACCTGACCGGGGGGATCGGATCGGACATCAGCGATGTCGACATGTCTGACGCCGACCTCTACGAAATCATCTTCAACGGCATCCCCGAAGCCGGCATGCCGGATTTCGCTACCTTGGGCTCCGATCGGGTCTGGAAGCTGGTTTCTTTTGTCAAATCCCAGAAGAGGCACTGATGGACTGGGCTTCGCTGCTCTATCTCGGAATCACCGTCGGACTCTTAATCGTCTTTGCGCTCATCGTGGTGCGTACCTGCAGCCGCAAACGCAAGAACAAGCTGGAAGAACCCAAACACCGGATGCTCGACGACGAATAATCCTGGGAGGAAACACGCCATGCCGATGCTCGACCAGCATGAACATAAACACGCCGTCCACAATTTCGACGGGATCATCGAAAACCGGGTGCAATCTCCACCGCCCTATTTTACCGTTCTTTTCTACGGCCTGATCCTCTGGGGGGTCGTCTTCAGCGCCTATTTTCTTCTTTCGGGCTGGAGTTCCGAAGAGGAATTCCGGCAGGATATGGCGGCTCACCGGGAACAGGCCGCGGCCCGGAGGACCGATCCCGAACAAGGGAAGGTTCCCGCGGCCATGGCGACAGAGGACGTCTCCGGGAAAGAGCTTTTTGCCGCCCATTGCGCGGCATGCCACGGCGCCGCCGGCGAAGGAGGAATCGGTCCCGATCTGACCGCCTCCGACTACGCCTACGGCAGCAGCCCCGAGGCGATCCGGACCTCGATCGCCGAGGGACGCCCGGGCGGCATGCCGGGATTCGGGACTCAGCTCTCCGGCGAGAAGATCGAGGCTCTTGCCGAATTTGTCGTAAGCCTGAAGAAAAAATGACAACCAATCGTGAGGCTCACCCCTCACCCCTCATGCCTTACCTTTTGAGCCCATGCCGCTGACCACTCCCAGACTCACAGGTCCCTGGCGGAGGCGCTTTCAATGGACGGCGACCCTGACGGTCCTGGCGGTCCCCTTCGTCCGTATAGGCGGCCGCAGCCTGCTGCTCGTCGATCTTCCCTCCCGGACCCTGGAGGCGGGGGGGCGGATCTTTCGCATCGAGGAGCTTTACCTTCTCCTGCTTCTCTGCCTGGCTCTGGTGCTCTTCTTTCTTCTGGCAACCCTGGTGCTTGGCCGCGTCTGGTGCGGATGGGCCTGCCCCCAGACCACCCTGTCCGATGCGGCCGAATGGTGGGGACGCCGGATCGGCCTGCAGGTCACCCCCCGCGACATGCGGGGGCCGGCCGGTCGCAAGGCACTCCTTCATGCCGGATATCTTTTTCTGGCCCTTCTGGCCGGCGCGAATCTGGTGTGGTATTTTGTCTCGCCCTACGATTTTTTCCCGCGCCTGGCCTTCGGCAGGCTCGGCGCCGCTTCCTTTGCCTCCTGGATGATCATCACCGGAGCGGTCTATCTCGATCTGGCCCTGCTGCGCCGGCTGCTCTGCCGCGACTTCTGCCCCTACGGCCGCTTCCAGAGCGCCCTGGTCGACGCGGGCACCCTAAACTTGCGCTTTCACCCCGACGAGGCGCACCGCTGCATCCGCTGCGGCTCGTGCGTCCGCGCCTGTCCCACGGGGATCGACATTCGCCAGGGCGACCAGGTGGAATGCATCAACTGCGGCCGCTGTCTCGATGCCTGCCGCGAGGTGATGGCCTCTCGCAACCAGCCCGGGATCATCCGCTACACATTCGGCCGGGAAGGCAAAGGGGTGTGGGCCATCCTGAACGCGCGCACCCTGCTGGTGGCTGCCCTGTTCACGGCCGTTTCCACATTTACGGTGGTGGCAGTGGCTTACCGGCCGACCGCCAGTTTCAAACTGCAGCGCTCCGCCAGCGCTTCCAGCCGCCCCCTTCCTGGAGGGGAACTGGCCACCTTCTTCACGGCCTATCTCAGCAACCGGGGAGCAGGCGACGAGACCTTCACTCTTTCGGCCCACCGGGACGAGACTGTCCTCGAACTCAAGGGCCCGACACACGGCATCACGCTGTCAACCGGCGAGCGTCGGCGGCTCGATTTTGCCGTCGTCTCCCCGGAGCCGCCGGCGGATCAGTCTTTCCCTATCCATTTTTTCGTGACCGACTCCCGCGGCAGGGTCGTCGCCCGCGCCGGGGCCACCCTTTCCGCACCGAAGGACATGCCTCATGAATGACGCTGCAAGGTCCACCCACTGGCCAAAAGTCATCATCGGCTTGATTCTCTTCTTCCTGCTCCTGACCGGCTGGTCGGTCTACCGGGCGGCAAAGGGAGTCAGCGAGGTGGCCAACCCCCGCTATTACAGCCACGGCCTCAAGTACAACGATACCCTGATCGAGCAGGAGGCCGCCGCGGGCCTAGGCTGGCAGGTCGGCATCAGACTGGCCGACGGACGTATGGAAGTCCGCCTCACCGACCGGGACGGCCGGCCTGTGGTGCAGGCCCAGGCCGAAGTGGCGCTCTACCGGACTGATGCGAAGGAGCAGAGCCTCCTTCACCTTGCGGAAGAAAGCGCCGGCCTCTATGCCGCGGCCCTTCCGGAGGATCTTTCAGGAAGCCTCAGCGCCCGTCTGCAGATCACCCGCCTGGGCGCAGGACTTTCCCGCTCCCTCCTTCTGAACCTCTGAATCATGAACGATTCGATCCTGGCCTGCGACCACTGCGAATTGCCCATCCCCCCGGGGGAACTGGTTGCCGACCGTATCGGCGACCTTGAGCGCCGCTTCTGCTGCCAGGGGTGCCGCGGCGCTTTCCGCATCATCACCGGCGCCGGAATGGACGATTTCTACCGGCGGCGAAACTGGCCGGAGCCGGGGCTGCCCGAGGGAGCTTTCGCCGCCGGATACGACGACGCCGCCCTGGCGCCTTTCGTCAGTCAGGGGAAAACGGGGGCCGAGTTTTTCTTCCTCCTCGAGGGGGTCCGCTGCGCCTCCTGCGTCTGGCTCATCGAACGCATCCTGGCTTCGGTCGCCGGAGTCTCCGACGCCCGCCTCAATTACGGCACCCATCGCGCCCGAGTCCGCTTCGACCCGAGCCGGACCACCCCCGCCGCACTGTTCGAGGCGGTGGCCCGGATCGGTTACATTCCCCGCCCCTACACCGTCGAAGCGCAGCAGACGGCTGCGGAAAACGAGCGGCGCTCGCTTCTCATCCGCTTCGGCACGGCCTTTTTTCTCTCCATGCAGCTGATGGGATACTCGCTGGCCCTTTACGCCGGATACTTTCAGGGAATGGAGGAGGGCGCCCGCAACCTGCTCCAGTATCTGGCCGCCCTGGTCACCACACCGGTTGTCTTCTATGCCGGGGGGCCATTTCTCGCCGGCGCCTGGAGAAGCCTGCGCAACCGGGCACCCAACATGGACCTGCTCATCGCCATCGGAGTTCTCTCCGCCTACGGTTACAGCCTCTATGCTTTGGAAGCAGGAGGCGAGATCTACTTCGATACCGCCGCCATGATCGTCACTTTGATCCTGGCCGGAAGGCTCTTCGAAAATGCGGCCCGGCGCAAGGCATCGGCGGGGGTGGACCGCCTGCTGCGCCTCGCCCCGGACAATGCCCGCCGCCTCGATGGAGAGGATGTCGTTCAGGTGGAGAGTTCACTCCTGCATCCGGGGGACCGGATCCGCGTCCTGCCGGGGGAGCGCTTTCCCGTGGACGGCGAACTGATTTCCGGCGATACCGAAGTGGACGAGTCGGTCATCACCGGCGAGCCGTTGCCGGTCCTGCGCAGTGCCGGAGCGAAGATCGTCTCAGGCGCCCTCAACCTCACCTCAGCGGTCGACCTCCGGGTCACCCGGGGCGTCTCCGATTCCTTCATAGCCCGGGTGGCCCGCCTGGTGGAAGAGGCCCAGAGTCGCCAGGCCCCCGTACAGCGCCTGGCCGACCGCGTGGCCGCCCTGTTTGTTCCCGCCGCTGCGATGCTCTCACTCGGCACGCTCCTCTACTGGAGCTGGCAGGGAGCGCCGGGGATGGCTCCCCTGCTCAACGCGGTGTCCGTGCTGGTGGTGGCCTGCCCCTGCGCTCTCGGCCTGGCCACCCCCACCGCGATACTGGTGGCCGGCGGTGCGGCCGCCTCCAGAGGGATCCTTTTCCGCGGCGGGGATGTCATCGAAGCCGCCGGAAGGCTGACCCTCGCCGCCTTCGACAAGACAGGGACACTCACCGAAGGGCGGCCGCGGGTCGCGGCCGTGCGACCGGCCGCCGGGACGGAGGAGGATCTGCTGGGCCTGGCAGCTCGGGTGGAGGCCGGATCGACCCATCCCCTTGCGCGGGGAATCGTGACCGAAGCCCGCCATCGAGGCCTTGCGGTAGGGAGCGGCTCGGGAAGCCGGGCTATTGCCGGCAGGGGAGCATGGCTGGAGACGGAAGAGGGACCGCTCCGTGTCGGCAGCCGTCTTTTCCTCAGCGAGGGCGGCATCTCCGTGCCTCAAAACGACGCCCCGGATCACTGCACGGAGGTGCATGTGGCTTGCGGCGAGTCCTATTGCGGCGTCATCCTCCTTGAGGATCCTGTGCGCACATCCGCGGAGGATATCGTCGGCCGTTTCGGCGCCCTGGGCATCCGGACGGCTCTGCTCACGGGTGACCGGCATGCAGCCGCTGAACGGATTTCAAAGGGACTCAGGATCGGCACGACTCTGGCCGAGCTGAGTCCTAAGGAGAAATCGGACTGGATCGAAGCCAGAAGACGGGAAGGGGAGAAGGTCCTGATGGTCGGCGACGGAATCAACGATGCTCCCGCCCTTTCGGCGGCATCGGTCGGCTGCGCCATGGCCGGAGGGACCGACATCGCCCTCGAAACCTCCGACCTGATTCTCACCCGCCCCGACCTTGAGTGCCTCGAAGAGGCTCTTTGCATCGCCCGCCGCACCCTGCGGATCATCCGCCAGAACCTCTTCTGGGCCTTTGCCTACAACCTTCTCGCTCTTCCCCTGGCCGCCGCCGGGAAGCTCGCACCCATTCACGCCGCCGCCGCCATGGCGCTGAGCTCGGTGTGCGTAGTGGGAAACAGCTTGCGGCTGGGGAGAATCGGCAAACAAGGAAAAAGGATTAAGGAACAAGATGAAAGGAAAACCTCCGATTTCACCCCTTCAACCTCGTCGACCCTGCCCTTGGCCTTTATCCTTTTACCTTTAACCTTTTACCTTTAACCTGGATTTTCCATGCTGACCTCAACCATCATCCTCATCATCCTCTCCCTCTTCCTCGGAACAGGGGTCTGGCTCTTTTTCATCTGGGCCGTCAAGAAGGGGGAGTTCGACGACATGGAAGGTCCCAAGCACCGGATGCTCGAGGATGATCCTGCGGATCCGGCCAAGGAGACGAAAGATGACGAAAAATTCGATCAACCTTGAAAAGAGAGGCCTTTTGGGAAGAATCGGACGGATCCTCGTTTGCTCCGTTCTGCTTCTGTCCTCCGCAATCCAAGCCTCGGCCTCATCGGGCACCCGAATCGAAATCGAGGGGATCGACGGGGGAAAGGCGATTCTGAACCTGGCATCCGAACCGCTGCGCACCATGACCCCTGCCCCCTTTCACCTGATGCTGATCGACGGGACGGGGATCCCGATCACCGGCGCCGAAGTTCGCTGCGACCTGACCATGCCGGCCATGCCGATGCCGGAGAACAGGCCGAAGATTCGGGAAAAGGACGGGTTTTATTGGGGGGAAGCCGTCTTCACCATGGCCGGCGCCTGGCAGGCAGCCTTCCAGGTCACCATGCCGGACGGCCGCCTCGAAATCCTGATCTTCGACCTCGACCCGGTTCTGCTCAAATGATCGACCCCCTCTTCACCATGGCCCTGATCACCGGTCTGCTCGGCTCGGGGCACTGCATCGGCATGTGCGGCGGCATCGTCACCGCCCTTTCCCTCTCGGATAACGGCCGGCGCGGCGGCCTTTCCTTTCACCTCCTCTACAACGCCGGTCGGCTCGCCACTTATGGCCTGATCGGATTCCTGGCCGGCCGGCTCGGCTCAGCGATCGCCTACACCGATGCATTCGCCGGAGTGAGCCGCTCGCTGCTGGTGGCATCCGATCTTCTGGTCATTTTCCTCGGTCTCGGCACCGCAGGTCTTTTCGCCCGCTTCACCCTTCAGCGGCTCGAGTTCGCAGGCCCGATGCGGGCCATGGCCTCCGCGGTGCAGGGTATGCGCGCCCTCCCCCCCGCCATAGCCGCCCTCCCACTCGGCCTGCTCTTCGGCTTTCTCCCCTGCGGCTTCCTCTACGCCGTGGCGATTTCAGCCGCCCAGAGCGCCGACCCTCTCCAGGGCGCCCTCGTCCTGCTCGCCTTCGGCCTGGGGACCGCCCCTTCCCTCCTCCTGTTCGGCAAAGCCGCCCAGTGGCTCGGCGTCCGAGCCCGGGCCCGACTGCTGCAAGGCGCGGGGATCATGGTGGCGGCGATGGGCGGGTACAATCTTTTCCGGCACCTGCAGATGATGGGGCTCTGGGGTCTTCTGTGACTTTGGTCAATTACGGCAAATCCGCACATAAAATCCGCTAAATTCAGATAAAACAAAATATTGAATTCGGCGTGGTCGGAAGGCCCGTTACGTTCTCGTACAGTGACTGCCAATTCGGACTATTCGGGGGCATGGGCTTTGAGATGGTGCAGGAAAGTGAGCGCCAGGGGGGAGAGCTGGCGGTTCCTGCGCTGCACCAGATAGAACTGCCGGTGAATCTGCAGGCCGCTGAGGGGGACCGTCACCAGAGATCCCAGAAGAAGATCCTCCGCAACCGACAGAGAGGAAAGGATGGAGATGCCGAGCCGGGCCTTGATCCCCTGGCGGATCGCCTCTGAACTTCCCATCTCCGCCACCATGGTCAGCCGGGACAGATCCAGGCCGTACTCCTGCAGGGCCTGATTCATCACCATGCGGGTCCCGGATTCCGGCTCCCGCTGGATGAAAGGCTGTCCCGGAAGCTCCTCCAGAGAGACGGACTCCCGGGAGGCCCAGGGATGTCCGGGATAAACCGTCAGCATCAACTCGTCGGAGAAGACCTGCTCCGCATCCAGACGGTTATCCTTCGGCCTCGCCCCGACTATCCCCAGCTCCAGAGTTCCCAGCAGGAGTTCTTCGACAATCCGGGAAGTGCCCGAAATTTTGAGCATGATCTGAATGGAGGGATGGGCTGTCTTGAAGGATTCGATCAGGGCCGGAAGGATGAACGCTCCCGGAATGGTGCTGGCGCCCAGGGGCAGGCTGCCGGAGACGCGGCCACGGAACTGATCGATCGCCTGGAGGGCTTCGTCCCTCAGGGCGATGATCCGCCGGGCGTACTGATAAAGGATCTGCCCGGCTCCCGTGGGCATCACCTCTCGACCCAGCCGGTCCAGCAGCTTTTCTCCCAGGATTTCCTCCAGGGAGCGGACATGCTCGCTGACCGAGGGCTGGGAAAGCAGGACGGCTTTTGCCGCCAGGGTGAAACTCTTCAGCTCCACGACCTTGCAGAAAACCTCCAGGCGCCTGATATCCATGAATCTCCTTCCTTCTTACCCTTCACTCCTGAGCTGGTGGGCCGGGGTAAAGTAGTTGCGATATCCCTGTATCAGAATGAGAAAAGAGGTCACCGCCACGCTGCCGGTGATGACGCACATGATTGCGATCTGGTACTTGACGGCAATGATCGGGGCCGTTCCGGAGAGGATCTGGCCGGTCATCATTCCGGGGAGAAAGACGATCCCCATGGCGGCCATGGCATTGACGGAGGGAATCAGGGAGGCTCGAAAGGCGCTGCGCACCGCGTCTCCGGCGGCCGTTCGAGCCGTGGCGCCGAGGCTCAGGGCGGTTTCGATCTCGTCGCGGCGGTCCTTCATCTCGGAAGCCAGGCGCTCGGCGGCCAGACTGGCGCCGGTCATGGAATTCCCGATGATCATCCCGGCCAGGGGGATCAGGTAGCGCGGATCGTACCAGGGGGAAAGCCCGATGACAAGATGACAGAAAAAGAAGGTGCCGCCGCCGCAGCCGATCAGGATGGAGATGCCGACCACCCGGTAAAAACGGGGCATCTTGTCCTTCACCCGGCCCGCCACGGCCTGAACGGAAAAGATCCCCATGACCAGAAGGATAAGCAGGATGGGGGCAGGAGTGCGAAGGGCGAAGACCAGATGGAGGACATAGCCGACGGCCAGAAGCTGGACTCCCATCCGAGCCGATGCCCAGAGCATCTCCTTCTCCTGCCCGATTCCCTGCAGCCGGGCCAGTCCGACGGCGACGAAGACCAGGCCGTAGACGAGAGCCAGGTCGGACAGGGCGAGGTCAATGATCGGTTTCGCCTCCATGCGGTCTCCTTCAGGCGGAAAAAACCTTTGTCTCAACACCAGGGATTAAAAAAAAACGAAGATCAATTTTCACGCGAAGCCGCGAAGGCGCGAAGAGATTCAAAAAAGAGTTCTTTTTCTTCGCGTCTTCGCGTCTTCGCGTGAGTCCTTGTTTTTGGTATTCCTCGATTTCTCGTGTCTAAGGGGCTATGGATTCGGGTTCTTGAATTTCTTTCTCCGGTTCCGCCAGAAAACGCCTCAATTCGGACGTGCGGGGGCGGTTCAGCAGGTCATCTGCAGAACCCTCTTCGAGAATGAGCCCCCCCTCCAGATAGGCCAGGCGATCGGCCACCCTTTCGGCCAGCCGCAGATCATGGGTCACCATCAGCACGGTCAGATTCCCGCGGCGGCAGACCTCCTGGAGGGTCGCGGCCAGGCGATCGGCGGTGGGACGGTCGAGGGCGCTGGTCGGTTCATCCAGCAGGAGGATTTCGGGCCGGGTCGCCAGGGTGCGGGCCATGCTGACCCGCTGCTGCTGGCCGAGGGACAGCTTGCGGGCATTCTGAGGGAGCAGCTCGGCGGTCAATCGGCAGAGATCGAGGTTTTCACGAAGTAAATCGCTCTCGGGCAATGGCGGCTCTTCTCCCCGCAGCAGAAAGGGGCGCTGCAGGTTCTCCAGAACCGAGCCCTCGAACATGAAGGGTTTCTGAGCGGCCATGCCCACCCGCCGCCGCAACTGCAGAGGGTCGAGAGCGGCAATGTCCTTTCCGTCGATGAGAATGCGGCCGGAGGTCGGATCTTCCAGCCGGTTGGCCAGCCGCACCAGGGTGCTTTTCCCTCCCCCCGAAGGGCCCACGATCACCGTCAGTTCGCCGGCCGGCACCGAGAGGGAAATGCCCTTGAGTATCTCTTTTTCCCCTCCGGCATGATCGCGGCGGAGCTTGTGGACATCCTCGAAGTCCAGGGCTCCGGATCGTTTCATTCCCCTCCCTCCCCCTCCCGCAGACGTGTCATTACCTGTTTCATGTCCTCCCAGGCTTCCCGTTTGCCGACCGGATTGCGCAGCAGATAGGCGGGATGATAGGTGGGCATGAGGGGAATCCCTTCGTACTCGCGCCAGGTGCCGCGCAGGCGGCCGATGGGCGAGCCGTCGCGCAGCAGCGACTGGGCCGCGAAGCGCCCCAGAGTGACGATGAGTTGGGGACGAATGGCGGCCAGCTGGCGTTTCAGGTACGGTTCACAGGCCTCTATCTCCTCGGGTCCGGGATCGCGGTTGCCCGGAGGGCGGCACTTTATCACGTTGCATATGTAGACTTCCTCGCGCCGCAGCCCCATGGCGAAAAGGATTCGGTCGAGGAGGCGTCCCGCCTCTCCCACGAAAGGCTCCCCCTTTTCGTCCTCTTCCCGTCCCGGCGCCTCGCCGACGAAGACCACGCGGGAATGCGGATCACCGACACCAAAGACGAGGTTGCGGCGACCCTTGCACAGTGAACAGCGGCGGCAGTCTTCAAGCTCGGCACGGATTTCCTCAAGAGTTTCCTGCCGGCAGGAGCCCTCGCCGCCCCGGTCCATCCCGACCTCACCGGGCGCACAGGGGGGCAATATCTCGGGGATATCGACGAGCGGCACCTCTTCGACACCCAGTGTCTGCAGGTCCTTCAACAGGTTGCGAACCTGGAGCGCCGTTTCCAGAATCTCTCTACGAAGAGTCTCGGGCATAACCTTCTTTACTTCCCCCGAATGGTGGATTATTCTTTATATGATTCCGTGAACTTGCCCCCCTTAAGCAAAAGACGTGAGGGGTGAGGTGTCTCACGGATTCAGGTTTTATTAAACCCTGCGAGGCCCATGCCTTTTCTCATAGCATTATCCACGATCCTGCTTATTCTGGCACCTGCCGAAGCCCTGGCTTGGGGTATCGGTGTTCACCTGCAGCTCGGCTCACAGATCCTGGGCCGGCTCCATGAGCTGTCTCCGGCCATGGCGGCCCTGCTGAGCGCCTACCCCCACGATTACCTCTACGGCTGCATCAGCGCCGACATCACCCTGGGGAAAAAATTCACCCACCACCTGCAGCACTGCCATTCGTGGCGTCTGGGCAGGAAGGTCCTGGCCGCGGCCCGAACCGACTCCCAGAAGGCCTGTGCCTATGGCTACCTGGCGCATCTGGCCGCGGACTGCGTGGCCCATTCCTACTTTGTTCCCTTCAAGATGGTGCGCACCTTCAATACGACCCTGCTCCAGCACGCTTACTGGGAGTTGCGCTTCGAATCGGAAGTTCCGCCGGAAACATGGAAGCTGGCCCGCACCATTGCCAGAAAGGACTTCCGTGAAAACGATGTCATGATGCGCAGTGTCGTTTCCGATACGATCTTTTCCTTCGACACCAACAAACGCCTCTTCAATTCCCTTCTTCTTCTGAATCGGCTGCAGCAGTGGCAGAAAGTTCTCCGATCTTTTTCTACAGCATCGAAATGGACCCTCGGCAAAGAAGACCGGGAAGAATATCTCACCCTTGCCGCCCAGAGTTCCTTCAGCGTTCTGGCCGAAATGGAAGAGAGCCCCTTCTGGAGAGCCGATCCTACAGGAGAGCGGGCCATCAACGCCGCCAAGGTGATACGGAAAAACCTCAACCTGCTCTGGCTGGACGGCAAACTCTCCGACTACGATGCCGAGGTGATCTTGGCGGAACTCAAACCCCGCTTCCGCGAGGGAATCACCCGCCCCAGGCAGATCCTGGAATTGCTGTCGGAGTTTTAGAAACGGTAAGGCGTGGGGGGTAAGGAGTTAGGAGTAAAACCGGCAAAATGCTTGTGCGCCTCACTCCTCACTCCTCACGATCTTTCCCCCGCATGACGGCTATCCGATCAAGAAGGATATGGGCGACTTCGTCCTTGGAGAGTTGCGGCAGATCCTCCACGGCGCCGTCGCGATAGAGCAGACGCACGATATTGGTATCGACATCGAACCCCGCCCCCGCCTGGGTGACATCGTTGGCCACAATGAGGTCGAGATTCTTCTCCACCAGTTTTTTGCGCGCATTCTCCAGAAGGTCCTCCGTTTCGGCGGCGAACCCGACCAGGATTCTCTCCCCCTTCACCTGGCCGAGTTCAGCCAGGATGTCAGGATTCTTCTGGTAATGCACGGTCATTTCCCTGGTTTTCTCCTTCTTGATCTTCTCCCGGGAACTCGTCACCGGCCGGTAATCGGCCACCGCGGCCGCCTTGATGACTATGGAGGCATCTTCCATCCAGGCCATGGCCGCATCCCGCATCTGGAGCGCGCTGACGACGGCATGGAACTCCACCCCGCAGGGAGGGTTCAGGCAGGTGGGGCCTGCGATAAGGATCACCCTGGCACCCCGGTTGCGGGCGGCGCGGGCGATGGCGAACCCCATCTTCCCCGAAGAATAGTTGCTCAGGAAACGAACCGGATCGAGTTCCTCGCGGGTGGGTCCGGCTGTGACCAGCACGGTCTCGCCGGCCAGGTCCGCATTGCCCAGAAGCCATTCGCTTTCCTCGAAAATCGCCTGGGGGTCGGGAAGTTTTCCTTTTCCCTCCCATCCGCAGGCGAGAGCCCCGGTGACCGGCTCAAGAAAATGGTAGCCGAGAGCGGAGAGCTTTTCCTCGTTCTGACGATAAAGGGGATTCTCCCACATGTTGACGTTCATGGCTGGAACGAAGAGTACGCTGGCTTTGGTGGCCATCAACGTGGTGGTAAGCAGGTCGTCGGCGATGCCGGCGGCGACCTTGCCTATAACATTGGCGGTCGCCGGTGCCACCACGAAGAGGTCGGCGCGATCGGCAAGGGAAATGTGACCGATCTCCCGCTCCTGATAAAGGCTGAAAAGATCGGTATGGACCGGGTTTCCTGAAAGGGTCTGGAAGGTCAGAGGAGTGACGAACTCCTGGGCGCTGCGGGTCATGACGACGAATATTTCGGCGCCTGCCTTGACATAGAGCCGCAGCAGTTCCACCGCCTTGTAGGCCGCGATGCCGCCGCAGACCCCGAGTACGATCTTTTTGCCTTTTAACATAAAAACCTCGTCATTCGTCATTGGTCATTTGTCATTTGTTTTAAAACCAAGGACTAATGACCAATGACGGTTTCACGACTTTCATAAAAACGGATTCACCGCCTTTTCTCTTCCGATGGTGGTGTCCGGGCCGTGACCGGGGTGGACCACCGTGTCGTCCGGCAGAACCAGCAGGCGGCTGCGGATTCCCTCGATCAGGGTGTTGTGATCTCCGCCGGGAAGATCGGTTCGTCCGATCGAAGCGGCAAAGAGCGCGTCTCCCGAAAAGAGATGGCCTTCGGCCAGCAGGCAGATCCCCCCCGGTGAGTGCCCCGGAACATGGATGACCTCCAGTTCCAAATCGCCGAGGGGAAGTTTTTCGCCGTCTTCCAGCGTGCGGGAGGGCTCGGGCGAGGGGACGGCAGGCAGCCCGTAAGCGGCGGCATGATCCGCCGCCCGGCGCAGCAGGGGAAGGTCCCCTTCATGGATGAGGAGCTGCGCTCCCGTGCGCTCCACCAGCAGCTGGTTACCTCCGAGATGATCGAAGTGCCCGTGGGTGTTGATAATCATCTCCAGGTGCAGCCCGGCGCCTTCGATCACTTTCAGAATGCGTTCGCCGTCGCCGCCGGGATCGATCACTGCCGCCTTGCGGGTCTTTTCGCACGCCGCGATGAAACAGTTGACCTGCAGCGGCCCCACCATCAGTGTTTTGATCAGCATGCCTATTCCTCCTCGTCCACGGCAAAGAGATCGAGACTCTTCCCCTTGAGCTGATCGCCCAGAGTGAAGCCGAAGGGCTTTTTTCGATCCTTTTCCACCGGCTTCTCCGCCGCCGGACGAACCGCCGGCGACGGAGAAGGAGGCGGGGCGGATTCTTTCTCTTTGCGCCCTGGTACGGAGTTTTTGAAAAAATAGCGGTCATACAGGCGGTGGTAGGCGGTCCAGGGCGATTCGCTGTCCGGCTCCTTTTCGATATGCGTCCGAACCCCGTTGATTTTGGAATCCAGATCGTCGAGGAAGTTGAGGATAACCGCCTCCATGGTTTTCGGGCGTTTGGGAGAGCCGTATTCGTACTGTCCATGGTGGGAAAGGAGCAGATGCTTGAGCTGGATGCCCAGTTCCGGGGGAAAATCCTGGAGCGTACCGATTTTCTCCGTGATCATCTCCACCCCCATGACGATATGCCCCAGGAGTTTTCCCTCATCGGTGTAATCGAAGCTGCGCTGGTAGCACAGTTCCGAGACCTTACCGATGTCGTGCAGAAGGGCGCCGGTGACGAGCAGGTCGCGGTAAATGCCCGGATAACGCCGGCTGATGTCGTCGGCAAGGGACGCCACCGCCAGGGAATGCTCCAGCAGTCCGCCGAGGTAGACGTGATGCATCGCCTTGGCGGCCGGAGCGATGCTGTAACTGCGCCGGAAAGATTCATCGTTCCAGAAGGCCTCCAAGAGGGACTTGAGGTGGGGATCGCTCATTCCGTCGATCACCGAGCGCAGCTCCCCAAGCAGCTCTTCAGCACTGCGGCCGGCAACGGGAAGGAAATCGGAGAGATCGACCGCCTGATCATCCATGGGCGACAGATCCTGCACGATCAGCTGCATCTTGCCCATATAGACGCTGGTTTTCCCCTGAACGCGGATGAAGTCGTCCTTGTCGAAACGGTCGGCGAACTCGTCCACCCGGTCCCACACACGCCCTTCCACCTCGCCGGTGCGGTCCATCAGCTTGAGGGTCATGTAGGGCTTGCCGTTTTTGGCCATGGCCATGATCTTGTCACGGACCAGAAAAGGGCTGTCCACCCAGTCCCGCTCACGTATCTGTTCCACAAAAATCTTTTTCACCAGCTACTCCTGTTTTCCCGCTATTATCGCAATCTGTTCGGCGATCCGCAATCCATCGAGCGCCGCACTCATGATCCCGCCGGCGTAGCCCGCCCCTTCTCCCGCCGGATAGAGGCCGGGGTGGGAAACGGACTGACCGTTCTCTCCGCGAAGGATACGCAGCGGAGCCGAGGTGCGGGTCTCTACCCCGGTGAGGGTCGCCTCGGCGGTGAGGAAGCCGCGCATGCGCCTCTCGAACTGCGGCAGGGCTCGTCGCAGGGCGTCGCTGACGAAGGTGGGCAGCACCTCGGCCAGGTCAGCTTCTGTTACTCCGGGGCGGGCGGTGGAAGCTATCGGGCCTCCTCCGCGACCCAAAAAAGCCATCAGATTCTGGGCCGGAGCCCTGTAATCGCCGCCTCCGGTCCGAAAGGCCGCCTCTTCCCATAAGCGCTGAAAACGGACTCCCGCCAGTGGGTCATCTCCATCGAAATCGGATCGCCGCACCGTCGCCACCAGAGCGCTGTTCGAGCGGTCGCCTCCCCTCCTCTGATGGCTCATGCCGTTGACCACCACCCCTCCGGCCTCCGAAGAAGCTATCACGACCTCTCCGCCGGGGCACATGCAGAAGGAATAGATACCACGGCCGCTGACCGGGTCGTTGTACGTCAGGGCGTACTCGGCCGCGGGGAGACTGGGATGACAGGGGTGACCGTACTGGATGGAATTGATCAGCTCAGCCGGATGCTCCACCCGCAGCCCCACGGCAAAGGGTTTGCCCTCCAGGCGCACTCCCGCGGCGTGAAGCATCCGGTAGGTGTCCCGGGCGCTGTGCCCGGGCGCCAGAACCAGGCTGTCGCAGGCGAATTCCCCGCCATCGTCCATGACTCCTGCACAGATCCGGCCGCCGGCCGTCTCCAGTCCCGCAAGCTTCGCCCGATAGCGGATGTCCACTCCCAGGCGCAGAAGCTCAAGGCGAAAGTTGATCAGCACCTGCCGCAGTCGGTCGGTCCCCACGTGGGGCTTGGCCTGTATCAGGATCTCTTCCGGGGCACCGAAATCGACCAGATGCTGCAGCACCAGTCGCGTCCACGGATGATTCACGCGGGTGGTCAGCTTGCCGTCGGAAAACGTTCCCGCCCCGCCTTCGCCGAACTGGACGTTGCTTTCGGGATCGAGTCCTCCTCCGGACCAGAAGCGCCCCACATCCCCGACGCGGTCCTCAACGGGACGACCGCGTTCGACCAGAGCCACCGGAAGGCCGTACTGCGCCAGACGCAAGGCGGCAAACAGGCCGGCAGGACCCATACCCGCCACCAGCACCCGGTGCCCGCCGGTGAGCGGGGCGACAACGGGAAGATCCGGCGTAACGGAAGATTCCAGATTGCGGTTGCCGCGGTTGCGTCGGAGGATTTCCCCCTCGTCGGCGGCTGAGAATTCCACCGTGTAGATCCTGAGCACCCGCGGCTTCTTGCGTGCGTCGATCCCCCGGCGCACGATCCGCCAATCCTTCAGTTCCCCCGGCTTCAGTCCCAGTTCCCGGGCGATAATGTCCGGCAAAAAGGTTTCATCCTGCTCCAGGGATAAAGGCACTTCCCGCAATCTCAGGGGCATGCTGAAGGACCTCCGCACCGCACCGATTCCAGGAACCCGCGGACGCGCCTGTGCTTCATCTCGCGATTCTTTCTCACGTCATCGGCAACTGGAGATGGAAAACCGTCCCCTTGCCTTCGACACTGTCAACGGATATGCGGCCGCTGTATGTTTTGACGATCCGCAGAACCACGGACAGGCCGAAACCCGTTCCCTTGGTCTTGGTGGTGAAGAAGGGGTCGAAGATCCGCTTGAGGTTTTGCTGAGGGATTCCTCCACCCGTGTCGGAGACCGAAATAAAGATCGTTCCTTCGTCGTGGGAGAGGCGGATGCCAAGCTTTCCCCCCTCCTGCATCTCATAGAGAGAATTGACGAACAGATTACTGAAGATCTGCTCGATCTCGGCAGCATCAGCCAGAATTGGCGGCGGCACGGACACATAATTCTTTTCCACCCGGACCTTCTGCGCCAACGCCAATGCCTCGAATCCAGACAGGACATGATCGATGACATCGGCGATGCACACCGGCTTGAGTTCGAAGCGGGGCCGTTTGCTGGCCTCCAGCAGTTTGACCAGAAGGTCGTCAATACGGTCGACCTCCTTCATGATCTTGGCGGCATAGGAGGACTTCTCGGGATCATCGGTCAGTCCCGACTGCAGGATCTGGGCGAAAAGGTTGATCGAATTCAAAGGGTTTCGAATCTCGTGCGCCATTCCGGCAGAAAGATGCCCTAGAGCGGCCAGCTTTTCCGCCTGAACGATCTCGGCATGCGCCCGCTCAAGTTCGCGGCTCTTTTGTTCCACCCGACGGGCCAGCTCCTGATTCCATTGCTCGATCTCGTGCAGGAGCCGTTCCCGTTCTTCGCGCAGTTCCTTGTTATGCAGTTCAATGCGCCGGATTCGCAGAACGTTGTCGATGCGTTCGATCAGGTCCTGATTGCTGAAGGGCTTGAGAATGTAATCGGATGCACCCGCTTTCATCAGCTCAACAGCGATTTCCTCACTCCCCTTGCCGGTAAACATGATAACGTAGGTCGAAGGAAAACGCTCTCGAATTCTCCGCAGAGCCGTCATTCCGTCCATCCCCGGCATCATGTAGTCGAGCAGCACAACGGCCGGGGTTTCCCGTTCCACGATTTCCAGCCCCTTGGCACCGCTTTCGGCGGTCAGGACTTCATAGCCGTTGCTGCGCAATACCATGGAAGTGAGTTCAAGGATGATCTTCTCATCATCCACCACCAGTATCCGATCAGTCATATCTCCCAATCCGCACTCGTTAATTTCTCACAAGCGGAGGGTAGCATAACCCCAACCGCCCCCCTTTGACAAGGGCAATTACCCTGGCGCCAAGGGTACCAAAAAAAGGAAAGGCAGCGCCATGTCTGCCTTTCCTTGTCATCCTCCCACTTAGTTTTTCAGCTTCCGTCCCTACTCCTGCTGGTAGCGGATGGTCATTACCGGAATGGGCGACTTGCGCACGACCTTCTCGGCGGTGCTCCCGAACAACACATGATCCAGACCCGTTCGTCCGTGGGTTCCCAGGATGATGAGATCGGCCGATTCCTCGACCGCTTTCTTGATAATTTCGTCAAAGGGGATGCCGGGTATGATAAAGGTTTCGTAGTTGTCGTAGTCGCGAATGTGGGTGCGGCAGAATTTTTCCATCATCTTCTGAGCCCCTTCCTCGATCTCCTCCTCCAGCTTCTCGAAGGAGATATGGGGCACATAGAATCCCCGAAGATCGACAGGTTCATTGATGATGTGAATGATCAACAGTCGACTGTTGAATTTTTTGGCGAGGGAGAGCGCGTACCGGAAAGCAAAATCCGAACTCTCTGAAAAATCCGTGGCAAACAAGATTGCGTTGAAGTCTTTCATTGCTCCTCCCCGCTCGATTGGGTGACAGATCTTCTCAAGAGGCGCTTGCCGATATGGAATTGCCGCCTATTTTTTTCATGACCGACTTGAGTTCATCCAGCCTCACGGGCTTATGGATATATTCGAAAGCACCGAGATTCATCGCTTCAAGATAGGATTCGACACCGCCGTAAGCTGTAATCATGATGACGTGAGTGCTCGGATAATGCCGATTGAGCTCACGCAGGAAAGTCAGACCGTTCATCTCAGGCATATTGATGTCGCTGATGACGAGGTTGACTTTTTTGTGCCGCAAAAAATCCAGGGCTTCATGTCCGTTGGCCACGCTGGCAACATCGTAACCTTCCTGGGAGAGAAGCTTGCTCAGGCCGATTCGGGCATTTTCCTCGTCATCCACGACCAGTATGTTCTTGATTGTTTGACTCAAAGCAAAAAGACTCCTCGCAATATTTCCTGGAAGTCTACCATGCGGCCAACGGCTGTCAAGCTGAGACCCTACCTGGTCCAACCAAAAACAGTAGAGATTCCGGTGGCTTGAAAAATTTAGCGCGTAAAATTTTACAACGAGTCTGGAGCACGGGATTTTGGGGGATACGGAACGGAAAAGACCGGAGAATTTTCTCGCCTTTGCTGCAGAGCAAGCAAGGCTCATCCCTGGGAACCGCCGGGAACATTCGTCATTTAACGAGGGAAAGAATGCGGTGTAATTTCCCGATCGCCTTTTTTCTGCCATTGCAGCAGAAGGCGTCGAACCAGGGAGGAGAAATGTTCCGCTCCCCGTCTGCCAGCTTCTAGAACCTCGGCATGACTCAGGGGGGATGTCGCCAGACCGGCCGCCGCATTGGAAACAAAGGAGAGACCCGCCACCTCCATTCCGAGGTATTTACCCATGATGGCCTCGGGAACCGTCGACATGGAAACAGCGTCGGCGCCAAGCCGCTGCAGCATACGGATTTCTGCCGGGGTTTCGTAGGAAGGTCCCGGCAGTGCAGCCAGAATACCCTGGTGCAGACCGATTCCCCGACTCCGGGCATAGTTCAGAAGGGCAGGAAAAAAAGACAGATCATAGAGGCGGGTAAGATCGACAAAAGGGTTTTCAGTGCGCCCGCGCAAGGGGTTGTCGCCAAGAAGGTTGAGGTGATCGGCGATAACCATGAAATCTCCGGCTCGATACCTGTCATTGATTCCGCCTACGGCATTGGTGAGGAGCAGCCGTCCGCAGCCGAGAAAATGAGCCAGACGGACGGAAGCCGTCACCTGGCGGGCGTCATACCCCTCGTAGATATGGTGCCGTCCATTGAACAGCAGCACCCGCCATCCATCCAGGATCCCGGCTGCCAGAGACCCGGCATGACCGGGAACGGTCGCCGGGGGGAAACACGGGAGATTCCGGAAAGGGATCGAAACGACGGCTTCAACCTCATCAGCCAGTGCTCCCAGCCCCGAACCGAGAACGATCGCCAGTTCAAATCCTTCGCCTCCGGTCATCCGGTGGACAACATCTCCGGCTTCTGCAATATTCTTTTCAACCATATTCTAAAAGAATCAGCGCTTCAGCAGGGCAGTGACTCGCTCCTGCAACTGCTCCGGTTTGAAGGATTTATTGAGGAAGTCGTCCGCCCCCAGATGGCGCACCTCAGTGACGTCCGTCTCCTTGCGATAGACGCCGCTCATCGCCAGCAGACGGATATCTTTCAGCGCTTCCTCTGCCCTCACCTCCCGGATCAATTCGTAGCCGTTTTTCCCGGGGAGGTTCAAATCAAGAATGACCAGATCGGGGTGTTCCCGGCGAATAACCTCAAGGGCCTCCATGCCGTCTGCGGCGGTCAAAAAGGTCAGCGGCAGGGGCTTGAGGACATCGAGGATGAGTTCGCGGAAGAATTTGGAATCGTCCACCACCAGAACCCTCGGAGCGGCAGCCGGGGCCGAGGGCAACTCGCCGTCCGCCTCTTCCGTCAGGGTAATCTGGAAAACCTCGGCGCATTTCGGGCATTTGACCCGGGCCATGTGCTTTGGAGTCCCTTTAGGATCTATCTGATAGCGCGCCCGGCACACAGGACACTGGATGATCATAACTCCCCCGTTTATTGACCGGCCGACGACGAAGGGAAAATGTCCCTTCTTCGTCAGATTCAAGCTCCATCTTCAATTCAAAAGTTTCAGATAATCAACGGCCAGGTGACCCTGTTCGGAGTCGGGAGCCAAGCGGATAACTTCCTTCAAGGAAGTGATGGCTTTCCCCGTTTCTCCTGACTTCATGTAGGCAAGGGCCAGCCTGTAGTGAGCCGCGCTATAATCGGGAGCCACAGAGAGAGCCTGGCGGAAAGCTTCGATAGCCGAATCGGTTTTATCGAGGGCATAATAGGCTTCCCCCAGGCGCAAATGAGCCGGAGGATATCGGAGGTTGTGAGCGAGTGCTTCCTTGCAGGCCGTCACCGCCGCCAGATATTCCCCTTTCTGCAGATAGGCATATCCCAGTCCCGTCAATGCCACCTCGACTCTGGTAAAGGTCAGATCGGAAGAAGCCTTGCGAAAATAGCGGATAGCGTCGTTCCACCGTTCCATGTCCAGGTAAAGAACAGCCAGGTTGTTTTCAATCTGGGAATTGTCATGGTCGAGCTTCAGGGCCCGCAGGTAATGCTCTTCCGCCTCCGGAAAGGCCTTCTTCAAATAGTAGGCCTGAGCGAGAGCCGCCTGGATATGGGCACTTTCCGGCTTGCTCTGAGCGGCCAGGCGAAACTCTTTCAGTGCCAGGGTGGGATTGTTTTCCTCGAGGTAAGAAATACCCAGGATGTAGTGGGCCTCACCCTGGTCGACTTTTTTCTTCCCACCGCTGCAGCCGGTCAGCAGAGGGGCGGCCAACAGAAGGATCAGAATACACCAGAGATTATATTTGCCCACACAGTTCTCCTCAGAAGGACGCTAGAAATCGTCCTAGATTTTTAAGCAGGATTTTCCGCCGCATTTCTATTTCTTCGGGAGAAGGCTTGCGTCTTCGCAGAACCGCCGCCCGTCGGACTTCCAAGTCCTTTTCCAACTCGCCGATTTCCTCGGCCTGCTCGACTACTTCGGCCTGCTCGACTACCTCTGCTTGCTCAACTAATTCGACTACTTCGGTCTGTTCAACTACTTCGGCCTGTTCGGGCACCACTGCCGGTGCTTTTTCCGGCGGGGCCGCTTGCAGCCGTTTCCCCGGGACGGCAGCGGCTGCAACACCCCTTTTCAGTGGAAGAGAGTTCCAGAGCGAGTCCTGCTCCTCAGGGCCAAGGAGCTGGATATCGAGATCCCCCATGATAAAACCCATTGACTCGGCAAAATGAATTCCCTCATCAAGAACCCTGCCCGCCTCCTGTTTCGTAATTTTTTCCCGGTCAGGGACGTAAAAAGCCAGAAGTCGACTGGCGTGCAGGTGAAAAACGATGGAGATGCCGAATCCATCTTTGACGGCGAAGAGGCAGAGGTAGGCGGTCGCCTGCTGGGAGGGAAGTCCGGGGAGTGCGACCTGTATATCACTCAGAGATCGATGCAGTCGCCGGATGTTCGCGGTCGGGACATCCAGTCTGTCCATCTTCTTTCGCCAGTGGAACATCGGCAATCCCTCCCGGGCATCACTCCAGCCCGTCAAACTCCGTCAGCAGCTTGAATTTCCGGAACCGTTCCTCAATTTCACCGTACTCGAGTTTTTTCATGCGCCCGAGACTGAAATCCTCGACGACGAAGGAAGCCATCGCGCTGCCGAAAACAATGGCCTGCCGCATATTGCTCTCGGAAAGATTCCGGGTCGCGACCAGGTATCCCATGAATCCTCCGGCGAAGGTATCCCCCGCTCCGGTGGGATCGAAAACCGACTCCAGCGGATAGGCCGGCGCGGAAAAGATGGAATGCTCGGAGAACATGATCACCCCGTACTCGCCTCGCTTGACCACCAGGGTTTTGGGGCCCATGTCCAGAATCAAGCGTGCGGCCTTGACCAGGTTGGGCTCCTCGGCCAGTTGGCGGGTTTCCCCCTCGTTGATGAGGAGGATATCCACATGCCTGAGGGTTTTCAGCAGAGCTTCCCTCTTGCCGCCGATCCAGAAGTTCATGGTATCACAGGCGACCAGTTTCGGATTCTTCACCTGGTTCAGGACTTCCAGCTGCAGCTCGGGATCGATATTGGCCAGAAACACATACTCGGCTTCGCGGTATCCCTGGGGAAGATCGGGCTGGAATGATTCAAAGACGTTGAGGTGGGTCTCCAGGGTATGCGCTTCATTCAGGTCGTAATCGTAGCTCCCCTTCCAGCGGAAGGTCCTCCCCTGCGCGGTCTTGAGACCTTCGAGGTCGATCTTGCGTGAACGGAGGAAATCAAGGTGTTCGGCTGGGAAATCCTCGCCGACCACCGCCACCATCTTGACGTCCGTGAAAAAACTGGCCGAGGTGGAAAAGTAGGTTCCCGATCCGCCCAGCACCTCCTCCACCTGTCCGAAGGGGGTTTTCACCGAATCGAAAGCCACCGAACCGACTACCAGAACACTCATGTCATCTTCCGCCTTTTTCATCATAAATCAACGAGCGACGTGGCACGCTCCCGTATCGCTCAATAAAAACAGATAAATGCCTGAAATGCAAACCCCTTGAGCGGCAGAGAGATTATTTCAGGTATTTGCCCATGATCACGTCGAGTTTCTCCCGGGTCGCCTCCGGAATCAACTTCCGGTCGGTCATGATCGCGAACTTGAGCGACTCACCGCAGGTGCAAGTTCTTTCGCTCCCGAGTTTTCTTACCGCTTCGCGGATGATTTTGCGCGCCGTCGACACGTTCTGCTGGATGATGGCAACAACCGCTTCCACCGAAACGTCGTCATGCTCTTCATGCCAGCAGTCATAGTCGGTGGCCAGTGCCAGGGTGCCATAACAGATCTCCGCCTCCCGGGCCAGACGCGCCTCGGAGATGTTGGTCATACCGATCACATCGACCCCCCAGCTGCGGTAGATGTTGGACTCGGCCCGGGTGGAGAAATTCGGCCCCTCGATGCAGATGTAGGTCCCGCCCCGGTGGGTCGTCGCGCCCACCTCCTCAGCCGCCTGGAAGAGAACCTTCGACACATCGGCGCAGACTGGGTCGGAGAACTGGACATGTCCGACAACCCCATCGCCGAAAAACGTCGAGGAGCGTTTGCCGACGGTACGGTCGAAAAACTGATCGGGAATGACGATGTGCCCGGGGACGATCTTTTCCTTCATGCTTCCCACGGCGGAAACCGAGATGATTCTCTCCACCCCCAGTTTCTTCATTCCGTATATATTGGCCCGATACCGTACCTCCGAAGGGAGCAGCCGGTGCCCGCGGCCGTGCCGGGGAAGAAAGACCATCGGGGTCCCGTCCAGGTTGCCGGTGATGAACGCATCGGACGGTTCACCGAAAGGGGTGTCGAGGAGGACTTCATTGAGATCGGTGAATCCCTCCATTTCATAAAGGCCGCTGCCGCCGATGACGCCGATTACAGGTTGAGACATGTAAAAAAACCTCCTCAAAATCAGGTTCAAGGTGCAAAGTTAAAGTTTGCCTTTTTACGGTGCCGCCAGCTTTCCCTGGGGGTCCCGTCCAGGTTGCCGGTGATGAACGCATCGGACGGTTCACCGAAAGGGGTGTCGAGGAGGACTTCATTGAGA
>NZ_KI421424.1:88180-124431 GCF_000472285.1 Desulfuromonas sp. TF
CTGCCGTTCCAGCTTCCCCTTGAGCTGCCCGCAGGCGGCCGAGATGTCCTGCCCCTTGCTGGCCCGGCGGATGGCGACGATGTCGCGGCTGAGCAGATAGGTCTGAAAGGCTTCGATGCTCTCGGGCCGGGGAGCGCGAAAGGCCGATCCCTCATGCTCGTTGTAGGGGATCAGGTTGACCTTGGCCTTGATCCCGTGCAGCAGCCGGACCAGCCGTTTGGCATCGGCCGGCGTGTCGTTCACGTCCCTGATCAGGATGTATTCGAAAGTGATGCGCTGGCGCGTCGCCAGCGGAAACTCCCGGCAGGCGGCCATGAGATCTTTCAGCGGATATCGCCGGTTGACCGGCATCAGCTCGTTCCGAACGGCGTCGGTTGTGGCATTGAGGGATACCGCCAGGTTCACCCGGATGCGCCGGCCAAGCTCCAGCATCTCCGGGATCAGCCCCGAGGTGGAGAGGGTTACCTTGCGCGGCCCGTATCCGAATCCGTCATCGTGGTAGAGGATCTGCAGGGCCTTGACCACGTTGTCCAGGTTGTGCAGCGGCTCCCCCATCCCCATCATGACGATGTTGTTGACCGGTCCCTCCCTGGCTGTGGCGCAGACCTGGTTGACAATCTCCGCCGGGGAAAGATTGCGCAACAGGCCGAAGGTGCCGGTGAGGCAGAAAGCGCACTGCATGGCGCAGCCGACCTGCGTCGAGATGCAGAGCGTGCTGCGCTCCCCCTCCATGGGGATGCGCACCGTCTCCACCGTCTGTCCGTCCCCAAGACGAAAGAGGTACTTGCGGGTGCCGTCGGTACTGACTTCCGTCACCTCCGGCTCCCAGTCGGAAATAAAAGCCCTGCGCTCCAGTTCCTCCCGCAACGACTTGGAGAGGTCCGTCATCCCGGCAAAGGAGGTCACCCCCCGGGCGTAGATCCAGCGTATGATCTGCCGGGCGCGGAAGCGCTCCTTGCCCAACCCGGTGAGGAATTCCGTGAGTTCCTCGCCGGTGAGGTTCTTGATGTCGATGAGACCTTGCCGTGACACTCTCTGTTTCCAACCTATCTATATTTAACGAAGAGTCGTGAAGAGGGCGCCTCTGCGTTGAAGATCTTCTTTTTGATTATGAAAAAGCCCTCCGGGATTGTACCCGAAGGGCTTTTTCTTCACAAGGTCAAAGTACGGCAACCCCCCGGCTTAGAGCAGCTCCAGCCCGGAGAAGAAATAGGGGATCTCGAAATCGGCGGTTTCGGGGGCGTCGGAGCCGTGGGTGGCGTTCTCGCCGATGGAGGCGCCGAATTCCTTGCGCATGGTCCCCTCTGCGGCCTCGGCGGGGTTGGTGGCGCCCATCAGGTCGCGCCACTTTTTGATCGCCCCATCGGCCTCCAGGACCATGACGATGCAGGGGCCGCTGCTCATGAAGTCGGTCAACTCGCCGAAGAAAGGCCGCTCCTTGTGCACGTAGTAGAAGCCTTCGGCTTCCACCTTGCTCATGTAGAGCTTTTTCATACCTACGATCTTGAAGCCTTCGGTGTAGATGCGCGAGATAATCCGGCCGGCGTAACCGGCTGCGAAGGCGTCGGGCTTGATGATGGCGAAAGTTCTTTCCATGGTCGTATCCTCCAATAGTTTAATGAGTCGACGGGGCAAAATGCGCGACTTGTAGCATCACCGGAGGCAAAAGTCAAGAAAAACGGGGGAGAACGGAAGATAGACGGCGGAAGGCAGAGGACGGCGGACAAGGCATTCTGATAACTGATAACTGATGCCTGATACCTGCTTTATCGGCTGCTTTTCTGATACGTTCCGATCAATTCCGCCGCGGCGAGGATATGCCCTTCCATCGCCTTCTCCAACTCCTCCTTGGTCGAACGCTCGTGGAGATCCAGGGCTGTGTCCAAGGCAAAGAGCTTGTGGAAATAGCGGTGACGGCCAATGGGTGGACAGGGTCCGCCGTAGCCGGTCTTGTCCCAGTTGTTGAGCCCGCTCCGGGCTCCTTCCGGCAGATCCCTCACATCCATGGCTTCCGGCAATCCCGTCGAATCGGCCGGGAGGTTGTAGAGCACCCAGTGAACCCAGGTCATCTTCGGCGCTTCCGGATCCGGGGCGTCCGGATCGTCGACGATCAGGGCCAGGCTCCGCGTCCCTTCAGGGATTCCGGACCATTCCAGAGGGGGCGAGATATCCTCGTCCTCGCAGGTGTATTTGGCTGGAATTTCATCGTTATCGGCGAAAGCCGGGGAACGGATTTCGAGTGGCATGATTGCCTCCATCTGGGAATGGCAGACGCGCTGCTCCGCTGATTGACCGTCTGTCTCCTGATATGCCTCTATATTAGCGGCCCTGTCACCGGTTGCAAGGGTCGAAGTTCTGGGGAAGTGCGGTTCTGCCGGACTCAATCCCGAGGAGGGGGCAGTTTCGGGTAGTGGCCGAATAACATCTCCAGCCTCAGCAGGATGCCCGGGGTCGCATCACGGTCCCGCTCGTCCGGAAAGGAAACCTGCGGGATGACTTCGTAGAATAGCCAGTCCCTCAGGATTCTCTGCCGGTAACGGGCGCTCAACACGACGTTGTCGAGCTGGTGGTGCGGCCTGGTCCGGAAGAAGTTCCCCCAACTGTAGATGATGACCCGCCGGGGGCTGAAACGCTGAAACACCTGAAAAGCCAAGTCGTAAAAGTACCCATCCTCCTCCGAAGTCCACGAACCGTCCAGCGTCGTGCGGAAGAAGAAGGGGCGTTTCAGTTCCCGATCGAAATCGAAGGTTGTCCGGACACCAGTTTCCCCATCGGTAGAGGCAATGAGGCGCTGCGTGAAGCGGAAAAGCCAGGAATCGAGGGGGACCGACTGCCGGTAGCGCGGTTCGAGGAATACAACCGGCAGCCCGTCTCGCCACCTGATGCCGGCCCGGAGGCTGATATTGCGCTCTAGAGTTTCAATCAGGAAATAGCGCAGGGAGGTCGAAAAGTCGTCATCGGCCGAGGTCAGCTCCGGTCTTTCCCCTTGGACGCCGGAAATGGTCCGGAAGTCCTCCTCTACATCATCAGGATCTCCGGCGACGACAAGCTGGAGCCTCTCCTCTAGAATCGGCAGATCGAGATGGAGATTGGCCTTCATGTCGTACTCGACTGCGTCGTCATCCTCTGCGAAGAGGGAAAACCTGACTCTCACCCGGGTTTCCGAGATTTCGCTCTCAACCCGCGGATCGGCGAAAAAGGAATCCAGCCACCTCGCCGTCGCGAGCACTCCCGTCGAGATACGCTCGTGGGCGGCATCGATGATGATCGGCTCCCCGGCTTCTTCCTCCTCCCCTTCGACTTTTTCTCGAGCCTCGGTCACATCGGCCCCTTCCGAGTCCTGGCTGAGATCGACCCCATTCCCGGAAATCTGCTCCGGCGCCTCCAACTCCTCCTCCGACTCTTGGGCGGGGGGTTCGAGATAGGTCTTTTCTTCCTCCGCAAAAGCGCTCGAGGGCAGCCCGATTCCGAGCAGCAGAAGCATTATCGATGCGGGGACCCAGCGTGTCATAGGCAATGATCGCGTTTCGAAGTATGGGAAATAATTACCCTATAATGAGAATAACAGAGAACGAGCCCATCGGGAGAAGGGCATGAAATTTTTTTCGCCCTTTCTGATTTCCCGATCCGATGGCGATTCTATCAAGGACGGCGTCCAGCCGTGCTTGGGGGGTTATTTGAACTCGATCTTGTAGAAGAGATCAACCCCGCTATCTTCCCCCATCTTTGATTCGACCTCCCAGTGCTCGCTGATCTCGTACCGCAACCTGGCCACATTGCTTTCGGTGAAGAGCGACTGCCCATAGCTGATGTAGAGGCGCGGGCTGAGGTATTTGCCGATCGTCACCATGGAACTTTCGACCTCGCCGCCTCCCGATTCGATGGTCAGGACATCGACACCGAGTTGCCTTTTGAGGCGGTCCTGCAGCACAGCCGATTCGCCGCCGGAGAGGAGGGCGCCGGCGGCTCCCATAAGCAGACCGGCACTTTCGCGGTCCCCACCCATCGGATGGCCGAGAACGATATAGGACAGTACATCCGTGTCCGGCATGGCAGGGTCGGAGTAGAGCTTCACCACCGGCTCCCGGGGAGTGCCGCCGACCTGAACCCCCGCCTTTATTTCGCCGATGGTGCGCAGTGCCAGAATATCCAGGGTCGGCCGGTCGACAGGGCCGCCGGCAAAGAGAATCCGGCCTCGATCAATCTTGAGCTGCACACCGTAGGCTGAGTAGATTCCCTCGGCGACACGGATCTCTCCCCTGGCATTGATGTCTTCGATACCCTCTGAAATCAGCGTGAGCTCCCCTGCGAGACGGGCATCGACGCCTGCGTACCTGATCAGCACGCGCTTTCCGAGGACTACCTTCACCCTGAGATCGAGCGCGATGGGGAGGTCCCCCCTTTCGGCGGGAGTTTCCCCCCCGACGATCACGACATCTGGGCTTTCCGCCACCATCTCGGGCCTTTTGCGCTCCACGAGGATCAGTTCCGGCAGCTCCACTGTCCCGCGCACCTTGAGTCTCTCGGTGGTGCCGCTGAGCTCGAGATCGGGAGAGACGAGGAGCTGCAGCTCGGGGAGATCGACGGCCTGGAAGCGCTCTCCCTTTACCGTCGCCTGATATTCGACGACCCGCCACTGATCAAGCCGCACCTCTCCGTTCCCCTCGATGCGTCCCGGTCCGGAAAGGGCGGAGAAGGAGACGAGACGGAGCCTCTGTCCGGACAGTTCGGCCCTGACCTCAACGTCCTGGATTTCGACGCCTGCGGCGGGGAGATAGGCGCCGGCGCCGCTCAGGTGCACCATGCCTCCGAGATCTGGAGAACGCCAGGTTCCGCCGATACTCAGCCGGACCGCCAGTTCTCCTTCACTTTCCCGCAGCAGGCCCGGGAAAATGGCGGAGAGCAGCCCCTGCTCCCTCATCTCGCCGCTGAGGCGCACCGAGAGCGGCCCCTGCGGCGGGGAGGAAGTGGGTATCCGGGCCGGCAGAGGAAGACTGAAGGACCCTTCGATCCGTCCGACTTCGGCGAGGGCAATATCCAAGTTTCCCTCCAGGGACTCCCCCTTCCACCGCCAGCTCGCCTCGGCCGTGCTCAGGTCGAAGGCGACCTCCCCCTCCTCTCGCCTCCAGGTTACTTCTCCATCGCCGACTTCCGTGCTGCCGGTCAGAGCGAGCTTCTGGCCGGGGAGCCACTCTCCCCGTACCTCTCCGCTCAAAGCTCCCCGGAGGTGAACGGCGGAGGGAATCCAGGGACTCAGGAGGAAGAGATCGATCCGTTCCCATCTCCCCTCAAGAATTCCTCGCCGGGGCATCGCCAGCGGCGCCTCTTCGGAGTGAAGATCGGCGGCGAGCCTCCCCCCATCCTCCATCTCCGCTTCAAGACGGGCATCGAGTCCGCCGGCATCCCAGTCGACGGTTCCCTCCACCCGGGAAAAGGAAGCTTCGATGTCCTCCGTCGCCAGTTGCCCCGCCGCTTCGACCCTTCCCTTGATGACAGTTCGCTCAGCTCCAAGCAGCCTGAGTGCGGCCTCGCCACTGCTGCGCCCCTCCAGCAGGATGGTTTCCGGCAGCCAGGGTCTCAGCAGGGAGAGATCGAGGTCCCGCCAGCTCCCGTCCAGGGTTCCGCGCCGGGGCACCGTCAACGGCGCCTCTTCGGAGCTCAGATCGGCGGCGAGTCTCCCCCCTCCCTCCAGTTCCGCTTCGACGCGGGCGGCGAGTCCGCCGGCATCCCAGTCGACGGTTCCCTCCACCCGGGAAAAGGAGGCGGAAAAGTCCTCCAGCTCCAGCCGTCCCTTCGCCTCGACCCTCCCAGCGACGGCAGTCCGTCCCTGTTCCAGCAGGTGCAGGTCCGTCTTGCCGCTGCTTCGTCCCTCCAGCTTTACGGTTTTCGGCAGAAAGGGTCCCAGCAGGGAGAGATCGATCTTTCGCCATGTTCCCTCCAGAGTCCCACGCAGGGGGGAGCCGGTCAGACTGGCGGTCATTTCCAGAACCATGTCGGCGCCCCCCTCCAGGCGCAGAGGCGCAACCCTCACCCTGCCGATTCCGAGCTGCAGCGCCACCGGGTTTACGAGCCGCCAGTCTCCTAATTTGCGCGTCTCGCCACGAAGCTGTTCAAGGGTCCCCGCCCAGAACTCTCCCGTCCATCCTCCTTCGGCCCGAAGCATTCCCCGACCCTGCGGCCCGCCTGCGGTCAGGTCCAGTTCGTGGCTCTCGAGGGTCCCGTCGAGGGACAGCTCGAGGGCGTCCAGGCGCAGCCGATCGTAGGCCAGCCCTCCGGACCGCAGGCGTACGGAAAAGGATCGTCCTTCGGGACGGTTCGCCTCGCCGCGCAGAGTCGCCGCCCGGGCCCCTGCGAATGCGATCCCATCCCCCTGAAATCCCAGACGGCCGGCGAGCTGCCCTTCTGCCCAGCGCACCCAGCCTTCCGCTTGCACACTTCCGGCAGCCCCTGGAATGAGTCCGTCGAGCCGGCGCACATCGGCGCTGATCTCCAGCCGCTCCCGCAGGCGACCGTGGGCGGCAAGATCGAAGCCGTCACCATGCAGTTCGAGGGCGGCGATATTCAGGTCTTCTCCCCGCACGGATAGATCGACCCGGCCGGTCAGAGGACGGCCGCGCAGGGTGCTTTCAAGAAGGGCTCCTTCCATTTCGGCCCACAGCGCTTCGCCCGGAAGCTTCTCCAGAGCGCCTTTCAGATCGAGATTGACGACCCCGCTCCACCGGGGATCGATGACCGCCGGGTCGAGGCCGCGCCCCTGGAGCATCGCCTCGACCTGAACGCCCTCGCGCCATCCGACGGTGGCTTCGCCACCGATGGAGCCGCGGAGCCAGGCGCCGTCCAGGTCGCTGAGGGCTACCCCTTCCATGCTGCCGGAAAAACTTCCGGCCAGCCGCCCCTGGCGCCATCCGGCACCCCGGCTGGAGAGTTGGAAACTCCCCCCGTACTCCTGCAGGGTACCGGAGACCTCGATCCTTCCGCCGAGTTCGGCTGCCACGCCGGTTTGCCTAGCCAGGTCAAACCCTTTCGCCTCGACTTGCAGCGAGTAGGCGAAAGGGTCCTGCAGGGCGATCTCGCCTTCCCCGCTCAGCACTCCGCCCCAGGCGGCGTGGGTCAGCTCGAAATCCCGCAGGCGCAGAACCTCCCGGGCGAGGGAGATTTGCGCCGTCAGGTCGAGGATCACCGTCTTCCCTTTTCCCCCGCGCAGCTGTACTGGACCGGAGAGGAGTGCGTCGGCGTCTTCTTTGAGATCGGCCGTCAATCTGAATCCCTTCAGATCGGCGACCATCTCGGGGAGGCTCAATCGCAGGTCGAGATGCAGGAGCGGGCTGACGAATCCCGCCGCCGCGTTCCCCTGCAGGCGATATCCCTCTGCGACGGCATCGAGATCGCTCACCTCCAGAATTCCTTCATCCCAGGTGAGCCGCGCCGCCAGGTCAAGACGCCGGGCCTCCCCCTCAGGGGGATGCAGCGTGATGTCCTCAAGGCGCAATTCCTCTATCACCGCGTCCAGGCGCAAGGCCCATCCCGATAGCCGCGGCCAGGTGAATTCGGCGGGTCCTTTCTCCTCGGAAGGAGGTTCCGGGCTCGTCGTGATCTCCCCCCCTTCGAGGGCCAGTTCCACCACCGCGAGATCCCCCTGCAGAAGGCGGCCGGGCTGCCATCGCAGGAGCAGGCGATCGAGCACCGCTTCCGTCCCCTCCCGGCGGAGCCGTATCCCCTCCAGGAGCAGGTCGTCGGCCAGCCGCCCTTCCACCCGGTCGATCTCCAACTCCGCACCGGCCGCTCCGGCGGCCGTCTCCAGAAGCCAACGCGCACCCTGCGGAGTGCGCAGCAGCCAGAGACCGGCGGTAAAAACAGAGATGACGGCCAGCAGCAGAAGCGCGGCCATAAGAAGGATCAGGCGTTTCACCATCCGAACCCCACACCGATGTGGAGGCGATAGGAAGGATCGGACACGCCGAGCTGCCGGGCGATGTCGATCCGGATCGGACCCACAGGAGTGTAGCGGCGAATTCCGATCCCAGCCCCCTCGAAGATCTCGTAGTCAGAAAAATTGTCGAAGGCGTTGCCGGCATCATAGAAGACGGCCACACCCCAGTTCTCACCCAGGGCACGCTCCAATTCGACGCTCCCCACCAGCAGGTTCTTGCCGCCTACAACGTCGCCATTTTCGTCTTCGGGGCCGAGATCCTGGTAGCCGTAGCCGCGAACGCTCTGATCGCCCCCGGCAAAGAAGCGGAGCGAAGGCGGGATTTCCCGGAGGGGCTCGTTCTGCCATGTGGATCCCGCCTTCACCCGTGCGAATACGGAGAAACGGGCCGGCAGGGGCACCAGGATGTTGCCCGAGCCGATCGCCTGGAGCAGACCCGTGTCCGAACCTATATCCTGATGCGTGCCTCTCACCTCGACACTGATCAGATATCCTCCCCGGGGGCGTACCGGGTCCGAATAGGTCCGCCGGCTGAATCGCACGCCGGGAAGGACCAGAAAGGAGGTATCGTCGTCCTCCTCGCCGACGGTGTAGTCCTCCCGCAGCAGACGGAGGAAGACCGAGCCGGTCATCCCCTTTTTGAAGCCATGCACTCTCTCCAGCTCCACGAACAGGGAGGATCGTTCGTAGGTGTCCGGCTGCTCTTTTTCCAAGCCGGCCCGCAGGGCGGTCTGGGTGTTCATGTCCCGCGGGCTGGGGACAATATAGGCCGCAATGAGATCCTGGCGCAGCTCGGCCACCAGGAAATTCCCGGAAAGTTCGTGCCCGCGATGAAGCATGTTGACATCCTTGTACTGGAGCGTGAAGCGCGCGCCTGTATCGGTCCCGTATCCGATGCCGGGGCGCAGGCGGCGGCGCGCCGAAGGGACGAGCTGGATGCTTACCGGAACCCGGCGCTCCTGCGCCATTTCCAGGCGCGGGGTGACGATCACGTCCCGGAAGCGGTCGGAATCGAGGAAGTTGAGCTGTGTCTGTCCGAGGCGGGAATAGGAGAAGCGCTCGTCCGCCTCGTAGGCCATGTAGCGGCGCAGGAATTTGTCGGGAAACTCGGGTGCGCCATGAATGAGGGTCTCGCCGAACTGAAATCGAGGGCCGGTGGCCAGGACGAGATCGATCTCGGCGCTATTTTCTTCGGGATCTACAAGAATGCGGTGCTCGGAAAAAGCGGCGTTGAGGTACCCAAAATCAATGGCCCGGGCCTTGAGTGCTCCCTTAGCTTTCTCATAGAGGTCCTGTCGCAGAACATCGCCGCGTTTAAGGGGAAAGTCAGCTGTCAACTCGCGCAGTTCCGACTCGTCGCTGCCGGGTC
The DNA here is from genome assembly GCF_000472285.1 of Desulfuromonas sp. TF. NCBI lineage: Bacteria > Pseudomonadati > Thermodesulfobacteriota > Desulfuromonadia > Desulfuromonadales > Desulfuromonadaceae > Desulfuromonas > Desulfuromonas sp. TF. The sequence continues at coordinate 97,480 of NZ_KI421424.1, forward strand.
CCTGGATGAGGATTCCGGCCTCTGTGACCCGGACCGGCTTTCCCTGTTCGACCTGAACGATGAGGTTGTATCGATGCTCCGGAACGAGTTCCTGCAAGGAAGCCGTCGCCTGGGCATTGTAATAACCGAAGGGCCGAAGCGCCTTTTGGACCAGCTGCGGTGCCCTCTCGGCGAAGCGTTCCAGCCAGCGGCGGTCCACCCGTTCGTCCCTGACCAGACCGGTCGGCAGGACCAGGGCGGCACGGATGTTTCCCTCCTCATCCTCCCCTTCGACCCCCCGGACCGTCACCTGAACCGCTTCAGCCGCCTGCGCCGGTACCGCCGCAAGAGGAGTGAACAGCGCGAGCAGGGCAAGAAAAAGAAAGATGGAGCGTTTCGGTAGCAGTGCGCACAAGAGGACCCCCGCGAGGCGGAAAAAACCAAATTCCATCCATAATTCTGATCATCAACTATTTTATTCTAACAAAAAAGCCCGGGTCCGGCAGGGGGAGCCGGATCCGGGCTGCGGACCGGAAGGCAGGCGATGGATTTTAGTCCATCGCGACGGTAAAGCAGTTTGGGAAGCCGCTCTTTTCGAAGTCCACTCTCGCTGTCTCGGCCGCCTCGATGGAAGGATATTTGCCGACGCGAACCCGGTGGAAAAGGCTTCCGTTGACCCAGCCCTCCTCCACATGGGCGTGACCATGCTTTTCTTCCAACTGGGCGCTTAGTCGGCGGGCGTTTTCGGCAACGGTAAAGGCGCCGACCTGCACGCTGTAACTTCCTATGGTGTAGCTTTTGGGCTGGCGATAGGCGATTTTGCCGGCGCCGTCGGTCTCACGATATCCCAGCGCCTCGATCCGCACCGGCGCGGTGCCGGGCCCAACCACGTCAAGTTCCCTCGCCGCCGAATAGGAAAGATCGATGATCCGCCCCTTGACGAAAGGGCCCCGGTCATTGACCCGCACAATCGACTGCCTGCCGTTGACGCGGCTGGTCACCCGCACCCAGACGCCTAGCGGCAGGGTCTTATGGGCGGCGGTCATGGCGTGCATGTCATAGGTTTCGCCGTTGCTGGTCTTTTTGCCGTGGAAATTCGGGCCGTACCAGCTGGCGAGACCCTCCTCGGAAAATCCTTCGTGCTGATCTCTTCGCATCGGCTGGTATCGCTCCCCGTTGACCTCGTAGGGCTTCTCCCATCCCTTGAGCCCTCTGGTCTCGGGAGTGTCGATTACGCGGGAGCGGTAGGCCGGTCCGCAGGCGCCGAGCAAAAGGGACAGCAGGAGGATAAGAGACAAAGGGAGGAGAAGGGATTTCAACTCATCGGGCATGCTGATTACTCTCCGAAGGCCAAGACTTTATCCGCAGATTACGTAGATAAACACAGATGAAAATCAATCTTGAAGGATTCTGGACGAAAGGCTAACGAGTGTAAAATATTTTGCCTTTGTTTTAATCTGCGAAAATCTGCGTCATCTGCGGATAAAAAAATTTCCCGGAAGCGCTACGCCTGTTCTGACAAAAAATTTTCCACCTCTGCAAGGGTCGGAATGGCCGTCCGGCCTCCGAGGGCTCTGGTCTTGAGTGCTGCGCAGGCGGCGGCGAAGCGCACGGTTCGCCGAAGCTCCCATCCCTGCAGCAGCCCGTAGATGTAGCCACCGTGGAACACGTCGCCACATCCGGTAGTGTCCACCGTGTCGACGGGGAAGGCCCGTTGGTGGAACTCCTCCCCTTCGCGGCTCAGGGTGTGGCTTCCCCGCGCCCCGACCGTCACGGTCACGGCCCGGGGGCCGTGACTCAGAAGTTTTTCGAGGGCGCGACGCGGCTCGTTCCCGCCGCACGCCTGCAGGGCGAATTTTTCGCTGACCACCAGGTGATCGATCAGGGGCAGGAGATCGGCGGTGCCGCTCCGGAAGGTGCCGCCGTCGAGGACCGTGGTCACTCCGGCCTCCCGGGCGATGCGGGCCGCGGCCAACGAGGCCTCCTGCTGCAGTCCGTCCAAGTGAAGGACCCGGCAACTGCGGATCGGTGCAGGGTCGATTTCGGAAAGAGAAAGGGGCCGGGCGCTGCCGCGAGTCCAGAAGATGTTGCGGCGGCCGCTCCCATGCTCGACGGCGATGAAGGCGAACTGACTCGTGCGGCCGGGATCGGTCAGAAGGTTGCCGCAGTCGACCCCTTCGGCAAGGAGTCCGCTGCGGATGCGCGCGCCGAAATCATCGTCCCCCACCCGGCCGAGAAAGGTCGTCCCAATGTCCATCCTGGCCAGGGTCACCAGCGCCGTGGCCGCCGGTCCCCCTCCCTGGAAAAGGACCTCCCCAAGTTCAGCCTTGGCATCGACCGCAGGATACGCGTCGACCCGCCCAAGGATATCGTAGGCGCACTGGCCAAGACCGACAACGGCGAAAGGCATGGTCCATAGGTCCTATAAGTCGTATTGGCCCAATGCCCTTGCCCTTACTCGGCCACCCTCGTCATGACCCGGAACTTCTGGTAACGCTGCTCGACCAGCTCTTCGGGGGTGAGGGCCTTGAGCTCATCAAGATGTTTCTTCAGGTAGACCTTGACGTTGGCGGCGGCCAGCTCGACATCGTTGTGCGCGCCTCCAAGGGGTTCGGGGATCACGTCGTCGATGACGCAGCCGAGTTCGTCGATATCCTTGGCGGTCAGCTTGAGGGCCTCGGACGCTTGCGGTCCCTTGGTCCCGTCGCTCCAGAGGATGGCGGCGCACCCCTCAGGTGAGATAACCGCATAGACCGAGTATTCCATCATCATCACCCGGTTGCCGACGGCGATCGCCAGAGCGCCACCGGAGCCGCCCTCGCCGGTGATGGTGACGATGACCGGTACGGTAAGGGCCGCCATTTCCCTCAGGTTACGGGCGATGGCCTCGGCCTGTCCGCGCTCCTCGGCTCCGATGCCGGGAAAGGCGCCTGGGGTGTCGACGAAGGTAAAGATGGGCAGACCGAACTGCTCGGCCATCTGCATCACCCGCAGAGCCTTGCGATACCCTTCGGGATTGGGCATACCGAAATTGCGGTACACCTTCGCCTTGGTGTCGCGCCCCTTCTGGTGTCCGATCACCACGCAGGGCTCGCCGTCAAAACGGGCGAAGCCGCAGACCAGGGCGGGGTCATCGCGGAAGTTGCGGTCGCCATGGACCTCGAACCAGTCGGTAAAAATATGTTCGACGAAATCGAGGGTAAAGGGGCGGTTGACATGGCGTGCCAGCTGGGTGCGCTGCCAGCGGCTCAGATTGGAGAAGATCTCCTCGCGAAGCTTGTCGGCTTTCTTCTCGAGCTTCCTTATATCGCCGGAAAAGTCGACCTTGTCGGTGGAATATTCCTTGAGTTCACGGATCTTCTGCTCCAGTTCGACCAGGGGCTTTTCGAAATCGAGATAGAATTGCATCATATATCTCCTTGAATATTAACTTGATGTAGGGGCGCAGCATGCTGCACCCGCTCTTGTATCGCATTCGGCCGAGGGCGCAGCATGCTGCGCCCCTACTCGAATGTCACCACATTGTATTCGAAAAGTTTCTTCGTATCATCCATGATTTCATCGCTGGCTGCAACCTTCAGATTCTCCGGCAGGGTGATCACCGTTTCGCTGCGGTTGGGGATAACGAGGTGAATCAGCGCATCGCAGCTGCCTCGATGCCGGGAAATAATCCCCTTGAGGGCCCGCAGCTGAGTCTCGTCGAGGCCGGGGGTGGTCAGGCGGAAGTGCACTTTTTTAGTCTGCTGTTCCTTGATCTGACGCAGGGGAAAAACCTCGTTTGCCATCAGTTTGCAGGTCTCCTCGCCAATATCCAGGGTTCCGGCCACGAGGAGGGGCTCTTCGCTCTTGAGCAGTTCCATGGAAGCCGCGTAGACTTCGGGGAAAACCACCATCTCGACGAATCCGGAGAGATCCTCCAGGGTGACGAAGGCCATCCGGTCCCCTTTCCTGGTGGTCAGTTCCTTGAGACCTGAAACGATGCCGCAGACCCGGACCTCTTCCTTGTCCGTACGCTCGGCGAGAGCGGCCGTGTCGCAGGTGGCGAAGCGCCGGATCGCCTCACTGTGCCTGGCCAGGGGATGGCCGGTGATGAAGAAGCCGAGGGCCTCCTTTTCGAAGCCTAGGAGGATGTTCTCGGCCCATTCGTCCATGGCGGGAAGCTTGCCGTAGCCGTTGCCGTTGTGAGAGATGATCTCCTCTGCGCCAAAGAGCGACTCCTGCCCGACTTCTCTTTCCCGCTGCACCTTCTGCCCCACTTCCATGGCCTCTTCCAGAATGGCCATGTACTGGGACCGCTTGCCGCCAAGAGAAGCGAGGGCGCCGCACTTGATCAGGGCCTCCACCACCTTCTTGTTGACCTTGCGCAGATCAACCCGTTCGCAGAATTCATGCAGGGAGACAAAGGGCTCCTCCTTGCGCGCCTCGATGATCGAATCGAGGGCGGCCGCCCCCACCCCCTTGACTGCTCCGAGACCGAAGCGGATCGACTTGTCGTGAACGGTGAAGGAACGGTCCGAGGCGTTGATGTCCGGCGGCAGCACCTCGATCCCCATCGAACGGACCTCGGAAATGTTCTTGATCACCTTGTCCGTGTTTTCCATATCCTCGGTGAGGAGCGCCGCCATGAACTCCACGGGATAATGGGCCTTGAGGTAAGCGGTGTGATAGGCGATGAGGGCGTAGGCCGCCGAGTGGGACTTGTTGAAGCCATAGGCGGCGAACTTCTCCATAAGGTCAAAGACCCCTTCAGCCTTTTTCGGATCGAGCTTGTTCTCCTTCGCCCCCTTGAGGAAAATCTCCTTCTGCTTGGCCATCTCCTCGGGCTTCTTCTTACCCATGGCCCGGCGCAGCAGGTCGGCGCCTCCGAGGCTGTATCCCCCCAGCACCTGGGCGATGAGCATGACCTGCTCCTGATAGACGATGACCCCGTATGTATCCTTGAGGATCGGCTCCAGTTGCGGGAAGTCGTAGGTAATCTTCTTTCGGCCGTGCTTGCGCTGGATGAAATCGTCGACCATCCCGGAACCGAGTGGCCCCGGACGATACAGGGCACAGATGGCGATGACGTCCTCGAAGCAGTTGGGCTTGAGCTTGACCAGCAGCTCCTTCATTCCGGAGGATTCGAGCTGGAAGACACCGGTGGTCTCTCCTGCGCCAAGGAGCCTGTAGGTTTCGGGATCATCGTCCCTGATCAGCCGGAGGTCGAATTCGGGGTCCTTCCCCGCCCGGATCAGCCGCAACGCGTTGTCGATGACGGTGAGGGTCTTCAGTCCCAGGAAGTCGAACTTGACCAGACCGATCTTCTCCACATAGCTCATGGCGAACTGGGTGACCTGCCCCCCCGCCTTTGGGTCGGTGTAGAGGGGGAGGTATTCCGGAAGAGGCTTCGGCGTGACCACAACCCCGGCGGCGTGGGTGGAGGCGTGGCGGGTCAGCCCCTCCAGGGCCAGGGCGATGTTGATCAGTTCCTTGATCTTGGGATCCTTGTCCACCATCTCCTTGAGCTTCGGCTCCTGCTGCAGCGCCTCCTTGAGGGTGATGTTGAGAATCCCGGGGACCAGCTTGGCGATCTTGTCGACTTCGCCGTAGGGCATGCCTACGGCCCGGCCGACGTCGCGGATCACCCCTTTGGCCGCCATGGTGCCGAAGGTGATGATCTGGGCGACGTTCGCCTCGCCGTATTTCCGGCGCACGTAGTCGATGACCTCCTCGCGCCCGTAGATGCAGAAGTCGACGTCGATATCGGGCATCGAGATGCGCTCGGGATTGAGGAAGCGCTCGAAGAGGAGATTGTAGGGCATCGGATCGATGTCGGTGATGCGGATGGCGAAGGCCACCAGGCTCCCGGCGGCGCTGCCGCGACCCGGCCCGACGGGGATGTCGTTATCCTTGGCCCAGTTGATGAAGTCGGCGACGATCAGGAAATAGCCGGGGAAGCCCATCTGGTTGATGCACTCCAGCTCCGTCTCCAGACGCTGCCGGTACAGTTCCTCTTCTTCGGCGGAGAGCTCCCGAACCAGCCGAATATCCCCGAGCCGTTCCTTCAGGCCGGAACGGGACATCTCCTCCAGAACCTGGTCCAGGGTTTTTTCGGCGGGTTTTTCATACTGGGGGAAATGGTAGGTGTCGAAGTCGAGTTCCAGATTGCAGCGTTCGGCAATCTCCACGGTGTTGCGGATCGCCTCGGGAGTCGCCTTGAAGAGCTCCGTCATCTCCTCGGGGGTCTTGACGTAGAACTCGTCGTTGGAGAAGCGCATCCGGTTGGGATCGTCCATGGTCTTGCCGGTCTGGATGCAGAGCAGCACCTCATGGGCGTAGGCATCTTCCCGGGTGAGATAATGGCAGTCGTTGGTGGCCACCAGGGGGAGCTTCAGTTCGTCGGCGATCTCGATCAGTCCCCGGTTCACCGGCGCCTGCTCCGGGAGGAAGTTCTCCTGCAGTTCGAGGAAGAAGCGATTGTCGTCGAAGATCTCGGCCATCTCCTTCGCCCGGCGTATCGCCTCCTCCATGCGGTTCATACCGATCAGGGTGGGCACTTCTCCACCCAGGCAGGCGGTCAGGGCGATCAATCCGTCGTTGTGGCTGCGCAGCAGTTCCCAGTCGATCCGCGGCTTGTAGTAAAAGCCCTCCCGGTAGGCCGCCGAAACCATGCGGCAGAGGTTTCGGTAACCGTTCAGGTTCTGGCAGAGAAGAACGAGATGGTAGGAAGCTTCCGAGGAGCCGCGGGCGTTGGTTTTGTCGTGCCGGGAGCCGGGAGCGACGTAGACCTCGCAGCCGATGATCGGCTTGATCCCCGCGGCCATGGCCTTGGAATAGAATTCCACCGCCCCGAACATGTTGCCATGGTCGGTCACCGCCAAGGCCGGCATCCGGCAGTCGCGGGCGCGTTTGAGAAGATCGCCGATCTTTATGGCCCCGTCGAGCAGGCTGTACTGGCTGTGCAGATGCAGGTGGACGAAGTTGGCGTGATTCATAAAGGCAGGACTCAACTATGAGATATCAGGTTTCAGGTAAGTTTAGGCTATCAGGTTTCAAGGTAAGAAACCGATATCGGTGATGCTGCGGCGTTGCGGTGCCCGGCATCGAGTGAACGCCCGAATATTATCACCGACGGTTTGACGAGGTCAAGAAAACTGGCTGGAGAAATGAGGATGAAAGACAGTGACGGCGTGAGGCGTGGGGGTTACAAAACTTCAACCCCGAACTGCTGCAGCATGCCCGTCAGCTTAATCAGGGGGAGGCCGATGAGGCTGGTGTAGTCATCCCCTTCCATTCGCTCCATCAGGGCGATGCCGAGCCCCTCGATCTTGAAAGAGCCGGCGCAGTCGAGGGGGTTCTCCCGGCGGAGATAGGAGCGGATCTGCTCGTCCGAAAGATCCCGAAGAGTGACGCTAAAGGTGGAATAATCAACGGCGGCCTCGCCGCTGCGGCTGTCAAAAACCGCCACGCCGGTATAAAAAGTATGGGACCTGCCGGCCATGGCCTTGAGCTGCGCCACCGCCCTGTCGAAGGCGCCGGGCTTGCCCAGAATCCGGTTTCGAGGATCGACGAAAACCTGATCGGAACCGATGATAAGCGCATCGGGATAATGTTTCCGAAGACTCTCCGCCTTATGATAAGCCAGGTGCTTGACCAGTAGTTCCGGTGAGACGCTCTGGTCCAGTTTCTCGACATAAAGCGGAGCGGCCGTTATGAACGAGAACTCCAACTGGGCAAGAAGCTGGCGCCGGTAGGGGCTGGTGGAGGCGAGAACGATGCTGCGCATGGATGCATCCTTGATGGCGTCATTCGCCGGGTTTTTCGAGGGCATCGCTTAGTCATTCGACGGATTTTTTCGAGGGCATCATTTTGAGGCCCGAAGTTGCGTTCTTTTTACCCCAGCGGCCTCCGAAATGCAATCTTTTCAGGCGACGCTGCGATTCCATGCTGGAGCGGTCTCGCCGACCTCCATGGGGAGTTCCAACTGCTCGGCGTAGTGCCGGGGACGCAGGGCCATCCATCTTCCATCGGCCCGGTAACCGGTCACCTGCCGCCGCGGCCGGACTTCAAGGGAGGGGAAATTCTCAACGCAGAAAAAGATAGCCGACAGCTCGTCGGCAATTGCCGAAGACACCGTCTCCCGACCGGCTTCAGCGACGAAAGCCGGAAGTCCCCTGCCGGGCATCCACTCATCGACAAAAATCACCTCCACTCCGGAACCCACCTCGATCAGCACTTCTCCCTCTTCAAGACCATTGCCGAGCATTCCGACGACGGAATAGCAGAGCCGCTCGCGCTGTTGACGCTGTTCGACCCGCTGAATGTCGAGATACAGAGCCCTGCCGTTTTCTTCCTCCATCTGCAGCCAGATCATGTCGCACCTCCTGTTAAGTTGGCGATGTTCTTTCTGACTACAGGTATAAAAGATGACCGTGACAGAATACGTCATGGCCATCAGATTTCAGTTTTCCATCTCAGTCTTCGTCTTCAGGCCGAAGTCTCCGATTTTTGGAACAGGATTCCTTCCGATAGTCCTTCTAGGAAGGAAGAGCGCAGGAGAGGCGGAGCGAGGACCTCGACGTGCGGGAGGTAGGAATAGAGCCAGGAGAGGATCTCCTTCTCGCCTCCGGCGCTGAAGGAAAGAAGGAGGGATCCGCCCTCTTCTTCTTCGAGAATCTGGGCGGGATGCCAGGTACGCTCTCGGATCAGGTGGGCGATTTGGGAGCCGAAGCGCACCCGGATCTCCATCGGATCGTCATCGATAAGGCCGAAAGCGCTGCCGGTGAGGTCCTCCACCCGGAAAGTATCGGGAACTTCGAAGCGCTCCGTGGTGACGGCCACCTCCTGCAGACGATCGACCAGGAAGAGGCGCAGGGCTCCGCGGTTGTGGGCGAAGCCACCAAGGTAGAGGGAATCCTTGAAGAAAAGCAGGGTGTAGGGGTCGAATCGGTAGGTTTCGGGCTCCCTCCGCGGTGGAGCGTAGAGAATCTCGCAGCGATACTGATAAAGAAGAGCCTCACGCAGCTTTTCAAGGATGGGCCGTCGGGTGCGGTAATCCCTCAGTCCCTGAAAGCGAGGGGCGGCGGCCTCGGCCAGACGTTCGAGATGGGCGACGCTGCGCGGCGGCAGCGAAGAGCGGATCCGGCCGAAGATGGCGTCGAGATCGTCCTGGAAGGGAGTCCCGGCCAGAAAGGCGAGCTGTCCCCGGCACAGATAAAGGGTCATCAGCTCGTTGAGGGAAAAGGTGATGGGGGGAATCTTCTTGAACCCGGTGATGAAGCGGTAGAGCATCCGGCCGTCATCCTGCCGCTCGGAGACCAGAGGATAGCCGGCATCGCGAATCGCCTGCAGGTCGCGATAAACGGTGCGGCGGTCGACGGCGCACTCCTCGGCCAGCTCATCAACCGTGGCTCCGTAGCGCGCCTCCAGCACCCGGATCACATCGTGCAGCCGGGCGGCCTGGCTGTATTTCTTCGCGGGCTTGGTCACGCGGCCTCCGGGTATCAGCTGTCAGTTATCGGATATCAGCTGCAAGCTGCAAGCTATTAAACTATCAGTCTTTTGATTCCTGGTAATAGGTGTATTTATGTGACTTGCCCCGCACCTTATCCTTGGGATATTTGCGGGTGTTCTTGTCCATTTTCGCCAGGATGGTTTCGGAGAGGTCCAGATCGAGGGCATTGGAGAGGGAAAGGGCGTAGATGACGATGTCGGCCAACTCCTCGCCGATATCGGCCAGGGCTTCGGGAGGAAGGTTCTTCGATTCCTCCACGGTGAGCCACTGGAAGTGCTCCATCAGCTCGGCGGCCTCGATAGCGATCGACATTGAGAGGTTCTTGGGGGTGTGGAACTGCTCCCATTCCCGTTCCCGAACGAACTCCGACATTTTCTCCTTAAGCTGCTTCAGAGTGGTGCGGCTGTCGCTCATGAAACCCCCATATTGGTGATTGGTGATTCGTTACCGACTCTACTCCCACTCGATGGTCGCGGGAGGCTTGCTGGAGATGTCGTAGGTCACCCGGTTGATGCCGCGCACCTCGTTGATGATGCGGTTGCTGATTCGCGCCAGATCGGCGTAGGGCATCGGATACCAGCCGGCGGTCATGAAGTCTCTGGTCTCCACCGCCCGCAGGGCGATGACGTACTCATAGGTGCGGCCGTCCCCCATGACTCCAACGCTTTTGACCGGCAGAAAAACGGCAAAGGCCTGGCTGATCTTGTCGTAGTGGCCGCTCCGGTAGAGCTCCTCGATGTAGATGGCGTCGGCGGAGCGCAGGATTTCGGCGTACTCCTTCTTCACCTCGCCGAGGATGCGCACGCCCAGCCCGGGGCCCGGGAAGGGATGCCGCCAGACCATGCGGTGCGGAAGGCCGAGTTCCTCGCCGATGGCGCGAACCTCGTCCTTGAACAGCTCGCGCAGGGGTTCTAGGAGCTTGAGCTTCATATAGTCGGGAAGGCCGCCGACGTTATGGTGGCTCTTGATGTTGTGGGCCTTGCCGGTCTTGGCCCCGGCCGACTCGATGACGTCGGGGTAGATCGTCCCCTGGGCCAGCCAGTTGGCATCCTTGAGCTTGTTCGACTCCTCCTCGAAGATGTCGACGAAGAGATTTCCGATGATCTTGCGCTTCTTCTCCGGGTCCCGCTCGCCGGCGAGAGCCGATAAAAAGCGCTCCTCAGCATCGACACGGATCACCTTGACCCCGAGATTCTCGGCGAAAGTCGACATCACCTGATCCCCTTCGCCCAGGCGCAGCAGGCCGTTGTCGACGAAGACGCAGGTGAGCTGTTCGTCGATGGCGCGGTGGATCAGGGCCGCCGCGACCGAGGAGTCGACGCCGCCGGAGAGTCCCAGGATGACATGATCGCCGCCGACCTGCTCGCGAATGCGCGCCACGGCATCCTCGATGATCTGCCCCGGCGTCCACTGCCCCGTGCACCCGCAGATCTTGCGCACGAAGGTGTCTATGAGCACCTCGCCCCGGGGGGTGTGGTTCACCTCGGGATGGAACTGGACTCCATAGAGACTGCGCTCGACGTTCTGGATGGCGCACACCGGGGCATTGTCCGTCCCCGCGACCACCTCGAAGCCGGCCGGCACCTTTTCGACGTGATCGCCGTGACTCATCCATACCGGGCTTTTCCCCTCGAGAAAGAAGCCGTCGAACAGGGGACCGGGAGCCCCTTTGGGATGAACCTGAAGATCGGCATGTCCGAACTCGCGTTTGCCTGCCGGAACCACCTCGCCACCGAAATGGCGGGAGAGAAGCTGCATGCCGTAGCAGATGCCGAGAACGGGCACGCCGATTTCGAAAAGCTCCTCCGCGACCGCGGGGGCGCCTTCCTCGTAGACCGATTTGGGGCCTCCGGAGAGAATGATCCCCTTGGGAGCGAAGGCCCGGATGGCCTCAAGCCCCATGTCGAAAGGGTGCAGCTCGCAGTAGACGTGCGCCTCGCGCACCCGCCGGGCGATCAGCTGGGTGTACTGGGAGCCGAAATCGAGGATGAGTATTTTTTCTCTGTGGATGTCCTGCTGCATTTGCCTATCTCCGGTGTAGGGGCAATTCATGAATTGCCCCTACCGTATCCTTAATTAGCGCGTTCCACGCGGTAATTCGGCGCTTCGTGAGTAATGTTCACGTCATGGACGTGGGATTCGCGCAGGCCGGCGTTGGTGATGCGCATGAACCGCCCTTTTTCCTGCAGCTCCTTGAGAGTGCGGCAGCCGGTGTATCCCATTCCGGCGCGCAGCCCGCCCATGAGCTGGTGGATGTTCTCGGACAGGCTGCCGCGATAGGGGACGCGCCCTTCGATCCCTTCGGGGACGAGCTTGACCTCGTTTTCCACATCCCCCTGGAAGTAGCGATCTTTGCTCCCCTGCTTCATCGCCCCGAGGCTTCCCATGCCGCGATAGGACTTGTAGGTGCGCCCCTGATACAGGATCGTTTCGCCGGGGGATTCGTCGGTGCCGGCGAAGAGAGAACCGATCATGATCACGTCGGCGCCGGCGGCGATCGCCTTGGGTAGCTCGCCGGAATACTTGATGCCGCCGTCGGCAATGAGGGGGATGCCTGCCTTGCGGGTGACGCTGGCGACGTCGACGATGGCGGTGATCTGCGGAACGCCCACCCCGGCCACGACCCGGGTGGTGCAGATGGAACCGGGACCGATACCGACCTTGACTGCGTCGGCGCCGGCCTTGATCAGGGCCTCGGCGGCCGCGGCGGTGGCGATATTGCCGGCCACCAACTGCAGATCGGGATAGAGGCGTTTGGTGTCGATGACCGCATCGATGACACCCTGGGAATGCCCGTGAGCGGTGTCGATGACGACCACGTCGACCCCGGCCCGGATCAGGGCCTCCAGCCGCTCCTCGCGGTCGCCGCCGGGACCGATGGCGGCTCCGGCTCGCAGACGGCCCATCTCGTCCTTGCAGGCGTTGGGGTACTTGCGCACCTTCTCGATGTCCTTGATGGTGATCAGGCCTTTGAGTCTGTAACTGTCGTCGACCACCAGCAGTTTTTCAATCCGGTGAGCGTGCAGGTGGCGCTTTGCCTCCTCCAGGGTGGTTCCCGGCGGCACCGTGACCAGTTTTTCCTTGGTCATGACCGCGGAGATCGGCTGATCGAGGCGGGTTTCGAATCGCAGGTCGCGGTTGGTCAGGATGCCGACCAGTTTGCCCTCGCTGGTAATGGGAACCCCGGAGATGCGGTACTTCTTCATCAGCTCCAGAGCCTCATAAATTTTCTGATCGGGACGCATGGTGATCGGGTCGACGATCATCCCGCTTTCCGACTTCTTGACCTGATCCACCTCCAGCGCCTGCTCGGTGGGGGTCATATTCTTGTGGAGTATGCCCATTCCACCCTCGCGTGCCATGCAGATGGCGCTGCGAGCTTCGGTCACGGTATCCATGGCGGCAGACAGCAGGGGAATTTTGAGTTGAATCTTCCGGGTAAGATGGCTGGTCAGGTCGGCTTCCTTGGGGAGGACCGTTGAATGGGCGGGAACGAGCAAGACATCGTCGAATGTCAGGCCTTCTCGGATCTCGAGATCCTGCATTTCCATCTCCTTGTTCGGGTTCTTCGGGGCAAAATATTAATCGATGAGTCTATAGAAGAAGACGGTTGTGCGTCAAGGTTAAAAGGATCAGTTGGGTATGAAACTCCCGCTGTCGTTGATCCTGTACATGAGGGCTGTCAGCAGGCGCACGGTATTCTCGATATCGGCCAGGGAGAGGACCTCGGAGGGGGAATGCATATAGCGCAGCGGAACACCGACCAGGGCCGTGGCAACGCCGCCGCGGCAAAGCTGCATGACGTTGGCGTCCGTGCCGGTGGCCCGGGGAGAGCCGGAGATCTGATAGGGAATCCCCTCGCTCCGGGCGGTTTCGACGAGCAGGGCGAAGAGGGCAGGATTGATGTTCGCCCCCCGGGTGATGATCGGACCGCCCCCCACCTTTGTCTCACCGACCTCCTTCTTGTCCACGTCTGGAAAGTCGGTCGCAAAGCCGACCTCCACGGCAATGCCGATGTCGGGATTCACACCATAGGCGCTGGTGGTGCCGCCGCGCAGACCGAGTTCCTCCTGCACGGTGGAGACGCTGTAGAGATCGACGGGGGCCGCGCCGCGCCGCCGCACTTCCTGGAGCACGCGGGCGACGATGAACGCCCCCATTTTATCGTCGAAGGCCCTGGAAGTCACCCGGTCCCTCTGAAGGCGCTCCATGCCGACGGCGAAGGTCACCGGGTCGCCGACGGCCACCAGAGCCTCGGCTTCGGCCCGGTCGCCGCAGCCGATATCGATGAACTGACTTTTGAACTTGACGACGGTTTCCCGGTCCTTAGCTTCCATGAGATGGATGGGCTTCTTCCCGACGACCCCCGCCAGCGGACCGGATGCGGCATGAACCTGAACCCTCTGTCCCGGCACCAGGTGGGCGTCGACTCCGCCGATGGGAGCAAAGTAGAGGAAGCCGCCGTCGTCTATGTACTTGACCATGAAGCCGATCTCGTCGCAGTGCCCGGCCAGCATCACCCGCGGAGCCCCTTCCCCTTTCCCCTTGAGCCGGGCGATGACGTTCCCCATCACGTCCGTGCGCACCTCGTCTGCCACCCCTTCCAACTCGCGGCGCAGTACCCGTTGGGCCGGCTGCTCGAACCCCGATGGGCTGGGGGTTTCCACGAGTTCTTTCAGAAAGTTGAAGTCTTTATCGTTCATGGGAAAACCTCTGTCATTTGTCACTGGTCATTGGTCACTTGCGGTTGCTGTCCGTAGTCAGTCGTCAATGGTTCTCGCCTTTACAAAGGACAAAGGACTAATGACAAATGACGCTTTTCACTTCAACGCCTTCTTCACCAGCTCTTCCGAATTCCGCCGGCACTGCTCGAACTGCTCTTCCGTCAGCCCCGCCCCCAGGGCGATCCTGCGGGCCATTTCTGGGGAGACGAGGTCTCCCGGGCCGTGAGCATCGTTGTTGACCACCATGCGGGCGCCGGCGGCCAGGGCCGTGCGGGCCACGTGGCCGTTGGAGAGAGAGTGTCCCTTGCGGGTGGTGATCTCCAGGCAGATTCCCCGTTCCGCGGCGAGCGCCGCCTCCTCGGCGGTAATCAGTCCGGGATGGGAGAGGATGTCGATGTCCGCCGCGAGGGCGGCCCGATTGGTTCCGGGCGCCACCGGCTCGGTGAGCGTTTCGCCGTGGCAGACGACGATTCTCGCCCCCAGGGCGCGGACCTCGCCGGCAGCGGCGGCGATCATCGCCGGAGGAATGTGGGTCAGCTCGATCCCCGGCAGGATGGTGATCCCCCAGGCATCTCCGAGTTCAGCCGCCACCCGGACGAGCCGAGGAATGATCAGATCGAAATTGGAAAAATCGCCGTGATCCGTGATGGCGATAGCCCTGTATCCGGCCACCGCGGCGCGCCGGGCAAGCTCTACCGGGATCAATTCCCCGTCGCTGAACACGGTATGGGTATGCAGGTCGATCATTCTTTTCCTCCGGAAAAGAGGTTTCAGGTATCAGGTCTCAGGTTTCAGGCTCAGCTTTTCATGATTCCTGATTCCTGGAGCCTGATTCCTCAATTTCGCCGAGCTGGCTGTTCTTCCGTGACGCGACGATCCTCACGTTGATGACCTTTCCGACCAGCGACCAGTCGCCGGCGAAATTGACGATGCGGTTCCAGGTGGTACGGCCGAAAAGCTGGCCGTCCCCCTGTCGGCTCTCCCCTTCAACCAGCACCGGCAGGATTTTTCCGCAGTCCCCTTCCCAGATTTCACGGCTGTTCTTCTCCTGCAGGGCCAGCAGACGGTCAAACCGCTCCTGCTTCTCCTTCGCCCCGAGATCGTCGGAAAGTGCGGCCGCGGCGGTGCCGGGGCGGGGGGAATAAAGGAAAGAGAAGATGTCGGCATAACGCACCTCGGCGGCGAGGCTCAGAGTTTCCTCGAAATCCTCCCCGGTCTCTCCCGGGAAACCGACGATAATGTCGGAGGTAAGGCGGATGTCGGGGCATACCGTCTTGAGGCGGCGCACCTTGTCCAGGTATCCTTCCCGGTCGTAACCGCGGTTCATCAGCTGCAGGATGCGGCTCGAACCGCTCTGCACCGGCAGATGGATATGTGTGCACAGCTTGTCCAGGATGCCGAAGCAGTCGATCAGCTCGTCGGAGAGATCCTTGGGGTGGGAGGTTGTGAAGCGGATCCGCTCGATTCCTTCGATTTCGTGAACCCGGGCCAGCAGTTCGGCAAAAGAAAGCTCCCCCGCTTCCTTGCCTCCGTAGGAATTGACGTTCTGCCCGATGAGGGTGACTTCGCGGACGCCACTGTCGGCCAGATGCCGGATTTCGTCGAGGATCTCGGCGCTGGGACGGCTCACCTCCCGTCCGCGCACGTGAGGGACGACGCAGTACGAACAGAAGTTGTCGCATCCTTGCATAACGGTGACGAAACGGGTGACCGAATCCCCTTCGGTCCGGACGGGGAAGAGCTGCAGCCGGGTTTCCCTGTCGAGAAACTCGGTCTCGTGGCAGCGCACCCGGTTTTCCTCCACACTGCGCACCATTTCAGGGAGCTTGTGCACGTTGTGGGTCCCGAACACCAGGTCGAGATAAGGAAGCTTCCGGAGAAGGCGCTCCCCTTCCTGCTGGGCGACGCACCCCCCGACGCCGAGGATGAGGGCCGGGTTCTCGTCCTTGAGGGGCTTGAAGCTCCCCAGGTGCCCGTACACCTTGCGCTCGGCCTTGTCGCGGACCGAACAGGTATTGAGCAGGATCAGATCGGCCTCGGCGGCGTCGGCGACCTCCCCGTACCCGATCTGTCGGAGCAGATCGACGATCCGTTCCGAGTCGACCACGTTCATCTGGCAACCGAAGGTCTCCAGGTAGAATTTCTTATTCATAAACACGCGATTAGATCCTTTTCGACAGAATTCGCCGAAATGGTAGTCAATGGTTCAGGCAAAGTCAAACTTAAAAGCCGTGATGCGTGACGAGTGATGCGTGACGGGTTTAAAAGCCGGTGATATAGAAAGAGAACCGCTATTGTCACTGATCACTGTTCACTGATCACGCTTTACGGTCACGGTCTCCTCCAGCAGATCGGTCGCCCTGCGGGGATACTCCAGACAGTGCAGAACGAGGGGTTTGGATGAACGATCCCCATGGATGCGGATGGTCCCCAGGTTCTCAGCCTGATATTTTAGTTGGAAATAGGTCACCTGTGCCAGTGGCAGAGCATTCACTCGCTGCCGGCG
This sequence comes from Desulfuromonas sp. TF, assembly GCF_000472285.1. Lineage (NCBI taxonomy): Bacteria > Pseudomonadati > Thermodesulfobacteriota > Desulfuromonadia > Desulfuromonadales > Desulfuromonadaceae > Desulfuromonas > Desulfuromonas sp. TF. The sequence continues at coordinate 114,182 of NZ_KI421424.1, forward strand.
AATCCCGCTGAGAGCCAGGACGCGCCGGTCGGTGATGGCGTAGAAAACCCTTTCCCACTCCAGCCTGGATCGCAGCAGATGACCGAGGGAGAGATACAGGGCCGCCAGCAGAACGGGCAAAGGTATCCAGGCGATGAAGGAAAGTCCGTAGGCCATGGCGAGCTCGAGTGCGACGATCTGCCAATAGACGGCGATGATCAGAAGGAAGAGGCCGAACAGGGAATGCCGCCAGTTGCGGAAGGTGAAACACCGCGGCGCAGGCCGTCCCTCCCAGCGCACCGTTTCCCCCTCCCCCAGAAAGGAAGACCAGTCCATTTACCGGCTCTCCAGAGTCCGCATCCGTTCGGCCGCCGTCCGACCCAGCTTCCCCTTGGGGTCGGCCTCGGCCACGGCTCGAAACAGCTCCAGGGCCTTCTGCTTCCTCCCCAATTTCTCGTTCCCTTCGGCCAGGAGAAAGCCGCCCTGCAAGGTGGGCAGCAACTCCATGCTCCTTTCCAGCGACTGTACGGCGGCGGCACCATCTTCCTGCTGCAGGTGGACATACCCCAGTCCGAGATGAGACTGATAATAATCTCCGTCGAGTTGCACGGACTTGATCAGATAGCGGCGGGCCGGGTTCAGATCTCCAGCCTTGATGGAAGCCAGTCCCAGGCCGGTATAGATCAGCGCCTCGTTCGGCGCTATCTCCAGGGCTCGGAGGTAGGTTTCGATCGCTCCAACCAGATCGTCCCCCGCCTCAAGTCGGCGGGCCTGCTCATACAGCTCATAGGCGGGCTGCACCTTCCGCAACCCGGCGGTGGCATCGAGGAACGGCTTGGGGCGCAGTTCATGCCGGGGATCTCTCAGGGCCTGCGGAAAATTGACGCGAATATAATCTTCATTGGCCAGCATCCGGTCCCGGGAGAAGGGATGGGTGCGGAAGAGCCCGGCGAGCCAGCCAGGCTCCGCCCCCCCCTCTATCTTACTGTAGAAGAATTCCTGAAGTTGGACCGCCCCCGTCGGGTTGTAGCCGGAACGCACCATGTAGTCGATCCCCAGCATGTCGGACTCCCGCTCCTGATCGCGGCTGTAGGAGTTCTCCAGAAGGCTGGCGGTCAGTTGTCCCGCCTGCTCGGCAAGAGGACCGTACCCCGTCTCCGCGGTTACCCCCGACAGGACCGCCAGGGCCGCATTGAAAAGCGTCCCACGCTGCATCCCCTGCACGGAATGCCTGGCGGCCACATGACCGACTTCATGTCCCAGGACAGCGGCGAGCTGCGCTTCGTTCTCCAGATGGACCAGCAGGCCGCGGCTGATGGCGATGAACCCACCGGGAAGAGCGAAGGCATTCGGGGTGGAATCGTTGACCACCCGAAAGGTATAGGGGAGGTCGGGCCGCTGGCTGAGTCGGCCGAGACGCCGGCCGACGTCGTTCACATACCCATTGAGGCGGGGATCGGGATATTCGCCCCCCATCTGCTGCAGGGCACGAGGGAAGGTCTTTTCGCCTATGGCGACTTCCTCGGCGACCGGCACCTGAAAAAGAGCCAGCTCCTTCTTTCCGGTTGCCGGATTGACCGAACAACCGCCACACAGCAGGAACAGAACGAGCAGGAAATAAAGGCAGTGAAAACCGCGAACAGAACTGCGAACAGGCATATGGATATCTCCGATCAGGGTGAGTCTGCCCGATCTTAAAACGTTCTCCACAACTTGGCAAGACCGACATCATTGATGCCGTCAATCAATATGTTCTTCCTCTCGCCCCAAGGAGGGGGCGCTAGACGCCTTTCCTGGCATTGTGTGAGGAGACGTTCCGGGTCTTAATTTTTTTGTGGCCATTTAAAGTTCCATCCTATAAGATGGGTGGGTTTAGCAAAGAACAACATTTATATTTTAGGAGCAGTTAATTCCATGCCTCAGAATATCCGCAACATCGCCATCATCGCCCACGTCGACCACGGCAAGACCACTCTCGTCGATGCCATGCTCAAGCAGTCCGGGGTCTTCCGGGAAAACCAGGTCATCACCGAACGGGTGATGGACAGCAACGACCTGGAGAAGGAGCGGGGGATCACCATCCTCTCCAAGAATCTCTCCATCCATCACGGCGGCATCAAGATCAACATCGTCGACACCCCCGGGCACGCCGACTTCGGAGGCGAGGTCGAGCGGGTGCTCAAGATGGTCGATTCGGTCCTCCTGCTGGTCGACGCCTTTGACGGCCCCATGCCCCAGACCCGCTTCGTGCTCAAGAAATCCCTCGACCTTGGGATCAAGCCGATTGTCGTCATCAACAAGATCGACCGCCCCGGGGCCCGTCCCGAAGCGGTCGTCGACATGGTATTCGATCTCTTCTGCGAACTCAATGCCGACGAGATGCAGCTCGACTTCCCGATCATCTTCGCCAGCGCCAAATCGGGCTACGCCAAACGCGAACTGGAAGATCCCTCCGACAACCTGGAGCCGCTGTTCGAAATGATCGCCGCCCGCGTCGCTCCGCCCGAAGCGAATCCTGACGCCTCATTCCAGATGCTGGTCAGCAGCATCGCCTACAACGACTACATCGGCCGCATCGCCACCGGCAAAATCTTCAGCGGCAAGGTCCGGGCAGGGGAAACCATCGCCCATATCGACAAGGACGGCAAGGTGACCAAGGGCCGGATCAGCAAGCTTCTCGGCTACGAAGGGCTCAGCCAGGTGGAGCTCTCCGAGGCGCTCGCCGGCGATATCGTCACCATCGCCGGTTTCGATCAGGTCGGCATCGGCGAAACCTTCGCGGCCTCGGACAATCCGGTGCCCCTCCCCTACATGGCCATCGACGAGCCGACCCTGTCGATGAATTTCATGGTCAGCGATTCCCCCTTCGCCGGCAAGGAGGGGAAATACGTCACGTCCCGCAACATCCGCGACCGGCTGATGAGGGAGCTGCGAACCAACGTCTCCCTGCGCGTCGAGGACACCGGAAATACAGATACCTTTAAGGTTTCCGGGCGCGGCGAACTGCATCTGTCGATCCTGATCGAAAACATGCGCCGCGAGGGTTTCGAGCTCTCGGTTTCCAAGCCTGAAGTCATCTTCCGTGAGATCGATGGGGTCAAGTGCGAGCCGATGGAATATCTGGTGATCGATGTTCCGGAAGAACACCAGGGAACGGTCATCGAGAAGCTCGGGACCCGCAAGGCTGAAATGGTCTCCATGCAGCCGATGGATGGCACCAACCGTCTCGAATTCATCATCCCCGCCCGCGGCCTGATCGGTTTCCGGACCGAGTTTCTCACCGACACCCGGGGCACCGGAGTGATGAACCATACCTTCCACGAGTACGCGCCTTACAAGGGCCCCATCTCCGGACGTAAGAACGGTGTGCTCATCTCCATCGATACCGGCGAGACGGTGTCATACTCCCTCTTCAATCTCCAGGACCGAGGCATCCTCTTTGTCGGTCCAGGCACCAGCGTCTATGAGGGGATGATCATCGGACAGCACTCCAAGGACAACGACCTGGTGGTGAACGCCTGCAGAGGCAAGAAACTGACCAACGTTCGCGCATCAGGCACCGACGATTCCACAAAAACCTCTCCCCCGCGCATTCTCTCCCTGGAACAGGCCCTCGAGTTCATCGCCGACGATGAACTCGTCGAAGTCACACCCAAATCGATCCGGCTGCGCAAACGGTACCTCGATGCAAATGATCGAAAAAAGCACGAAAAGAAAAAAGCCTGAGATCCAATACATTCTGCTGAAATGAAAAGAGGCTCCCTCAAGGAGCCTCTTTTCTATTTCTGCCCTTTATCTACCGGACTGGTCTGACCAAATACAATTAAAAATCGTACATATGTTTTAAACACAAAAAATATAATGCTTACGGGAACTTGGAATAGGATTGCCGAATCGACATCCCCGCCCTTAAAAAAATATCAAATATCGTTATGGACAGCAAACCATTAACATTCTAAGTATTTATTTTATCGACTTTTTTTACTTGCAATCCGCCTCGGACAGACCTATTCTCTAAACAATTGTGGTAATTATAACCAGATAGCAAAGAGGAGAGCGGCGATGATGGAATGTCCGATATGCAAGAACAAAACCCATGTGGAAATTGACACTCATTCAGACGGGTTTACGGAGAACCTGCAGGAGTGCGGCGACTGCGGCGCTCTATGGGCCGTGAAGGGAGAGCGCGAAATCATCATTCACGGAGCGACGGCGCCGGTTGCGGCCAACGAGTAGGTTCTCAGGAGCGTGGGTGCGGCACACTACCCTCCGCAAGATTCACAAGTGATCACTTCTTACAATACGGCCCCATGCGGCGGGTCGGCAATCGCTTTGCTGCCGGCCCGCGCCGGGGCAATCCTCCGCGTGAATCCCAAGCTTCGACTTATTTTAATCCTTCCTGCGCCTTCATCGATCTTAAAAGGACCGGAGAGACCGATCCTTCCGAGGATAATCAGTTTTTAACTCCCATCGTGAACCAAATCTCTTGAAAATTACGAGGAATCCGACTAGTATTGCGTCGTCGCCGGCCTAAAAATTCCCGGGGCCGATATTCATGGCGTCGCCACACCTTGGTTTTTTTGCGAAGCATCAATATTCATGGTTTGTCTTACAGGAGGTTTCGTGGAAAAGGAGCTGACTTCTAAGGAAAAGGGCATCCTGCTCTCCATCGCCCGCAAATCGATCGAAACCCATATTCAAAGTGGTCAGGTCTACATAGAACCGAGGGAAGAAATGTCCCTCAACACCCGCAACGGTTGTTTTGTCACCATTAAACAGAGCGGCCAGCTCAGGGGCTGCATCGGCAACTTTCAGTCCGAGCTTCCAATATTCAGAGAGGTTGCTGAGATGGCCGTCGCATCGGCCAGCAAGGATCCTCGCTTCTATCCGATGAAAGAAGAGGATCTCCAGGATTTCACGCTGGAGATCTCCGTTCTTACACCGTTGCACAAGATTGAGGATATCACCGAAATCGAGGTGGGCAAACACGGCATCTATCTCGAAAAAGGTTATTATCGGGGCGTCCTCCTCCCCCAGGTCGCCATCGAACATTCCTGGGACCGGGAAACCTTTCTGAATCAGACCTGCGTCAAGGCCGGTCTGCCGACCGACGCCTGGCGTGCCGATGATGCCGAAATCTATATTTTCAGTGCCCAGGTTTTCGGAGAAGAAAGCTGAGCATCGCCTCTCCAAAATCCAATCCATGACGATGACGCCCTCTTCACGAGGGCTTTTTTGTATTTAAGAAAATATCTTCCAAGCCATTTTATATCTTTTATCCCCTTCGAAACTCCGATAGGCTCAGGTGATGAAAGGGAGTTATTCCCAAATGCAGTTTTCCCGGTTTCAACTTGACTAAAATAAAACATCGTTGTAATTTATTCCAGCTCCTTTACTTTTTTCTACGGCATGTCAGGAATCCTCTCTCAAAGGCGACCGGTTCACCGGAAATTCAGCACGAAAGAATTATTTAATATTCATTCATCATTTCAATTCGTTATCGCGGAAACCGGAGACTAATTCCCAGTTCAGTCCTCCCGCGGCCTGAAACCCTGCACTAGTATAAATTGTGTTTCAAAAATAAAAATAATCTCCCGCTCCAGAGCGAATCAACCATGATCTATAAAGATATCCCATTAAAATTATCCCGGAAGATGATGGCGGTTGCCGCGGGAAGTGGTGACAATTTCATCCGTACTCTGGACGAGATCTTTTCGAACGACCTGGATATGGACTTTCTCGTCATCGGTCGACTCGATAACGATGGCGGACACATCCGCTCGACCTCCCTGTTCATCGATCACCAGCCCCGTGAAAACCTGACCTATTCTGTCGAAGGCACCCCCTGTGAGCGGATGATCAAAGTGGGAAAACCCTCCATTGTTCCTTCTTCTCTGAAAAAGCATTTCCCTTCGCATGGAGTATTTTACCAGGACGCGGAATGCTATTTCGGCATGCCGCTTTTCAACTCTACGGGGCAGCTTGAAGGGTTGATGGCGGTACTGGGCCGCAGAAAGGCCAAAAATCCCGAAGTGATTCAGGCAGTGCTCAAATTTTTCGCAGCCCGGGTCGCCGCCGAAATGGACCGGCGGATACTGAAGGAAAAACTTCTCGCACAGCGCCGACGTTCCCAGGCGATCCTGGATGCGGTCCCTTTTCCGATATTCTTCAAGAATGAAAAAGGCGTCTACACCGGCTGCAACACGAATTTTGAAAGGTTTATCGGGCTTGACCGGAATAAAATCATCGGTCAGACCGTCTACGGAGTTTCCCCCGAAGAATTCGCCGCCGTTTACCATGAAGCGGATCAGGCACTCTTCCGCCAGGGAGGGAGCCAGAGTTACGAAACCGCGGTGCGGTATGCCGATGGCACAAATCGCGAGGTCCTTTTCCAAAAAGCCGTCTTCAAGAATCCCGATGGAGTCACAGGTGGCATCGTCGGCACCATGATCGATATAACCGCGCGAAAAGAGGCGGAAAAAGTCGCCCGATATCTGTCTCATTTCGATCCATTGACCAACCTGCCCAACCAGGTCCTTTTCACCGACCGCATCAACATGAAAATTGCCGCTTCGCACCGGGTGAACAAGAGTTTCGCCCTGTTCTGCCTGGACCTGGATCATTTCAAAAAGATCAACAATGCCTTCGGCCACCCCAGAGGGGATCAGATTCTTCAGATGTTTGCCAAACGGCTGACCGCCTTTCTGCACGAAAACGATACCATCTCACGCATGGGCGGCGACAGTTTCAATCTATTGATACCCGACATCGACCAGGAGAGCACGGCGGCGCAACTGGCGAAGCGACTCCTTGAAGTGGTCAGCCTCCCGTTTACCGTCGATGAGCAGGAAGTCGTGATCAATGCCAGCCTGGGGATCTCCATTTACCCTCATGACGGCGCCGATGCCCGCACTCTGTTGAAAAACGCCGACACCGCCCTGCAGCAGGCAAAAGAGAAAGGCCGAAACACCCTTCAATTCTTCGCTTCCGAGATGAATACCCGGGCGGAGGAGCGGATGCTTACGGAAGGACAGCTTCGCAAGGCGCTGGCGAAGAATGAATTCGTCCTCCACTACCAGCCCCAGGTAGACGCTGCCACCCTGAAAGTGATCGGAATCGAGGCGCTGGTGCGCTGGCAGCACCCGACGCGAGGCTTGCTCTTCCCCGCCAACTTCATCTCCCTGGCCGAAGAGACCGGTTTGATCATCCCCCTCGGCGAGTGGGTTTTGCGGACGGCCTGCCTTCAGGGCAGAAAGTTGCAGGATGAAGGAGCCCCGGCCTGGCGAATCGGAGTCAATCTCTCTCCCCGCCAGTTTCAGAAGCCCGAGCTCTATGATTCGATCCGTCATATTCTCTCGGAAACCGGTCTCAAGCCGAAGCATCTCAGCCTGGAAATCACTGAAAGCGTCATCATGAAAGATGTCGACCATGCGATACAGACCCTGGCCCGGTTGAAAAAGATCGGAGTGCATATCTCCGTCGACGATTTCGGAACCGGATATTCATCCTTGAGCTACCTTAAGCACCTTCCCATCGACATGCTCAAAATCGATCGATCATTCGTCATGGAAATACCCGACAGCCCGGACGACATGGCTATCGTTACCGCCGTCATTTCCATGGCCCACAACCTCAATATCAAGGTTCTGGCCGAGGGGGTACAGCGTGATGACCAGAAAACCTTCCTGCAGGCCAGCCGCTGCGATGAATTGCAGGGGTACTTTTTCAGCCCTCCGATGGACGCTGAAGCGCTCCGCCAGATGAACGAAGGCGCCGGCTGCGACGAGGCTGCACCGATCGAAATCACTCAATGTGCTTTCGCCCGATGAATCTCCTTTACCTGCACAACTGCTGATTTCAGCTCAACCAGGAGCATGTACCTGATTTTTCAAATCGAATCGAGAGACAATCCATGAAAAAGGAATCATCAATGGCAGCAAAACGCGTCGTCGTGATCGACGACAGCAAGCTGGTTCTGGCCGTGGCCGCCGATGCCCTGCAAAGTGCAGGCTATGAGGTCATTACTGCCGACTCGGGGATTGAAGCCAACCGCCACATCTATTCATCCCGCCGCCCCGATCTGATCCTGATCGATGTCATGATGCCTATGCTCAACGGCGACCGGAAGGTGCGACTGCTCAAGGAACGCGAATCAAGCCGCAACATTCCCATACTCCTGATGTCGACCAAACCCCGGGAAGAACTGGAAATTCTCGCCCGGAATTCCGGAGCGGACGGATACGTTCTGAAACCCTTCGACGGCAGGTCCCTGATACGGCATGTGGAAAGTATTCTCGCGGCTTGATCCGAATCGATTGAACCATCTGCGGGGACCGGCATGAAAAAACAGCAGACCTACCAGATCCAGGACGTTCTTAAGGAAATGCGGGAGGAGTACTGGAGGGGAATCGAGGAGGCCGAAGAGGCCACGGCTTCTGAAACCCGCGATTTCGTGGTGATCCGCCTGGCCGGTGAACGCTACGGTCTTTCCGCCTCGGCAGCCCGCGAAGTCCTGCGGATGCCCCGCCTCATCCGCGTGCCGAGGGTAGTCGACCATATCCGGGGGGTCATCAACCTGCGCGGAGAGATCGTGGCGGTCACCGATCTGCGTCGAATGCTGGGGTTGCCCGGAGAGGATCTCCCTGCCGGCGGGAGGCTGGTGGTGGTGGAGACTGCCGGGCTGGTCACCGCCCTTCTGGCGGAACGGGTGGAAGGAATCCAAAGCATCGCCGTCGATTCGATCGAACCGTGTACGGAGGGGTTTGCCGGGTTTCCCCGGGAGGCGGTTGCGGGACGGACGGTGGGGGAGGAAGGTCTGTTGATTCTCCTCAACCTGGAGCATATCCTGTCCCGCTCGGAGTTCGTGATCGATCAGAAAAGAGAGGGCACGCATAACGCGTGAAACGTGACGAGCGGAAGCCGCTGGTTGTCACTCGTTATCCGTTACCTGTCAAGATTTATTAAAGGGAGTTGCCATGTTCGACTGGATCAAGAATCGGATATCGATGAAAATCGCTCTCGCTCTCATCATCGTCCTGGCGGTGATCATGGGAGCATTCAACATCCTGCTCGTCAAACAGCGTGCGGAGGTCCTGCGGGGACAGCTTCTAACCAAGGCCCGGGCGATGGCGCTGGTGGGGGCGAGGACCATGGAGCAGGTCCTGGAGGACGCCATAAGCAGCGGGCAGTTCTTTAAGGAGCAGATTTTCGACACCGACTACCGGAAGATCACCGAAGGCCCGCTGGCCGGCGCGGCGATTCCTAAGTATCACACCATCTACGACACCTACCTGGATTTAAACCTACAGAAGATCGAGGATACCTTTGTCGAGGAGGACAGCATGGTGGCTTTCGCCGTGCTGGTGGATCGCAACGGTTATCTGCCCACCCACAATTCCATCTATTCCCAGCCCCTCACGGGGGATCCCGAGATCGACAAATTGCAGAACCGCACCAAGCGCATCTTCAATGATCCGGTGGGGCTGGCTGCGGCTCGCTACGACGGCGACGACGGGAACAAGATCCTGCGCCAGGAATACAAAAGGGATACCGGCGAGACGATGTGGGACATCTCCGCTCCGGTTTTCGTGCGCGGGGAACACTGGGGAGCTTTCCGCATCGGCCTCTCCATGAATGAGATTGAAGAGGCGATCGGCGAACTGCGCAGGACGGTCGGTCTATTCATGCTGGCGGTTCTGCTGCTCGCCTCGATCACCATCTATTTCGTGGTCGCCCGTATAATCCGCCCCCTCCTCAACGTGACCAGGGTGGCGGAGAGGGTCGCGGGGGGCCACCTCGATGAAACCATCGAAATCGAATCCAATGACGAAATAGGGCGCCTGGCCAGCGCCTTCAACAAGATGACCCAGGTCATCGTCAAGAACCTCAAGGGGGAGATTGATCGAAGTCAGCGCATGGTCGCCAGCGTCAAGGAGGCGATTCATCAGCTTTCCTCCAGCGCCAACGAGATCATGGCCATCTCCGCCCAGCAATCCTCCGGCGCCACCCAGCAGGCCTCGGCGGTGCAGCAGGCGACCACCACCAGCGAGGAGATCGCCGTGACGGCCAAACAGGTGGCGGAAAACGCCATGCGGGTGGAAGCCCAGGCCGCCCAGGCCAGCACCGCCTGCAACAACGGAGTCCAGGTGGTGGACAACGCCATCGCCGGAATGGGGAAGCTCAAGAACCAGGTCCAGAGCGTCGCCGAGGCGATGCTGGAACTGGGGGAGAACTCCCAGAAGATCGGCGGCATCGTCGACATCATCGACGAG